>NZ_JBKQXN010000329.1:0-293886 GCF_046762905.1 Yoonia sp. R2-816 | reverse complement strand
GAAACGTCAAAAGAGTCCGGCTTCCACCCCGCTCCAGCGCAATAAGTCCCAAAATGGTCCAGAAATCGAAAACCCCAAAGAAAACCACCAGAAAACCTTTAAAGCTGAAAAACCAAAGACGTTTCCACACAGCCTCAGCCCAAAGCGGACACACAGGACAGTGCCATGAATGCCTGCTTTGGCGAGTTTGGCCTTCCGACCGAAAAAAGACTGTAATTTCCACAATTTCAGAGATCACGGACTGTCTGCAGAGCTTGACCGTTTCGAATATGTCGAGCGAGATAGGCGATATCGAATGCTTTCTCAGCCCTCAACTTTCATCATCATTCATCCCGCACGCCGCCAATAAGGTTTCTGCGAAATCCAGCCGGAAGGTTCTGATGGATTCGAAATTATCACCATGCACATGATGTGCAAAAGTGACTAAAGCTTTTTCGTCTTGCATCAACCAACCTGCGTACCAGCCCTCGAATGCACCGGAAAATTCACCAGGACGGACTGGACCGGAACCCGTCTTTCCATGGAGCGTAAAGCTTCCAAAATGTCCGACTCTTGAAATCTCGATCAAGTCTGCGATGTGTCCTTCCTTGACGGTGAATTCGCCGGTCAGCAGGTTTTTCAGAAAATGTACCTTTTCTGTGACCGAAACCTTAAGCGGCCCACCAAGCCAAAAACTATCGTGGCCATCGGGTACATTCGCGTTGCCGTAGCCCCAATCTTGAAGGTCTTCGCGATAGCGTTCTGCACCGACGTCCAATGCAAGGTCCTGAAAGTACCATGCGGATGAGCGCTGAAACGCCGACCTCAGCGTCTGACCTTGTCTCCACGCTTCGGGCCAGTAGGCCTCGGCAGGACGCGAGACGGAGTCCCAATCGCGCCAATGGTCAATACTGGTTGCGGCGTCTGCCTCCAAACCAATTATGGTATTCGGGATCTTAAATGTCGACCACGGCGGGTAGCGTTTTTCTAGATCGCTGCCTTCCAGAAGACAACGTTGGCCAGTAGTTAGATCGAGAGCCAGAAAGCTCGACTCCCGATCACCAAGTCTGTCTACAAACTTATCTTGGTCTAGAACGATATCGACCTGTGCCGACGCAGCAGAAACTGAAATAAGAGACAAGGCTATTGCTGCCTTAATTGAGGGCTGGAGTATCAATAGAGCGCCTTTCCTGAATTCCATCGGTGTCATCAATAGCAAAGATACGTCTGTCTAATCCGCTCACACCTGCCTCGCCAAGCCAGATCTGGAAGTCGGCGAAGAACTGCCGCCAGATGAAAGTGTATGCTGGCACCGACAACGGGCATTCGTGCATCCAGCGGCATTCGTAGCTCTGGGCTCGCTGCCGACATCTGACGGTTTTAGTCGTATGACAGGTGCCAGCCCAATGGAGACATAGAGTTCCTGCAGGTCGGGCGAATGCTGAAGTTCGCGGTACGTGCGAAAAAAGTTGCTCCACTTTCAGAAGCGGCCATTCGTGAAATCATTTACTTTGGTGGAGCGACTGAGAAGCTTCGCGCGGGCAGAGCCAACTCGGCTCCCAACTCCTCGACAAGGTGCAGTGACATCGCCCTAAAATCGTCATTTTCTATTAACTCTTCGTTAACTCGCTTTATGCGAGCATTGCCTGGCATACTTTGCACCCAACTACTCAACAAAGTTTCGGAGCGGACGCACTCACTTCTCCTCCTCACCGTCTGCTCCGAACCTAATATTAGGATTGTCTTGAAAGGAAGAAAAATGGATGGCGTTGTTAGCGATTGGATTGGATTAACAGACAGGACCACTGGCCAGGTGCGGTGGTTTGATCCGGAGAAGGGCTACGGGTTCATTCGCGCAGCAGAGGTTGACGGCGACGTATTGCTACATCGCAATGTATTAAGAAACTTCGGCCAGAACTCCACGTATGAGGGATGCGAAGTTGAATTTATTTTGGAGGAGGGCAAAGCTGGTCGGAGAGCGGCTAGGATTCTTTCCATTCGACCGCCGTTGAACACCATCGCGGTCGATGAAGAAATCGCCGTCGATGTTGCCATGTCAATTCCGGTTAGGGTGTCTTGGTTCGATTATCAACGCGGCTTCGGATTCGTTCATGATTTTGCCTCGGGTGCTGAAGTATTTCTAGGTCTCGATACACTTCAAAAGTGTGGATTTGCTGATGCGCAGACGGGCGAAGCATTGCGGGTGCTCATAGCAGATGGGGATCGTGGTCCGTTCGTAACCTCAATACTTCCATGGAGATATTCTGGCAACGGAGCCTCTTTGCCAAACATAACTCAGGCAACTACACCGCTACCAAAATCTCTCCTTGTGGCCAGCTGATTTGGCCTTTTGCGTCGTTATTAAAGTCGCATGTTGAATCGCTAGAGTCCAATCCTCGCCGTCGCTAAAATTGCAACGACGTTCTGGTGACCTGCACAAAAAGCCAGTCGAAAAGGCCCAGAATTGGACACATTTGCCGGTAAGAGTCGGGCCAGTAATTGGTATTGACCCAAGGTCTGTCTGTTCAGTGAATTTGGCACCGGCAATCACAAAAAAAAGATTGTCGGTGCCATGTTGTTTCGAGCAAACGGAAAGAGCGTACTTATAGGGCGATCTCCAAGTGCAGATCATAATAGCCGAACTGAATATTCAAAACTGTTCATCAGCTTTAAGTCACGGCGCTCCAATTCCTCGTTCACGGCATTCATGGCAGTCTCGTTAGCGGCTGCAACGGCAGCAGCATCCGTATCAGTCTGCGCTAAGCTTCTTATGACAATTCTCTGCAGACCAAGAGTACGGGCTGCGATCATCGCTCTATCAAGATGCGCGAGCTCATCAAACCTGATTGCAATTGCTTTCGATGTCATGATCACTCCATTTAGTTCCATACTGGATCAAAGTAGTTATTCAACAACAACATAGAACCGTTAACAAAGGATTGATGCCATGATGCGTCGTCAGGAACGTAGTGCAGAGAGAATGCGCGTACTATCGGAACTCGTAGATGCAAACGCTGACAGACGACAGCAGATGATCGATGAGTATAAACGGCGATCCGAAGAAGCCTTTGCCCCTCAAACACGTCGAAACTTACGACAGATGAAATCCTCATTCTTGAAATGGCTGGTCGCGAATGGTCATTCCACTGACCTGCCGATCGAGCCGACTGTCGTTGCAGACTACGTGGAAAGCCTCGGCGGCCAGCTTCGTCCAACTACCATTGAGTGTCGACTCTGGGCAATCAGCGAAATGCACAAAGCGGAGTTTCTCGGCTCGCCGAGCCACCATCGTCTGGTCGACTTGGCGCTCAAAAGCGTGAAGCGACGCTTTGGGACCGCAATCAAACAGGCGGCACCATTGAGTAAGAGTGACGTTTTAGAAACCGTTTCTTCGCTCGGGACGACCCGAATTGACGTCCGAGACCGCGCTCTACTCTTGACTGCTTCGGACAGTTGGTGCCGCGCCAGCGAACTTATTGCTCTGCGCGTCGAGCACATCTGTCGCCAAAATGATGGTTCAAGCCTCTTGTTCATCATCAGATCAAAAACTGACCAATATGGGGAAGGCGCATATGCGTTTTTGTCTGCCGAAGGGACTGGAGCAGTGGATGCATGGATCAAGTTGGCCAGGCTGAAGAAGAGTGACCCTGTATTTACGAAGTCGCAGAAGAATGGCACAAAGACGCCGCTAGATACCGCCACCATCTCGAGGATTTTCAAGCGTCGATTTGGGCGAGATGACGTGTCGTCTCACAGCATGCGCGTCGGTGGGGTACAAGACGCATTCAGGCTGGGATGTGATCTTTCGTCAATAATGGTTGCCGGGCGTTGGTCGTCACCAGAAATGCCCGCACGCTATGGTCGTAGAATTCTTGCCAGCAGTTCGGCTGCAGCACAAGTCTCTGCTGCATATAGTAGCCATGAAAAGTCAAGCAGTCTTGCAGGCCCCAGCCGTTCATTTTTTTGAAACCGCTAATGTCAGAATAACACAAGGAGTGGGCCACCAAAATCCTTCTTTTTGATGAAAAACATCAACCTACTTTACACTTTCTTAATACTTTTGATCAACATTTTGAACAGATGGTGATGACTGATGGCTTGCCATGGAAAGATTTGCCCGACAACTGATGGAGGGAGAAGCAAGTTGCTGAAATCAAACTCACGATGTCGAAAAGACAACTCGTTGCAAGGAGTTGCGTATCCCCAGTCTATGTTGATTTACTCCGACCCGACTGAAAATGTAGTTCCATTTAAGAAGGTGAATTGGCCCCGAAGTCGCCGACACAACGGAGCATGCCGCAAGTGTGGAGCCACCTTTGAGGGTCCAGAATTCGCGAAGAAGTGTTGGCACTGCCTTTCAGCGCAAGCCAAACAGAGCTGGATTCGTTTTGTCATGGGAGAAGGAAACTAGCGCCGTCCGTAGACGGACCGGACACAGGTGCGCAGTGGGCCGGATGTCGGCGAGAAAGTCGCTGGCATCGAATTTTGCTTCTTTGTTGCGTTCCTGATCGTCGGTAGCCCATTCGTTTTGTTGCTGCAGCGAGTTGCAGGATTTTCGGACTACACTGCAGCAGATTGTTCGACGGTCAAATGGCAGTTTCGGGCCGGAAGCACGTTTACCGACCCAGACAAGGACCTTTTAGCAAGTCAATAGACGATTTTCCAATGCGAGAATTTTTCCCTTCGACGCGGCGATGTTGCCTTCATTGTCTCCACCACTGACACTACCCATCGGCACTCCGATCAAAAACACCCCTAAAGCGTCATTGTTTGCCGCAGTGTTCTGCGCTGCCGAGAAAGTTGCGAGCTGCGATCGCTCGGTGTTCAGCATAGTTCGCGCTTGATTGCATGATACACTGCTGAATGCGTTTCCCATCGAAACTGGTGCAATGGCGTCAGGACGCTTTGCACAAGCAGCCAGCGCAATGGCGACAAGCACCAGTAATACAGATTTCTTCATAACTTCTACCTAAACAAGAATCGCCCCCACCACATGTGTGATAGAACTTGTGGTGCCGATCACCGTCAATGGCAAAGAGACAACGTCATAAAATCAACAAGGTAAGGACAGAATGTACGTTGCGCCAAGAGTTGAAAGCTTTCATCATCAGTTCATGTCAATCATTTGTCCAATGCCGTCAGCAATTCGAAGCCTTCCGTAAATCCCTGATGCTGCTCTATCCAGCAACGTCTGCTTTGGGGAAGCTGCATCGCGGCGCTCATTGTATCGGTCTACATCTGGAATGGGCCGACCCAAACTTTGCAAAGTCGGCTTCCTGCGCATCGCGGCCGTTGGTGCACACTGAAGCAAACTACCGCTTCCCGCCCGACTTTCGGTAGGGCGGCCGGGTTTGCAACCCCGGCCACCCAGCTCCCTTTCAGGAGTGTCAGTTCAGCACTTCGCGTTGCGCCAGGCGTTGTTCAAGCCACTCCAGCACTTCACTCTCAACCCAACCTACGCGATTCGGGCCCAGCTGTACCCGCTTGGGGAATAGGCCTGCCTTCTCCAGACGTGCGGTGTGTTGCGGTGAGTACAAGATCAACTCCTTGACCTGGCGTTTTGAAAGTATCCTCATCACGATCTCTCCTAGATAGAAGAGCATCGCGATGCTCGGGTTTCGACAAGTTCCCCGAGGAGACATCAGACTAGTGAAATTTCGCTGCTGATCAAGAAAACTTGCGTCATCTGTTGGCCTGTTAAGCCTGATATTGTATGTTCTGCAGAGGGAACGTTTGATGTTCGTGTGGGTCATCGGTCTGCACTCGAACCTGATAATGACTCCTTATCTGGGGGTACCGTTGGGGGTATCAACCAAAACCACACGGATACTAAGTCTTTGATATCAAATGCCTATGCTGAAAAATAGGGTCCTCTCCTGCACCATTTTTCCTTCAGCACAATATTTGATACCGACTTGGCGAACGCTTGGGTTTGCTCGTACTCCTAGCACATTCGTCGATTGAAGCGTTGGCAAAGAATACCGGGATTTTGACAAGACGCAGCGTTTTCCGCTTGCGTTCCGGCGCTGATCGACTCAAGCTTGGGTTACTCAGGGGTGCCGCGTATTGCCGTGGCTGAGATGCGGGTGCAAAGCCTGCGGACCCTCAAAGCTGATCTGGATAATGCCAGCGTAGCAAGGAGGACAGAAATGTTTGCAGGCGCGCAAGTCTCTCTTTACCCGATGACCGATGGGTTCATCGACACCATCCTCTCTTCACTCAATGCACTTGATCCCTGGCGCGATAGGCTGCGCATTGAAACCGATGATATCTCGACCTTGATGGTCGGCCCGCCCGAGGTCCTGTTTCCCGCCCTGCGTGATCTTTATGTCGCTGCGGCCCGGTCCGGCCATCATATCGTGTTGCGGGCGACCCTGTCGCGCGGGTGTCCCGGAGAACCCGATGATCCGATCTGCCGGACCGACGCGATGGCCAATCCATCAGAACGCTTGGCATCACGCCAGAAGACGGCCCTTTCTGCCCTGTCTGGCGCCGCCAAAACGGATCAGACTGCCGATGCGCAGTTTTCGCTTTATGTCTTGGGCGCGGGTGATCACATGGCAGAGATCATGGGCTGCATTGATTTCCTCAAACAAAGCGGCACGTTTGACCGATCCAAGAATTTCTGCACCCGGCTGACCGGGGATGCAGGCTCGGTCTTTGCCACGCTTGAGCAGGCATTCTGCCAGTTCGGGCCACCCAATGGACATGTCACGATTGACCTGACGGTATCCGCAAACAGCCCAAGCAAGCGCTGATCCCATGCTGCACCCCCTGCCCCGCCATCCCGGCGGAGGGCTGGCCCGCGGCATTCCTGCCGCACTCAGCCTGCTTAGCGCCTTTCTGATCTGGGAAGTTTATGTTCGCCTGTCGGGGATTTCGCCCCTGATGCTGCCTGCACCGTCGCGGGTGTTGAGCCAGATCGTGCTGAACCGGACGATGCTGTGGGACAACACGATCCCCACCCTGCGGGCGACTTTTGCGGGGTTCGCGCTGTCCCTCACCGTCGCCTTCGGGCTGTCGATCATGTTGGATTTCATGCCACGGGTGCGGCGGGCCCTGTTCCCGATCTTTGTTGTCAGTCAGACATTGCCCCTCGTCGCCATCGCACCCTTGGTGGTGCTCTGGTTCGGCTTCGATCTGACACCGAAGGTCCTGCTGGTCGCGCTGGTGACATTCTTTCCGATGCTGGTCGCCCTGGTGGATGGTTATGCCGCAACCGATCCGGAGATTGAAAACCTGCTGCGGTCCATGGGGGCCACACGCCGCGTCATTTTCCGGCGCGCGCGATTGCCCTCGGCGATGCCCTATTTCTTTGCCGGGCTGCGGATCTCGATCACCTATGCGGTCGTGGCCGCGATCTTTGCCGAATATGTGGGGGCGCGGGCCGGTCTGGGGATCGTCATCCTGAACGCGAAAAACAGTTTTCGGCCCGATCTTGTGCTGGCGGCTGTTGTGATCAGCTCTTTGCTCACCCTGATTTTGTTTGCCTGCACCGCGCTGATCCAGCGCGCTGTCCTGCGCTGGCGCGACCATGGGGACGGTGCATGACGGTGCTGAGCATGCAGAATATTCGCCTGTCGCTGGGTGAGACACCCGTGCTGGACGATATCAGCCTGCACCTGAACACCGGCGAGTTTGTCACGCTTCTGGGGCCATCGGGTGCAGGCAAGTCGACGATCTTTCGGCTGCTTACCGGCGCCCTGACCCAGGATGCAGGTCGCGTGACATATGACGGCATTCCCCTTGCCGAAAACCCGCAGCGCTTTGCCTTCATGCCCCAGCGCGACGCGCTGCTGCCATGGTGCCGGGTTCTGGATAATCTGACTTTGGGGCTAGAGGTGCGGGGCTTAGCCCGCAAGGCAGCGCGCGAACGGGTTTTGCCGCTCTTGGATGATTTCGGGTTGGCGGGTTTCGAACAGCACTACCCGGCCCAGCTGTCAGGTGGCATGCGTCAGCGTGCGGCGCTGTTGCGCACCGTGGTGCAAGGCCAGCCCGTGCAGCTTCTTGATGAACCGTTTGGCGCGCTTGATGCGCTGACCCGGACCCAGATGCAGACATGGTTCGAAGAACGCTGGCGCACTGCACGCTGGACGACGCTGCTGATCACCCATGACGTGCGCGAGGCCGTGGCGCTGTCCGACAGGATCTACGTCCTGTCACCCCGTCCTGCCCGCATCCGCGCCGAAATCGCGGTCCCCGCACAGCGCCCACGCCTTGGGCAGCCGATCACGACAGAGGCACATGCGCTCGAGGCGCATCTGCTGGACATATTACTTAACCAAACCGGAGAAACCTGATGAAACACCTGATCGCAACCGCATTTTTCTGTGCCACCCTTCCCGCCACGGCGCAGGAAAAGCTCAGCGTCGCGCTCGACTGGACACCCAATACAAACCATGTGGGCCTGTATGTGGCACAGGCGAAAGGCTGGTTCGAAGACGCCGGTCTTGATGTCGATATCCTGCCCTATACCGATACCTCATCCGGGGCACTGGTTGCGACCGGCATCGCGGAATTCGGCATTCTGAGTGCCGTTGGTTTTCACACCCAGCGCGCCACCGGGGCGGATATGACAACCGTGATGGCGATTGTGCAGCATGAAACCGGGCGACTGGTCTTCAATGGCGAGCGCGACGATATTCAGCGCCCTGCTGACTTGGATGGCATGATATATGCTGGTTTCGGTAGCGCGTGGGAGGAAGCTCTGATTTCAACCATTATCCGCAATGACGGGGGCAAAGGCGTATTTGACACGGTAACGCTTGGGACCTCGGCCTATGAAGCGCTGGCGAATGGCCGTGTTGATTTCACACTAGAGATCAGCACTTGGGAAGGCGTGAACTCAATTCTGCTGGACCGGCCGCAGCGCGCCTTTCGCTATGCTGATTACGGTGTGCCTGATCAGCACACAACGCTGCTGGGTGGCAATAGCACGTGGCTGGCCGCAAACCCGGATGCCGCGCGCGCATTCGTTCAGGCAACGCAGCGCGGATATGAATTTGCCCAAAACAACCCGGCGCAAGCCGCCGATATTCTGATCGCTGAAACTGCCGGTATGCTGCCGAACCCAGCGCTCGTTCACGCCTCAATGGAGGCACTGGTCGCGGGCGGATATCTTCAGGAGCCGGGGGAACCCATTGGTCTCATCGATGACGAGAAGATGGAGAGCATCAACCGATTCCTGTTCGATGCAAATATCCTGCGCGACAAAAATAGCCAACCACTGGACACGATACCGGACGTTTCCACATGGTTCACAAATGATTATCTGGCGCACTGATGAACCAATAGCAGCACAGTTCTGCCAGGGTGCCTCCGAATTCCTACCTTATTCCAACAAGATGAACGACCGAGACGCGACTTCTGTCGTCTGTTTTACAACAAATGGGATGCTGGACAGTCAGAGTTGAGGTCAGACAATGAGGATGCCCTTCCAAGCTAGGGTATATGGTCAATCAGCCGAATATCAGGACAAATACTGTAGCGCCCGCAATCATTCCATATATGAAAACGCCACTAACATACTTGCCTGACGACGCGCCGGAGTTCTGGTGACCCCGGCAGGATTCGAACCTGCAACCTGCCCCTTAGGAGGGGGCTGCTCTATCCAGTTGAGCCACGGGGCCACGCTAGACCATTCAATGCCCACCTTTGGGCATCTGGTCAACGGGCCAAAGGGCCGTTAACAATGACGGAACGAACAGCAGGATCGCCCCTTGACCCGACAGATCAAACGCCCGCTCACGCTCCGCGATGTTTCCGAAGCCTCGGGGGTCAGTGAAATGACGGTCAGCCGGGTATTGCGCAACAAGGGCGATGTGAGCGAGGCGACGCGCCAAAAGGTCCAGGATGCGGCCAAGCGGCTGGGCTACGTACCCAACAAAATCGCAGGCGCGCTTGCGTCCCAGCGAGTAAATTTGGTGGCGGTGATTATCCCGTCCCTTGGTAATATGGTTTTTCCAGAGGTCTTGTCAGGCATATCGGAAACGCTGGAAGATACCGAACTGCAGCCGGTCGTCGGTGTGACCGACTATATGCCCGAGAAAGAAGAAAAGGTCCTGTTCGAGATGTTGTCCTGGCGGCCGTCAGGCGTGATCATTGCCGGGCTGGAACATTCCGATGCCTCTCAGGCGATGTTGCGTCAGTCAGGCATTCCGGTGGTCGAGATCATGGATATCGACGGTGAACCTATTGACGCCTGCGTGGGTATTTCGCATCGGCGGGCGGGCCGGATCATGGCCGAGGAAATCATCACCGCCGGGTACAAGCGCATCGGTTTCATGGGCACCAAGATGCCGCTGGATCACCGGGCACGCAAACGGTTCGAAGGGTTCACCCGGACACTGGCCAAAGCAGGGATCGAAATTGCCGATCAGGAGTTTTACTCAGGCGGATCTGCCCTCGCCAAGGGCCGAGAAATGACAGCCAAGATGATCGAACGGACCCCGGACCTCGACTTTCTTTACTACTCGAACGACATGATCGGGGCGGGCGGGTTGCTCTACCTTCTGGAGAAAGGTGTTGATGTGCCCGGTCAGATCGGGTTGGCCGGGTTCAACGGAGTCGAGCTTTTGGACGGCCTGCCGAAACGACTGGCCACGATGGATGCCTGTCGGCGGGAAATCGGCGTCAAGGCGGCCCAGATCATTGCCGCGCGAAACGCGGGCGAAACGATATCAGATGACCCGATCGTCAAGCTGGAGCCAAAGCTGCAGCCGGGCGATACACTGCGCTGCAACTAGGGCGCGTCACGCCTTTACAGCATTCAATCAGATGCGGGCCGGACTCTGCGGAGCTTGCATAGGGCGGTCGCAATTCGCTATACAAAACATATGTTTAACGTCATCCTTTCCATATTGATTAAGATTTTACGAAACGCGGGACTTGGCCGCAAAATCTGGTAGAACACACCTCCTGTGTGTTGATTGAGTAGACGGGTGAAAGATGGCGACCGAACGTACGGCCCCTTTGGATCAGATGATCGAGTTTGTGATGGAAGAGATGTTGTCCGGCAACACCCAACGCAAACAGGCAATGGTGCGCAATTTGGCAGAACGCTGGCCGGACCAGCCTGCTCTCGCGCTGGTCTATGCAGTCACCTCCGCGACCGAAGCGATCGAAGACAGCTTTCGCGAAGCCGCGACCGAGGATCCGGTCATCCCGCTTGGCTACAGGCTGTCGGCCCTGATTTCTGCAGATGTGCATGCCGTCCAATCCATGGGCCAGACACCATCTGTCGCCGAAGATCTGCTGCATTTCTGGCGGCGCGTCGATCCGCAGTTCCTGCGGCTGCAATAGTATTTGAACCGTTCTATGCTGCGATCCCAGTGTTTTTTGTGATACGCAAAGGCTGCTCCATCAGCGCGAGCTTTCGGATTGCGGGCAAAAACAGGTTGTGCCGCTGCACCTGACCAAGTGCGGCCATCCCGATGCAGTATTTCGAGCATTTGCGCGTGGGGTGCAGGTGATGGCTGCGCAGGATCTTGTCGGCGATCCCGTTGCCACGCGCCGATTTGGTTTCGAGAATGAGCATATCGGCGGATGCATCCCGTTCCACATTGGCGGCGCGAAACTGCAACCTTGTGTCGATTGTCATCCGTTCGCCCCCTTCTTTGGCGACAAGAGTGATCCGTTCGTATTCCATCCCGATGGCCGGTTGCAGGTCGCGTCCCAGCGGTACGCCGTAAAGATCGGTATGGCAGGTATCGATGAATGCGCGGCTTTCCTCGCAGAGCCCGTCAGCGAATGGCGGCAGTTTGAGCCGCTTTTTGACGGTGACATTGCGGGTATCCTTGAGTTTGACCTCAAGATAGCTGAACCCGGCGTCGACATAGTGCCGGATCCGAACCTTGCAGCGTTTGCGCCGCCCCTGATGGTGGTCGTTGTAGGATTGCGCGGCTTCATTGTCGAAATAGTTGGTGGCATAGGTGAATGCCCGCTTACCCTTGATCTCAAGCACGTCAAACAACTCACCAAACTGCGTGAAGACCGGCACCAGCCGTACTGCGGGGACGATGTATTTGTTGTCCAGCCGTTCCAGCATGGCGGCTTTGCCATTCAGTCCATCGAGAGAGATCGTGTCGAAGGTCGACAGACATTCTGCAATTCGCGAGTCCATGGTCATTTCTCCCTTGTTTATTTGCGGTAGTAGACGTTGATCTGGGCCATATCGGTGATGTAGTTGAGCGCCGTAATCTGATAGCTCATCACCTCGACCCCCAGCCTTGCCGACAGGTCAGTGCGCATTTTTTGTGGGTCGGACAGGGCATCATGTTCGATCTTGTCCAGCGTGATTTTGATCCCATCGACGGATTTGAGGATACGGGGGTGGTCAAAGACAAAGGCCCCCAGCAGCACCAGCCCGACCACGACGGTCACAAATGGCAGCGTCGTGCCCTGGATCGAACAAATCACAGCGAGGGCGACCGACCCGAAAAAATAGGTAATCTCAATCTTGCTGATCTGTTCGGACCGGAGCGTAAACAGAGCCAGAATAGCGAAGAGGCCAAAACCGGCAGCCAGTGAGAATTCTACGGAGCCGAGGATTGACAGCACCCCGAACGCGAAGATGTTGAACAGCGATGCAGCGGTTGCCAGTTCCTTGTCCCTGTAGCGCGGGTAGAACAGCGCATAGATAAGCACCGTCATTGCGGAAAGATTGATCGCAAAGCGGATCACAACGCCAAGGTCCAGAAAATCAGTCATCATTCCACTCTTCATATCTTGCGATGCGCCGGGAGTTACCCGACCTACCGCGCTTGTTTTGATGAAGGGATATTCGGGCCGAATGGCATGCGCCTTTCGCCAAGATGACAGTTTTATGACAGGTGCATGAAGGTTTTGTCATAACGCCGCAAAATGACGTTTCAGCGGGCCGTACACATAGAAACGGCGACACCATAGGTGCCGCCGTTCAGCCGTGAGTGGCCGGGTATTTTCTAGCCGATGCGATAGCCCACGTTGCGCAAGGTCGTGATCACATCGCCGCATTGTCTCAACTTGCGGCGCAACCGTCCGATATAGACGTCAACAACATTCGTCAGAGGGTCAGAATTCATGCCCCAAACCGCGTTCAAGATCCGTTCGCGTGTCAGCACCCGCCCGGGGTTTGACAGGAACAGGACCAGGATATCGCGTTCCTTGGCCGACAGTTCGACCTGTTCGCCGCTCACCTCGACACGGTAAGACAGCCGGTCAAAAATGATGTCGCCGAACTGCAATGTCGTTTCCTCGGCAGATTGGGCATAGCCATTTGCGCGCCGGTGCAGACTTTCGATACGTGCCACCAGCTCATCAAAGTCGAACGGTTTCGGCAGGTAGTCGTCGGCCCCGATCCGAAGCCCTTCGACACGCTCTTCGGTTGCGTCCAGCGCGCTCAGCATCAGGATGGGGGTTTTGATCTGACGCGCTCGCAGTTTGCGGCACACATCCTGCCCGCTGATACCTGGCAACATAAGGTCCAGCAGCACGACATCGAACTTGTCTTGCGACAGCATCTCAATGCCGGTTTCGCCGTCAGGCGCATGCTGCACATTCCAGCCTTCGCCGGAGAGTCCGCGGCGCAAGAAATCTGCGACACGTGTCTCATCTTCGATCAACAGAATATTCATGTCACCCCCAACCAGTTTGCTGTGCATCTTCGGAATCTTTCGCGACTCTCATCAAACAACATACTTTCGTTGAGCTTCGTAAATCAGGTTTTGGTGTCTCACGTAAATCAACTTTGGGTGCACTCAGCGGGAATAAACCTTTGTTTATGACGAAGATCGGCGCATTGCCGCCCCCGATGTTGTCAAAGTCAGAGGTGCCATGGTCCGTTGTCGTCAGCCGCCATCGAAAGCTGAATTGGTATCGATGGTCCGAAAAGAGCTGAATGAATAAGCCGAGCTAGCGCGACGACGCCAGACAATGACTGACTTCAGAGTCCTAGCCAGTCTGTTTTAGGTCAACCAGCGACAGTGATTTTTTGCGCGACAGGGACAGCACGACGCATAGGCCGCCGGCATCGGCATCAACAAGCGATGCTGTGCCGCCATGTGCCTGCATGATCGCGCGAACGATCGGCAAACCCAGCCCGGTGCCTTCGGTCGGTGTCCGCGATGCATTCGTGCCGCGATAAAAGCGCTCAAATGCCTGCGCCTTGTCTTCATCGCTCATCCCCGGACCATTGTCGGACACTGCGATTTCGAGCGATTCACTGTTGTCCCGCACAGCAATCACAATGTCGGGGCCACCATATCGTAAGGCGTTATGCAGCACGGACAGCAGGCATTGACGCATGCGCAACCGGTCCACGCGCGCCCGGGTATTCTTGGCCTCGATCACGACCTTGATCGGAGCTTCGAACATATCCTGCGCATCGGTGATGACTTGGCGGATATCGATATCCTTGGGATCAAGGCGCAGTTCGCCTGCTTCGTGACGGGCGACCAGCAGCATGTCATCGACGATCTGCGAAGTGTGGCGTGCGGAATCGCGAATGCGTGCAAGCGTATCTGACACCGCATCCGGATCTCGCAGCGTACCGCGCAGCGCGACGTCTGCCTCGCCCCGGATGATCGTCAGCGGCGTCCGCAATTCGTGGCTGATGTCGGCCATCATCCTGCGCCGGTTTGCCTCGGACATTTCGATCTGGTGCAAAAGATTCTCCAGCTCATGTGTCCGCTCGGCGACCTTGCGTTCCAGCAGTTCATTCTGTTGCCTCTGGTCCAGTTCCCGCTGGCGTAAAAGAGCAGCCATATTGCTAAGTACGCCGGACATTTCACGCAATTCCTGCCCCCCGAGTTTGGGCACGTCTTTAGCGAAATCGCCGGTGCCATAGGTCTTTACGGCGCCGATGAGGTTGCGGAAGGGGAGGTGCAGCAATCTTGCATAGGACCAGAGCGCGCCGATCAATGCGACAACTGCTGCGGCAATGGTGGCCCATGTGACGATTGTCATTTCATTGCGAAAGGCAATCGCGGCCGCGCGGGTCTCTCTCACTTCTTCCCGTTCCTCTTCGACCGCTGCCTGAATGAGCGTGGCCAGTTCGACATCTATTGTCTGGTCCAGCAGATCCACCAGAACATCGCCATCGGCTGCATCTGCGTCCTCGGGGGTCAGGCGAGCCAGTACCCCGTCCACTTCGGCGATCTTGCTTTCGATCTGGGCAAGAAGTTCCAGTTCTTCATATTCCTCTTCGCCCACAAGTTCGATCTCACTGGCGATGATGGTTCTGATCCGCGAGATTGAGCCTTTGATCTTTTCATTCAACTCCTCTTCCAGTGCCCCCCCGTCAAGGTCACCGATAATCAGCGCATCCCCATGCTGCTTGAGTAACTGAAACACCTTGGATTGAAGCAACAGGTGTTCTTCAAGCGACGCATACGCCAGTTCGGTTCGTTCATCCCACCGTTGGCTTTGCTTGAGGTTACTGAGTGTCACGGCGGTCAGGCCAGTGATCAAAATAACAAAGATACCCGCATAAAATACAAAAAGTGTCGTCAGGCGCACGGTCGTCTCCTCAAGGAATCTTTGCGCTTCAAAAATGTTGGGGAAGCGTGTCCCATCACGCAGCCGCTATCAAGCCGGTGCAGGCCTGCCATCGGCTGCAGAACGATGGTGCATGTCGTCCCTTGCTGCATGATATCCAGATATCTTTCTGTTTGGGGCTCCAAAACGGCGCGGCTGCCCTCGATCAGGACAACCTCAGCCCGGGCAAGCGCAGCCCGGGCCAATTCAACGCGGACCTGTTCAGGTGCTGACAGATCGCGCCCCGCCTCGGCGACGCGCCGGTCCAACCCTTTGGGGCCATCTGCAAGATGCCGCAGATCAAAATCGGCCAGAACCCGGCAGATGCGGCGATCCTTGGGTCGGGGATGCAGACCAAGGGTCAGCGCCCGTCGCAGACTGCCCTGTAGGATAGCCGGTTGATCACCAATATACGCGCAGCGCGGTGTAACGGTGTGCCCTTCGGCTTGAAACCGGACCTTGAAATCGCTGTTCCGGTCAAGACCGGCCATGATGCGTAGAATATTTGCGTCTTTCGGCATCTGATGAGGGCAGAGTGTTATTCGCGCCGCTGCTGCAACTGATAACCTCACCGGCCCGTCAACCGAAATGGCGACAGCCCGCCCATGACCGGACACCTCGCGGTTAGCGCTGTCCTGCCGCAACAGGTTCTGCGCTTTTTCACCTGCCACCCGCCAGGCACAATACCGGTCCCAGACCAGCGCCAGCTCCCGCAAAGGTGCCACGAGAATGGCGATCATCGCCAAGGCGGCGGCCACTGCCCCGGTCATCGCGCCAATCATGCCTGCTGTGATCAGCACACACACGCCAGCGATAGCGGCACCCGCTTCGATCATACCCGACAGTCCATTGCGCAGCCCGGCCCGGCTCAGGCTGTTGCGGCGCAACCGCTGTCCATTCTCTGAAAGTGTTTCAATTTCCTTGTCGGTTCGCCCCAACAGATCAAGCATTGGTGCTACGGCAATCCGTTCGATCATTGATATTGATATTGTGGCCCGTTTGCTGCGAAGCGTCCGATGTCGCGTTTCCAGTCCGACCGCAATAGCGATGGTCAGGCCCGCCATTACCGCCAAAGGCAGAAATGCGGCCAGAGCAAGGTGCGGACTAAGAAGCCAAAGCACCGCCCCTGCGCCAGGCAACACAAATATCGCCGAAATAGCCAGCGGCAGGCCGCGACCGAACCAGTTGCGCGCCGCACTCAGATCGCCAACAAAGCGAAGCGACAGCGCACCGACCCGGCGCTGTTCGACTGCCGTAAGGTCCATTCCGGCAATATGCCGGTAGATGGTGATCCGCAGATCGTTGGCATAGCTTTGCCCCAATGCCTCGGCCCGCTGTTTGATGCACCATCCAAACAGGGCAACGGCCAGACCCGCACCCAGAAGTTGGGTCAGCACAGGCAGATCAGGCGGATAGCCGGTATGCAGTGCAGCGAATGCATCGCGGGTGGCAAAGGCACCCAACCCCATCGCGACCGCCTGCATAGTGCTGAATACCGGAATAAGGACCGCATCGCAGATGCGGTCCTTTGTCATCAATCTGGGAAGTTTTGTCATGCCACCTCTTGCATCTGTCTGTTCCGCATCAGGGGTTCCACATGTTCGGCAATCACGGCAGGGTCCCACAGGTCTTCGCGGGACAGGATGGGCAGGCCGGTAACTTCCTCGGCCTCGGTCGCCGCAAGCGGAGAGCAACTGACCATACCCGAGATCGCAAAGGGGCTGAGCCCGTGCCAATCCAGCACGATGACCGACCCAAGCGCGCTAAGCGCATCGGGGGCCGCAAATAATATCCCATCAAGCCGGTCCCGGATCGCCTTGCCCTGCAGGACCGCCCGCGTTTCTTGCTGAAACACACCGTCGGCGATCTCGACCACGATAACCTCGGCCCCTTGTTCGGCAGCCGCGGCCACCAGTGTATTAAACCCTTCCTCGATCCGCTCCATCGGTTGGCGATAGGTTGTCGCCATCCCCACATCGGTGAAGTCCGATACCGGCACGCCAGCATCCTCAAAGGAGTTGAAGTCACCGAATGCACCCGTACCGGTCGCCTTGACGCCTGCCACCTTGTAACCTGCAGATTTCAAGCCGTGAGCGAGGCTGGATGCCGCCGTGGTCTTGCCGGAATTCATCGACGCACCAAAGACACCAATGACGGTGGCCGTTTCATTGCGCGGCCGGCTGTCCAGCGCGTAGTCACCGACATTCATGATCCTGCCATCACCATTGATCAGCAATGCAAGGGGTTTCAGAAGGGTTGGTTCATCCATGCGGGCATGCGCGGCCTCAACTGTGCCGGCCACACCGCCGCTGGCGGCAAGGTGAATGAAATCGCTGCCGATCTCGGCCCGGGCCTGAAACTGGTCTGGTGCATAGCGGTCCGCCAGACACAGAACCACCAGATCGCCTGGGTAACTGGTTGAGTTGCGCCGGTCGGCCAATTGGATTTTCTTGTGCTGTCCGATCTCAACGATCCGGCAAAGCAGCAAGTCACCGGCGCTGGCAGCACCCAGATCGGTGCTGAAACTTTGAACATCAGCACGATTGACCCGCCGCGTTGTAAACGCCCATTTGACGGCATCGAGTAGAGTTGTGTCGAAAGAGGTCATAAAGGTCATTGTCATCTTCCTTGTCAGAAACTGTGTATGCTCTGACTTTTGGGCCATCGTGATGACACAAGTTCACCTGCTTTGATGAACTGGGGCGGGACGGTTAGATGAACATCAGATGAAAGCCTGACATCCTGACCACTGAAACCCTGACTTGTCTGCGATCCGATACCGTGCCAGCCTTTGGGCATATTTGACGAAGAGGTTTCGACATGACTCGCTATCTGGTCTCTGTTTTTTGTGCGATTTTCATCGGTTTTCTGGGCAACACGGCCGCAGCAGACGGGCCTGTCCCCGATACCCGCACGATTTATGAACCGGGGATTGATCTGGTTGGCACCGATCTGGCGAACATCTTTGACACTACCTTGCGCACCTGTGAGGCAGCCTGCCTGAATACTGATCGTTGCGAGGCGTTTACATTCAACCAACGTTCGAACGCATGTTTTCCCAAGACAGACATCACAGATGTGATTCCCTTCGATGGTGCCGTATCGGGGCGGGTCTACGCCACTGACCCCGAGGTTCTGGCCAATGCCCAGTCTCGTGCCGCTGATCTATCGTTTCTGAATGCACGCGAATTTATCCGTGCTGCGACATTCATGGAGCTGTCGAACTGGCCGGAACATAGCAACAATTTCCAGCTGCGTCGTGCGGCTGTGAAGGCCCGCGAAACTGACCTGGCCGCAGATTGGCTGGCCTACGGTCGCATTCGGGTTGGGTCGAACAACCGCCCGCATTCCGGTGCACTGACAGCAACCATCACGTCTTATCTGCGGGCAAAGGACGACATCGCGCGGCGCGCCGCAGCGGTATACATGGCCGAGGTTCTGGAAGATCAGGGGCGTGGGCGCACAATGATCCCCGCCCTGCGTCTGGCGCAGGATATCCGCTACAATCGCCAGACCGAGATTGCGCTGGACGATGCAATTGGCAAATACGGTTTCCGTGTTGCCGATACACGGGTGGAAAGCGACAGCGCGACGCCCCGTATCTGTGCCATCTTCAACGAAGATCTGATCAAGGTTGGCACCGATTATGCCCCGTTTGTCCAACTCGCCGATCCGCAATTGGTGGTCAGTGTCAGTGATGCCCAGTTGTGCGTTGAAGGGGTGGAGCATGGCAGCCGCCACCGCATCGTCCTGCGCGAGGGTTTGCCCGCGGCAAGCGGTGAAACCCTGGTGCGCCCGGTCGAACTGACCCTCTATGTCCGCGACCGTTCCCCTGCCGTGCGATTTGTCAGCCGCGCCTATGTGCTGCCCCGGTTGGGCGATATCGCCGTCCCGGTTGAGACCGTGAACCTGACCGAAGTCGAATTGCAGCTGCGCCGCGTCGATGACCGCAACATCATGCGCAGCATTCAGGAGGGTCTGCTGGGCAGCCCGATTTCGCAATATGAAGAGGACTACGTGTCCACCCAGATCGGGGTCGATGTCTGGTCCGGCACGGCAGAGGTCGGGCGCGAGTTGAACCGCGATATCCTGACCCGCATACCGCTCAACGAGGCGTTGGCGGGGGAACCTGCGGGGCTTTATGTTCTGACAGCTGCGGCCAAGGACGCGGATCGTGACAGCCCTGCGGCAACGCAGTGGTTCGTGCTGTCTGACCTGGGTGTGGCCACATATCTGGGCAATGATGGCCTGACCGTTGCCGTCAGATCATTGGGGAGTGCCGACGCATTACCAGAGGCGTCCGTGACCCTTATTTCGCGCAGTAACGCGGTGTTAGGAAATGTCGAAACAGATGCAGACGGCGTGGCCCGTTTTCCCGATGGCCTGACCCGTGGCACAGGCGGCAACGCGCCGGCGCTTGTTACCGTTGAACAGGGGGGCGACATGACTTTCCTGTCGCTGACCGACCCTGCCTTTGATCTTTCAGACCGTGGCGTCGAAGGCCGTGAGCCCAGCCCGCCGATGGATGTGTTTGTCGCCACGGATCGCGGGGCTTATCGTGCGGGCGACACTATTCATGTGACCGCATTGATGCGCGATCAGGGGGCTTATGGTCTGTCGGGTATTCCGCTGACGGCGGTGCTGACCCGCCCGGACGGGGTGGAATATCGCCGTGTGACTTCAACCGATGATCTGTCCGGTGGTCATGTGTTTGCTCTGCCAGTAGCCAGCACGGCCCCGCGCGGGACATGGCGCATTGCGCTATTGGCCGATGTCGATGCGCCGCCCCTGGCCCGCACATCGGTTCTGGTCGAGGATTTTTTGCCGGAACGCATTGATTTTGAAATGGAATTACCGGACCAGATCCGGCTCGGCGATGTGCCAAATCTGCGGATCGACGCCCGCTATCTCTTTGGTGCCATCGGGGCCGACCTGAGCGTGGAGGGTGAGGCGCTTTTGCGTGGGGCCAGCAATGTGGATGGCTATCCGGGTTATCGATTTGGCGAATATGATGCCGCCTTTGACGCCCGGCAAACCTATCTGGACGGAGCAAAAACCGATGCCGATGGTGTCGCCAATCTGGCCGTAGACCTGCCCGATATCAGCGCGTCACAACCGCTGGAACTGCGGGTCACTGCCCGCGTGAAGGAAGGGTCCGGCAGGCCGGTTGAGCGTCAACAGACCGCAGCTGTCCTGCCCGACAAGGTGATGATCGGGATCAAACCGCTGTTTGATGGCGTGATCGCAGAAAACACCGAAGCACCGTTCGAATTGATCGCGCTGAACCCTGACCTGTCGCCCGCCGACATGGAAGTCCAATGGACCATCAACAAGGTCCGAACCCGCTATCAGTGGTACTCGCTGGGCGGCCGCTGGGATTGGGAACCGGTCACCACCCGCACCCGTGTCGCAACAGGCAAAGCGACCCTTGGTGCGACACCCGTGCGCGTCGGGGCCGATGTGGATTGGGGTAGTCACGAGATCATCGTCGAAACCATCGGCGGAGATTATTCCGCCGCGTCGACCCGGTTCTATGCAGGCTGGTATGCAGCGGCGACAGCCGACGACACCCCCGACCTGCTGGAGGCTTCTCTGGACGCCGAAAACTATGTGGTCGGCGATACGGCTACCTTCCGGATCGTGCCTCGCTATGCGGGCACCGCAGTCGTGACCGTCATGTCGGACCGTGTGATTTCCATGCAGGCGGTTCCGGTATCCGAAGGTGAAAACCTGATCACCCTCCCCGTGACCGAAGAATGGGGGGCCGGTGCTTATGTCAGCGCGTCGGTGATCCGCCCGATGGATGTCGCCGCCGGGCGCAATCCGGCCCGCGCGCTGGGCCTGGGCTACGCTGGGGTGGCCCCGGGTGAAAAGGCACTGACCGTGTCCATGACCGCACCTTATGTCATGCAGCCGCGCGGCGCGCTGGATATCGGCATTCAGGTTGATGGGATCAAAGCAGGCGAGACGGCTTATGTCACACTCGCTGCCGTCGATCTGGGCATTCTGAACCTGACAGGGTTCCAGTCACCCGCGCCACAGGACCATTACTTTGGTCAGCGCAAGCTGGGTGTCGAATTGCGCGATGTCTATGGCCGCCTGATCGACGGGCTGAACGGGGCGATGGGCACGATCCGGTCCGGCGGCGACGCGATGTCAAAGGACGGGATGCAAAGCCCGCCACCAACCGAAGAACTGGTGACATTCTTTACCGGCCCGGTAACGGTTGATGCTAACGGGCAGGCGCAGGTCAGTTTCGACGTGCCCGCATTCAACGGCACCATCCGGCTGATGGCAATTGCATGGTCGGATACCGGTGTCGGACAGGCCGAGCAGGACGTCATCGTCCGCGACCCCGTAGTTGTGACCGCCAGCGTGCCACGTTTCCTCGCCCCCGGCGATCAGAGCCGGCTGCTGCTGGAGATCATTCATGCCGATGGTCCGGCAGGAGAGATGGGTCTGAATGTCAGCGCCAACGGTTTGGGCATGGTCTCGCAGATACCGGCAACATTCACGCTGGCTGAGGGTGGAAAGCAGGTGTTCGAAATCCCCTTTGCGGCGTTCGATCCGGGCAATCATTCAATCGACGTGGTCCTGACCACGCCGGACGGGCGCAGCCTGACCAAATCGCTCAACGTCCCGGTTGTGGTCAACGATCCCGAGGTCAGCCGGATCAGCCGATTCACCCTGGCCGCAGGCAGCACGTTCACCTTTAACGATGATGTGTTTGACGGGCTGGCCACAGGCACCGGCAAGGCCACGCTGTCCGCCGGACCCTTGGCGCGGTTCGACGCGCCGGGCCTGCTGAACGCGCTTGACCGCTATCCATATGGCTGCACCGAACAGATCGCATCGCGCGCACTGCCGTTGCTCTACCTCGATGGTGTCGCGACGGCGATGGGTCTGGCGACCCGTGACAAGATTGCCGAAAGGATCGATCAGGCCATTGGCGAGATCACGGCCAATCAGGCGGCCAACGGGGCCTTTGGCCTCTGGCGCCCCAGCTCTGGTGATTTGTGGCTGGATGCCTATGTCACTGATTTCCTGACGCGTGCCCGCGCAGCGGGATACGCAGTACCGGATGTAGCCTATGACAATGCGGTCGCCAATCTGCGCAACGCTGTGAACTACTATCCCGATTTCGACAGCGGTGGATATGATCTGGCCTATGCGCTTTATGTCCTGGCGCGCGAAGGTGAGGCTGCGGTTGGTGATCTGCGCTACTATGCGGATCAGAAAGGCGGGGCTTTTACGTCGCCGCTCGCGCAAGCGCAGCTTGGCGCGGCGCTGGCCCAATATGGCGACCAGCCACGGGCAGATGCCATGTTTGCCCGCGCCGGGCGCAGCTTGCAGGCCCGGTTTGCCCGCGAAGAGCAACTGAATTGGCGTTCTGACTACGGGTCATATCGGCGTGATACGGCGGCCGTTCTCGCACTTGCCGTTGAGGCGGGCAGCAACGCGATTGACCGCGACTCTCTGCTGACGCGGATCGGCAACAACGCGGCCCGCGCATCAACGCAAGAGGCTGCATGGACACTTCTTGCCGCCAATGCGCTGGTCGATGATCTGCGCGAGACCGGTCTGACGATTGATGGGCTGGCCCCTGATGGACCTGTGGTGCAACTGCGCGATGCGCAAGCAAACGCCGCCCCGGTGGCGATCACCAATACCGGCGACCGCCCGACCGAAATTACCGTGACGACATTTGGTGTGCCTGACCAACCCGAACCGGCAGGCGGCAACGGGTATGCGATCGGTCGGACCTATTTCACCATGGAGGGTGAACAGGTCAGTCTGGGCAACGTGCCTGTGGGCACACGTTTGGTTGCGGTGCTGAGTGTACGTCCCTTTGGCAGGCAAGAGGCACGGCTGATGGTCGATGATCCGCTACCTGCCGGGTTCGAGATCGACAACCCGAACCTGTTATCCGGCGGCGAGGTTCCCGTCCTGCAAGGGCTTGACCTGACCCGTGCCGAAAACGCCGAATTCCGCACCGACCGGTTCCTGGCCGCCGTCGACTGGCGATCAAACAAGGCGTTTCAACTGGCATACATCGTGCGGGCGGTGTCGCCCGGACAGTTCCATCATCCCGCCGCCTCGGTTGAGGATATGTACCGCCCGCAGATGCGAGCGCGCACCGATACCGGTCAGGTTACGATTTCCCAGTGACACGCTGGGTCTTCATCCTTGCATTGGCCCTATGGGCCGGTGCCATAGCCCGCGACGGGTTGGACCGGTGGGTTGATGCAACGGTTCTGCCGCCCTTGCAGGTCGCCGTCAGCACCGAACTGCGCGACCGCAACGGCCATCTGCTGCGCGCCTACACCGTCGCTGACGGCCGCTGGCGATTGCCCGTGACGGTGGAGGAGGTGGATCCAACCTATCTGCAAATGCTGATCCGCTACGAAGACAAGCGGTTCGATCACCACAACGGCGTCGACCCGCTCGCCATGACACGCGCTATCGGACAGGCCCTCTGGAATGGCAAGGTTGTGTCGGGCGGATCGACCCTGACAATGCAGGTTGCCCGCCTTCTGGAAGATGGCAGCACCGGTCGATGGTCCGGCAAACTGCGCCAGATCCGAGTCGCGCTGGCACTCGAACGCCACCTGAACAAGGACGAGATACTTGCGCTCTACCTGAACCGCGCGCCCTTCGGCGGCAATATCGAAGGGGTGCGCGCCGCATCTTACGCGTATTTCGACAGACCACCGCGCAGATTGACCCCGGCGCAGGCGGCCCTGCTGGTCGCCCTGCCGCAGTCGCCAGAGACGCGCAGGCCTGACCGCGCGCCCGACACAGCAACAGCCGCCCGCGACATGGTACTGCAGCGTTTGCACTCCGACGGGTTGCTGGATGATGCAACAGTCACCGCCGCCATGCGCGACCCCGTGCGGCCCACGCGGCACATCTTGCCTGCATTCGCACCCCACCTGGCGGATAGGGCAGTCACGGAACGGCCCGACAGCAATCGGCATGACCTGACCTTGCACCTGCCATTGCAAGTGGCGCTGGAACGATTGGCGGCTGATGCTGTCGCGGGCCGCTCCGACGGTGTGCAGATCGCCATGATCGTGGCCGATCATCAAAATGGGCATATGTTGGCCAGTGTTGGTTCTGCCGCCTACAGCGCCGATGCAGGCGGCGGATTCATCGATTTGACGCAAGCCGTCCGGTCGCCCGGGTCCACACTGAAACCGCTGATTTACGGATTGGGGTTTGATCGGGGCCTGATCCATCCCGAAACCCTGATCGCGGACCGGGCCACCGATTTTGATGGCTACGCGCCCCAGAATTTCGACGGTCTTTATCGGGGTGAATTGCGGGTGCGCACCGCCTTGCAGCATTCGCTGAACATCCCGGCGGTCGCCATCACGCAGGCGCTTGGTCCGCATCACCTGCTCGCCGGGCTGCGTCACGCCGGGGCGGACCCGCAGGTGCCGGGCGGTGCGCCGGGGCTTGCCGTGGCGCTGGGCGGGGTTGGCGTGACGCTCGAAGATCTGGTGCGGCTTTATGCGGCGATCGGGAATGGTGGCACCGCCGTCGATTTGCGCTGGTACGATGATGCAACGCCCGGCTTTGCCCCCCGGTCTGTAATCAATCGCGCTGCCGCCTGGCATATCGCTGATATCCTGCTTGATGCGCCGCGCCCGCCGAATGTGCAGGGGACCGGGATTGCCTTCAAGACGGGCACATCCTACGGGCACCGCGATGCATGGGCGCTTGGTTTTGACGGGCGGCATGTGGTCGGCGTCTGGATGGGGCGGCCGGACGGCACGCCGGTCCCCGGCGCCTTCGGGGGCGATCTGGCGGCACCGGTCCTGTTCGACGCATTTGCCCGGATCAAGCCGCAGGTGGACCAGATCAGCCCGCCACCGCATGAAACCTTGATGCTGCCTACCGCACAACTGCCCCGGCATTTACAACAATTCGGGGCGGCAGAGGTGGCAACCAATACACCCCGCATCGCCTTTCCACCGGACGGGGCAGTGCTGGAAGACGGGCTTTTGACACTGAAAGTGCGCGATGGCCGCGCACCCTATGTCTGGCTAGCGAACGGACAACCGGTAGCCCGCACGCACCGCACTCAGGTTGATATCGACGCCCCCGGTGTCGGTTTTTCTTCACTGACCGTGATTGATGCCGATGGGCAGTCGGCCCGCGCGCAAGTGACGCTGCGCTAATCAGTCAAGCGACCGCGTGAAGCTGGTATTTGCAGACCCCGAAGTCAGCTGGCTCAGCACCCGGCCCCACCTTGTAATCGGCTGTTCGGCGACAAAGATAATGTCACCGGGGCGCATTTCGAACCGGGGGGCGAGCGTGAAGTTGGCCGCATTGCGCCCGTCCAGACGCCACGCTGTCACGCCACTTGCATGCCTGCGCAAGACGTAGATTTGTGAAACGTCACCTGTGATAATCGGCACCCCGTCGCCTGCACCAACCAGTGCATCGGCAAGACTGGCCTGCTGTTCAAACGGGAGCGGATAGCGGGATTGCTTCGCGACCTCTCCCATCAGATAGACGTAATCGCGTGTTATGGCCCCAAGATCGGCGCGGGTGCGAAATGTCTCGCGCGCCTCGTTCAGTTCGTTGCGGCGCAGGGCAACCTCTGTCGAAAGTTCGAGCAGGGCGGTCTCGCGGGTCTCTGCCCGAAGTTGTGCCAATGCAATCTGCTGTTCGAAATAGGCTTGCGCCCGGGTCAGATCGGTGTCTGCATCGATATGAAGACTGTCACCATCCTTAAGTCGCAACCGTTGCAGGTCAGCCCGGGCGCGATACTGGTCCAACGGGATCTGATAGAGCGTGCCATCCCGGTATAGCCGCAGAACGCCGTCCTGCTGGCCGGACAAGGCCATGCCTCCCGCCCGCGCGACGGCTTCGTTGAGGTAAAGCGGCGTAAGGGTGACAGGAATGACGGCCGGTTCAGCCACAGCGCCACCAACGGACACCTTTCGCGCGTTAAACGCAGAAATCTCGAGCCCGAAGACAGGGTCAACCTGGCTTTCCGCAAAGCGCTGGAACAACAGCGCCTCGGCCTGTTGCAGGGTCATGCCAGCCAATTGGACACGTCCGACATTGGGAATGTTGATCGCCCCGTCATCCTGTACCGCGTAACCCTGACCAGCGCTTTGGGCAGCAAAACGACCTGACACATCGTCATTGGCCAATCCCGCCGCAGGCATGGTCAGTTGCAGAACGTCACTGACGCCGATCAGGTAAGGACCCGGGTCCACGTCTTCCGGAATGCGGGTGGGGAAACTAGGCATTGCTGCGGGAAGTGGCAAGGCGCCCTCTGGCACTGGCCCACTGCCGCGGGGGGCTGTCCCGGTACCTGCTGTGACATCGAAAACGGATGGCAGGGCGCGGGGCCGATAGATCGAACTGTTGGCCCTGGCGACGACCTCTTCCGTGATATCGACAACCTCGACCTGCGCCCCGGCGGTCACTTGCGGGCTTTGATATACCGCGCCGCACCCGCCCGACAGGGCCATGGCAAGGATGAGTGATAAAAGGCGCAAGACGAAATCCCTATTCCGGTTATGGGCATAACCCAATCCAGATTGGTGAAATATTCGTTAACTTTGCCTTAGAAAGGTTAATTTCCGTCAGATGTATGGCCCAAACGCTCAATACTGCCCAACAGGGCGTTAGCGCTGTTCAGCGCGGCCCCGGTGGCCTGCAGCATCTGTGGCAGAAGCATCCATTCGAGGGTCCACGCCGCGCCAGACCGTTCCTGTTCATGCACCATCGCCTGATGCATCCCGGATAGTTGCGTTGCGTTGAAGCGTGCCAAGGTTATCAAAAGCTCGGCGTGAATAGGGTTATTCTTGTGTGCCATCGCCGATGATTGGCCACCGGAGGACAACTGAATGTCATCAATACCCTGCTGCGCCATCAAAGCGATATCCTGCCCCATCTTGCCGAGCGATCCCGTTATCAGTGACAGGACATTCGCGAAATCGGCGACATGGGCGCGCATGGCATGAGGGGCCTTTCCCGGCAGGTCCAGCTGAAATGCGGTAGCCATATGCCGGGCGACGTCATCGTTAGTCCGTGTGCCGACAGGCCCACCTATGGACAGGATTTCGATCGGTCGGCGTGACGTCGTCAAACGATCCAGATGAGCCGCGAGCGGGATGCGCCATGTATCCAGCCTATCGGCGACGCTGACGGGCAGAGCGGCCTGCATCCGGGTGCGCCCCATCAAAATGCGGTCACCGTGGGTCTGACTGATTTGCTGCAGATCACTGACCAACCGGCGCAGCCTGCCCAGAAAATCCTCGATGATCGCCTTGATACTCAGGACAAACGCGGTGTCGATCACGTCCTGCGACGTCAGCCCGGTGTGAAGCGCATCATGGAATTCCTCTGGCAGTTGCGCCTTGAGTTGGCGGATCAATGCGGGAACCACCATACCGTCCTGCCCAGTGCCCTGCCGCAGCATGTCCATATCGAGATTTGGATTGGCAAGCAGTTCATCCACCACCGCCGCGGCTTCTGCCGAGATCTGACCAGTGGCATGCAAAGCGGCAGTATAGGCCCGTTCAACCCCCAACATGTTGTGCAATTGCTGCGGCGCTGCCAGTGCCGCATTGGTCGCGGCATCGCCGAAAAGGCTGCCAAGCCATGGGTGTGTAAAAACGTCAGCCATGGCTGCATCCCTTTCATTCAGTGCCCATACTGTTCAAAAACGTCAACCTTGCAAGTCACCAGCTAATCAGAATGATGCTCTGCATTACACTGCGCAACGGGTACGAAGACCGAAGGCACCCCCACCGTACTCCTTATTCATTGATGCCCCCATACAAGATTTCCATCACACAGAACTCATCAACATGATGGCTCGGTCTTATTGAAAGGTAAGGAGAAGCTGACTTGTCAAACAAGGCCGGACAGCGCTTAATCGGTTAAGTGGCTGCCGGATTCATGTCTGGCGGATTGCTGTTGTAATCGCAGGACGCCGTAAGGTGATCCGCGAACGCGGCAGCAAGAACAAGTCAGCTGTTTTGCAGGGGGTCAGGGGTGGCTCGCTTGAGCCGGAGTTCGGATCAAGAGAGCCTCAAAAAAACGATAAATGTCGGAAATCGCAAAATGGCTCAGTGAGGCCAATCTGGAAAAATACGCCGAGACGTTTCGCGCCGCCGCCATTGAGATGGATGTGGTCGGAGAGCTGAGCGAGGCGGACCTGATTGAACTGGGTCTGCCGCTGGGCGACCGGCGTCGTCTGCGCCGATTGCTGAAAATGCGTCCTCCGACAGGCGTCGGCACCGGCAGCACAACTGCCACCGACATAGCAACAATGACCGCTGAACATCGTCAGATCACCGTACTGTTTTGCGATCTCGTCGGTTGGACCGCCCTGTCCAGACGGCATAATCCTGAGGATCTGAGCGATGCCTTGAATGAGTGCCGCGCGCTTTGGACCGCAGCGATCGAGCGTTACGATGGCTTTGTCGCGCAGCATCTGGGCGATGGGCTGATGGCCTATTTCGGCCACCCGCAGGCCCATGAGGACGACGCGGAACGCGCCATTCTTGCCGGCCTTGATATCGTTGCCGCGATGGAGCAATTGCAGCAGTCAAAGGCACGCTCAATCAACCAGAGCCTTGCCATCCGGGTCGGCATCGCCACCGGCAAGGTGCTGGTTAACAAAACCACCACCGGCGCCCTGAAAGAAGTGGACGTTCTGGGCTATACGCCCAATTTCGCCGCCCGCCTGCAGGCGCTTGCCAGCGCAAACTCCGTCCTGGTCAGCGCAACAACAGCATCGCTCGCCCGGCACCGCTTTCACTTTGCCGAACGCGCCGATGTGGAAATCAAAGGGGTTGAAGGCAAGGTCAGCATCTTCGAGGTGATCCGCCGCGTCCGCAGTGATGAGGTGCTCGCCAGCTATGTTGACAGCCTGCATTTGCCGGTCGTCGGGCGGATGCACGAGATCGGGCTGCTGGAAGATCGCTGGCATGCATCGCAGCAGGGCGAAGGGCAGGTCGTGATCCTGTCTGGTGAGGCTGGCATTGGCAAATCGCGCACTGCTGACACGTTGTTTGAAAAGGTGAACGGGTTTGGAACCATCCGCATCCGGCTGAACTGTTCGTCGTACTATTCCAACAGTTCGCTGCACCCGATCGTCGACTATGTTCTGACCCGCGCCTCCATCGCCGACAACGATCCGCCGACCGAAAAGTCAAAGAAGCTGAACAGCTTTCTTCTGACGCGCAACATCTCTGATGAGCAGGATCATTTGCTGTTCGCCGACCTTCTGTCGATCCCGGGTGATATCGAACGCCTGCCCACCATGTCGTCAGAGCGGCAGAAAAAGGAAACCTTCAAAAGTATTGCAAAGCTTTTGCTGCACGCGGCTGATATTCGTCCGACTGTGATCATCTTTGAAGACGCCCATTGGGCCGATCCCACATCGCTGGAACTGCTTGAGGCTCTGTCGGTGCAGGTCCAGTCCCGCAGCGCATTGCTGATCGTCACCACTCGGGATGATCAGGCAATGCCCTTCAAAAAACTGCCCAACGTCACCAGCCTGCAACTCAGCCGTCTGACCCGGTCACAGGCCAGTGAAATCATCCGCAATATCTCTCCTCAGGTGCCGTTGGCCGACATGCTTGTCGATCAGATCCTCGAAAAGTCCGATGGTATTCCGTTGTTCCTTGAGGAAATCACAAAGACCGTCTGCGCCAATGTCAGTACCGACGGCAATACTGACCCTGCGGACACGTTCGGACAGATGTCCATTCCGGCCAGCTTGTATGATTCCCTGATGTCGCGTTTGGACAGCTTTCCCGAAATGCGGAACACTGTTGGTTGTGCTGCAACCATCGGCCGGGAATTTTCCGGCGCACTTCTGGCTGATGTCCTGAAGATTGGGCAGCAAGAGGCCCAACGCAGATGTACCATCCTGATCGAGGCCGGCCTTGTTTTTCAACATCGCCGCCGGTCAGAGGCGAGCTATATCTTCAAGCATGCGCTGGTGCAGGATGCCGTTTACGAAAGCATGACCCGCAGCGACCGCAAGGCATTACACGGCAAAATCGCCGCCAGTTTGCAAAGTGCATTTCCCAATGTGGTCGAACAGGCGCCCGAAATTCTGGCACAGCACTACGACAGGGCTGGCGATGCTGAAAACGCGGCCACTTACTGGGAAAAGGCCGGCCGTTTCGCGATGGAGCATTCTGCCACCAAGGAAGCAACCGCACATCTCAAGCGGGCGATCGACATCCTTGACACGCAGCCCGACGAACCTACCCGCATCCGTCGCAAGATGTCTTTGCTGACGGCCTATGGGGCCGCCCTGACCAGTGTGAAAGGTTACACCGCGTCCGAGACGGTAGACGCCTATCAGCGGGCCTGGGCGCTTTCAGAAGCATTCGATGATCCATCCTATTTCCACGAAATCATCTATGGGATGTGGAATTCTGCGCAGGTCGGGTCCGACTATGACTATGCGCAGTCGCTGGCGGACATGTGTCTCAAATACGCCAACAAGAACGGCGATGATGTATCCTGCCTTGTGGCCTATAACCTTTGCGGTGTGACCGCAGTTCTGCGCGGACAGCATGAAAGCGCAGGCAAGTATCTGGAAAAATCTGTCGAGATTTATGATCCCGTCCGCTTCCAGTCTCTGGCGCTCAGCACCGGCGAAGATCCGGGCGTGGAAAGCATGTCGTACCTGGCATTGAACCGTTGGTTCGTTGGCGATGCTAAGGCGGCCCTCGGTTATGCGGACCGCTCAATCACAATGGCCCGGGAACTGGCCTATCAGCATTCGCTGATCTACGCGCTGTCGATGACAGGCGCGTTGCTGCACTTTGTCTCCATGCCCGATGACCTGATCCGCCGGGCCGATGAGATCATCAGCCTCGCCAAGAAGCAGGATTATCCGTTCTTTGTCGAATGGGCGCAGAACCTGAAGGGCTGGGCGCTGGTCGAAAACGGCCAGCATGATGAAGGCGCGGCCCTTATGGCCAACAAATGGGATCAGGGATTTTCAAAACTGCTGCTGTCCAAGGTCTGCCTGCGCACCGGACAGATCGACGAAGGGCTGGATGGGATCGACAGATTGATCGCAAGCCAACCCTGCTATGCCCCCGAGGCGCAGCGGGTCAAGGGCGAGTTACTGCTGCTGGGGTCGGATGAAGACCGTCAACGGGCACGGCAGTGTTTTCTGGACGCTCTGCGTATTGCCAAAGGCCAAGGCGCTGCATCATTGGCATTGAGGGCCGCGATTAGTCTTGCCAGATCAGAGACAATAGTGGGAATGTCAGACGAGACGACCGATACGCTCAGGCAGTCATTGACGGCTGTGAAGGACAATTTGGTTACTCGTGACCTATTGCAGGCGAATGAATTATTGAACGCACGCATGAAAAGGATTTCCACGGATGCATAATGCTGAAGTCGATGACCGCTTCGCTGCCGAAGCTGAGGCATTGCAGACATTTACAAAATTGGCCCGTAACGACCAGACGCTTCGGATGCACAACGTATCCGCCGATCAGCTTTTCGCAAAGCAGCTGACGCCAACATCGTATGATCGCCAGACCTTGTTTCATAAAATGGCGCGCCAGGAACCAGCGCTTTTTGACGATTTCCCTGACCCACTGCAACCCACCACCATGGGCGTATTTCAGAACGGTGCCGACGGGGTGGTCAAACGGCTTTTGCGCAGTGAAAGCACCGACAGCTATCCGGTGCGGTTCGGGCGTGGCGATAGTCAGCAACACCTCACAATCTCGGAGATCATGCGCCGCTGGCGCGCGTCTGGCACGGTGCTCGGGATTACCGATCTGCCGGTCAGGACCAGCGATTTGGGCGACATCTTCGATCAGGATTTCCTGGCCCCTTGGAACATGATGCCACTGGCGAGCGCTCCGATCAAAGAATTGGAGATGCTGACCTCGGTGATCAGTACTGCCGGTAAACTGACCGATTCACATTCCGACGACATGGCAGTCTGCAACCATTGCTTTGTCGGCAAGAAGCTGTGGTTTGCCTGGGACACATATGAAGGTCTGGAAGCCGGGATCGAGGATGTGGAGCGCGTCGAGGTGCAGGGCCGGGCGGCATTCTCACTTGAACAGTTTTTGACCCTTGATGAAGCGTTCTGGTTCTTTGTCGAACCGGGCGAAACGATCTTTCTGCCAGGCAAGTACACGCATCGCGTCTACACTCTGGAAGACTACATTGGCGTAGGCAGTTTCTACGTCAGCTTGCTGAACGTCCTTCACACCGCATCACGCTGGCACATCAACGGCTCGCTTTGGGACAAGGACACCAGCGACCAGAAGGGCCAGCTTGTCGATGACCTGTTCATGATCGCGACAGAATGCCTTGCCGCACTTGATGATGCCGATCCAGAGCTGCGACAGGCCTGGGGCTGCGATGCCATACCTGATGCGATCCGGCATTGGGAAAACGCCTACGCGCCGCGCGTTACGGGACGTCCATCAATGAAGGCGTTTGTCGGTGCCATGAAAGACGCCGCACAAAGGTCGTGAAAAAGCGTCTGGGGCCAGCATGGCTGTCGGCCCCAAAATCATCCTCTTACTTATGAGGGTTCTTCCGCGTTGGCGCTTCTTCATCCGGCTGTGGCGGTGCCTCTTCCGGGGTCTCCTTACCGGGTGTTTTCTTGGTGGGATTCTTTTTCTTCTTCGTCGGCGTCTTCTTGGTGCCGCCGCCACCCGCACGCAGGTCATGCAGGCATTTCAGTGCCGCCGTGATATCCTCGATCTGGGCAACTGCAGAGTTCTGGGATCGCAGCAAAATTTCTTCGATTTTTCCAAGATGCTCCGGTGACAATTCGCTCAGGTCTGTTTCAAGTACAAATAATGTAAGATCGCTCAAAGCCATTCTCCTTTTAACTACATAAGAGCATGCTTCGCTCGTGACGCCCGGTCAAGTGAATAGAACAACGATCATTTGCTGGATCGGTCAGCAAAATACTTTAACCTCAGCGACGAGAGGTGCAGCTGGGCATCGTCTGCACCATAGATGGAGATCCGCTTGCGACCTGACGGCTTTGATTGCACGAATTGCCCCGGCTATTGCTGCACTTATGACGAAATCCCGTTGACCGACGCGGATCTGGTCCGGCTGTCCGATCACCTTGGCGCTGCGCCGGACGATGTCATCACCCGGCACACAAAATATGGTCAGTTTCACGGCAAAAGCCGGTATCCCCTTCTTCTCAAACACAAACCGGATCGGCATTTCGGGACAATCTGCACATTCTTTGACGAAGAGCAGCGGCGATGCACAGTGTATGAGGGCCGCCCGGATACCTGCCGCAATTACCCCCATGCACCGAATTGCGGTTACTATGATTTTCTGGTCTTCGAACGTCAGTTGCAGGGCGACGATGATCATGTGGCCGTCACCCGCTAGATGTCACGGGACTGAACTGACGTATTGATGTCACATCCGCGCCATTGTCAGCACATGATCTAACATCACGTTTGCGGCGCAGTTTCCATCAAGGGTATCACCGCCAAATGCATCGCTTCGGTTGTTTGATCCTTACCGGTTTTCTATTGCTGGGCGGTTTCCCCGCAACGCCGCAGGAGGCGGTTCAATCCCCCGCTGAAATCGGACCGTCAGGCGACGCCTATCTGAACGCCATCAATCGGAGCGGCATTGATCCCAATGTCGCCTATTACGATCCCACCGCGGCGGTCCCCCCACTGGAAACGGCACAACAACCCGAACCGGAACCTGATCGCTCGGACCCAAGCGGTATCAATGGCAACAACATCAGATGGCCGTCGGCCATTGTCGCTGCGCTTATCATCGCTGGCATCATCTATCTTTTCGCGCGCTTTGGCGGCGGGTTCCTGGTGGCATTGAACCCCGATGCCGACAATCCGCACGTAAATGCCCGTCAGGGCCGAAGAAGCGCCAAAAAACCGTCAGATGCGCCACCGCGCAGCCTTAAGGAAATTCTCAGCATGGCAGACCGGCGCGATGCGTTGGTTGCATTGGCACAGAATGCGCTGCGCGTCGCGGTCACCGCCAACGGGCTTTTGCTGCAGCAAAGCTGGACAAGCCGTGATGCCCTGCGCCGTCTTCCCGCCGACCAAAACCATCTCGCGGCCCTGCGCAATCTGGTTCGCGCCAGTGAACGGGTCCAATTTGGCGGACGCGATGTGACAGAACCCGAGTTCAAGGGTCACGTCGAACAGATCAGCCCGCTGTTTCGGGAGTTGTCGGGATGAGTGACAGCACAAACCAGCCCAAGGCCACGCCACTACGCCCCGAAATGCTATTCATCGGCCTTTTCGCCATGCTTGGCCTTGCAGTGCTGTGGTTCTTCTCAAGCCAACAACAGCAGCAATTGCGCGGGTCTGCCACCGGGTTTGACGGATTGCAGGTGTGGCTGTCGAGCGAGGGCCACGACGCCAACAGCTTCGCTGGTGGCTGGACAATTGACGCGGATACCATCGGCCTTCTGGTGATGCCGCTTTACGATACTGATCTTGGCGAAGACCGGGTTGCCCCGCAGACCAAGGAAGAGCTGATTTTCCAGCAAGACGAATATGATCTGGACCAGTTTGGCATCGGGCGCAGGGCAGATCTTGTGCAAACAATGGTGGTTCTGCCCAAATGGCGGACCGGCCTGCGCCTGACCGGGCTGGGCCATCCCGCGCTTTTGGTTGACAGAACTGCCGCACAAAACACGCTACAGGATGTGGCCGGTGTGTCGGTCGGAAAGCTGCGGCACATACCGCGCCCCTTCAATGACTTCGCCTATACCGCAATCGATGGAACCCGCCTGACGGCACGGCTTTATGTGGCACAGGTCTTTGATGGCAACGGTTGCGCTCCGATCATCGGCGATGTCGGTGAAATGGTTCTGGGCTGGTGCACCAGCGGCGGTGGCGCCGATATCCTCGTCCTGTCCGATCCGGATCTTTTCAGCAATCACGGCCTGCGTCTTGGCGACAATGCCCTGATCGCGGCAGACCTGCTGCCCAGCCTGGCGCAAGACGGCAAGATCCTGATCGATTACAGCCGTAGCGTCTGGATCACCGAAGACAGCCAGGTTGTTGCCCGCGACCGGACATGGGCCGATCTGAAGCGGTTTTTCGAATTTCCATTCTCGGTCCTTTGGTTGGGTGGCGCGATCCTCATGCTGATTGTGCTGTGGCGGTCCGGGTTGCGGTATGGCCCCATCGGTATGCCACAATCAAAACTGGGCGCCAGCAAGCTGCAGGCGATTGCCGCTCGCGCCCGCCTGATGCGGCTGACCGGTCAGGATGGGGCGTTGCTGTCCGACTATGTGACGGCAAGGATCACAGCCGTCAGTTCAGCCATCTTTGGCGCGGCCTATCCGGGGGCTGCAGCAAAGGAAGCGGCATATCTCAAATACATCGCCCGCTCCGACCCGGCACAAGCCGAAAACCTGAGCACCCTTCTGGCCGAAATACGATCTCTGCCGCCACAGATTTCATCCACACAAGCCATCACCTACGTCAACGCCTTTGAACGAACATTGGAGCAACTCGCCCATGACACTTGAAACACTCAGCACCCGCGCCGATGCCCTGCGGGACGAGATCGCCAAAACCGTTCGCGGTCAGGAAGAGATCGTCGATATGCTTTTGGTCGCGCTTTTCGCGCGCGGTCACGTCCTGCTCGAAGGGCCGCCCGGCACTGCCAAGACCCTGCTGGCCCGCAGCTTTGCCGCCGCCTTTGATCTGGATTTTGGACGCATCCAGTTCACGCCTGACCTGATGCCGGGCGACGTGCTTGGCACCTCGATCTTCAACTTCCAGACCAACGATTTTACTCTGACCAAAGGGCCGGTGTTCAGCCAGGTGCTGTTGGCCGACGAAATCAACCGCGCCCCGCCCAAAACTCAGGCAGCCCTGCTGCAGGCGATGAACGAACGCATGGTCAGTATCGACGGCACCGACCATTCGCTTGGCGACGAATTCATCGTCGTTGCAACCCAGAATCCGATTGAACAGCAAGGCACCTATCCTTTGCCCGAGGCGCAGCTGGATCGTTTCCTGTTCAAGCTGGTTGTCGATTTCCCGCCCGAGGCGGTCGAAATGGAAATACTGCAGGCCCACGCCGCCGAACCGATCGAATCCCGCGCCTCGATGGACGGCAAAAATAAGGTCATGGGTGCCGAAACATTGGCGGAAAGCCGTGCGGTCATCGACAGTATCATCCTGAAAGACGACATTCTGGCCTACATCCTGCGGCTGGTTCGGGCAACGCGCGAGAATGCTGAAATCTCCTACGGGGCCTCCACCCGTGCGGCAGATGCCATCGCCACCGCTGCCCGCGCCGCCGCCGCACTGGCCGGTCGGGACTTTGCCATCCCTGACGACGTGAAACGCCTGTTCGTGCCTGCGCTGCGCCATCGGATCGTGCTTGGCTCGACAGCCGAAATCGAAGGTCGTAACGCCGTGCAGGTCCTTGAAAACATTCTTGACCAGATCGAGGCCCCCCGCTGATCCGTCCATCCCGCAGATTGCTGATCTTCGGCGGGGGTGCCCTGCTGATGTCGCTGCTGGCGACCTTCGTCGGCGACGCGCCCATGAGCGCGGCAATTGGGCTGTGGGTCATCCTTGGGGCCGCAGTCATCATCGATCTTGCTCTGTCCCTGTCGCGGGGAAAGGCTGTCGCGGTTGATTACCCACCAGAAGTCTTTGTGGGTGAAAATGTCGATCTGACTCTGACGGCCCAGAATGCGCCCAAAGGCCTGAAAGGGCAGATCGAATGGCCCGATGGCCTGTCGGGCCAACTGGACATCACATTCGCCCCGGCCGCCAAAGGCACCGCTAAGGCAAAGATCACCTGCCGTGCCGTGCGGCGGGGAACCTGGCGCTGCGAACAGCTTTGGCTCCTCTGGTCGTCCCGCTTCGGCCTGTTCGAGTTTGTGCCAAAGGTCCCTCTTGGACTGGAACTGAAGGTCGTACCGAACATTCGGCTGATCGAATCGGGCCAAATCACCACGTCGGTCAACTCAGCACTGTTCGGGATCAAGGAAAACCGCGCCATCGGCGAAGGGTCGGAATTTCACCAGTTGCAGGATTTCGTGCATGGCATGGACGTCAAATCCATCGACTGGAAACGGTCCGCCCGCCGCCGGTCACTGGTGGCCAAGGAGCTCAGGGCCGAACGTAACCACCACGTCATCATCGCGCTCGATAACGGGTATCTGATGCGCGAAGAAATCGGCGGCATGCCCAAAATCGACCACGCCATCACCGCAGCCCTTGCCACCGCATGGGCGGCAACAATCGGTGGCGATCTGGTGGGCTTTTATTCCTATGATGTGCGCCCGCGTGTTTTTTCTGCCCCTGCACCCGGACGGCTGGCCTTTGCGCAGATGCGCACGCGCACCGCCGATTTGTCTTATGTCAGCCGTGAGACAAACCACACGCTGGCCATGACAGAGCTGAACGCGCGAACACCCAAGCGCAGCCTGATAATCGTCTTCACTGACTTCGTTGATACGACCTCGGCCGAACTGCTCATCGAAAATATCGGCATCCTGGCCCGCAGGCATTTGGTGATTTTCGTAACCATGCGCGACCCCCAGCTTGAGGCGCTCACCGGCGAACCACCCGCTGACATGGCCGGGGTCGCGCAACTGGTTTCCGCCGATCAGTCGATCAATGAACGCCGCATCGTGCTGGAACGTCTGACCCGGCTTGGGGTGACCGTGATTGACACCGAACCGGGCAAGGTCACCGCGCAACTGATCTCGCACTACCTCGAAATCAAAGCCAAAGAGTTGATCTGATGGAACAACCTGATCTCATCCGCTCGGCCCGGTTTCGCAAGGAACGCGAAGAAGACTGGGCGCGGCTGGAAAAACTGGTGGCCAAGGCCGAAAGCCAGGGTCTGCACCGGATGAGCTTTGACGAGGCGCGCGATCTCGCCGCCCTCTACCGCGAGGGGACGACATCGCTGGCCATCGCCCGCGAAATCTCGCTCGACAAGGCGCTGCTGCATTACCTCGAGGCGCTGACAGCGCGCGCGTATCTGAGCGTCTACGCCCCACAGGAAAGCGTGCGTGGCGTCTTCAGCCGATTCCTGCGCCGGGGCGCACCGCAAGCGATGCGACGGTCATGGCTGTTCATCGCGCTTGGGTTCCTTTGCATGGGGCTGGGTGCGCTGGCGGGCTATCTGCTCTATTTCGAAGACCCGGCCTGGTACTATGTCATGATGCCGCCTGAACTGGCGGGCGGACGGGGACCGGACGCATCAACGTCCTACCTGCGGTCGGTCATCTATGACGAGGATCCTGATGCCTCCGGGCTTGGGGCCTTTGCGACCTTTCTGTTCTCGCACAACACCCGGATCGCGATTTTTGTCTTTGGGCTAGGTGTCTTCCTTTGTGCGCCAGCCATCGCGCTGACATTCTACAACGGGCTGATCTTCGGGTCTTTCATCGCCCTTCACGTCGATCGGGGGCTGGGCTGGGACATTGCCGGTTGGCTATCCATTCATGGGGTCACGGAACTATCCGCCATTTGCATCGCCTGCGGCGGCGGGCTGCAATTGGGGGCCGCAATCCTGTTTCCTGGCCAACTCAGCCGGATTGAATCGCTCAGGCAGGCCGGGCGAGACGCTGCAAAACTGGCCATCGTGGCCGCCGTCATGCTGGTCGCCGCAGCACTACTGGAAGGGTTCGGGCGTCAATTGATCCAAGATATGAACACCCGTCTGGCCATCGGCTGGGGGATCGGGCTGCTCTGGCTGCTCTGGTTCGCGCTGGGCGGGAGGGCGCGGTCATGAAGTGGCGGCGGCGGGAAAAGAAGAAGCCAGCGCTTTACAATAGGGACGAGCTGATGCCGCCCGAAGGCGTGCCGCTGCACCTTGAAGTCGCAGGCGTCGGCGCACGCATGGCAGCCCAGATCACTGACATCCTGATCACCGGGATCGGCGCCATCGCCATCATCATTCTTTTGGCGATGATCAATCTGACCTCACCACAGACACTGGGCGCGGTGGGCATGATGCTCTTTTTCATCATCCGCATCCCCTATTACGTGCTGACCGAACTGGCATGGAACGGCCAGACACTCGGCAAGAAACTCATGAAAATCAAAGTCGTGTCACATGACGGTCTGTCGCTCAGCGCGCATTCCCTTGTCGTGCGCAACCTCATGAAAGAAGCCGAGATTTTTCTGCCCGGCACCTTGCTCTTTACACTCGATGCGGCCTCTCCCATTGCATCGCTGATCGCATTTGCCTGGATCATCGGCACCCTGCTCGTCCCGGTGCTGAACAAGCGTCGTCAGCGGTTGGGTGATATGATCGCAGGCACCTATGTGATCCACCTGCCGATGCCCGTCCTGCTCAAGGATCTGGCGCAATCCGTACCGCAGCCGCAGCTGAAAAAGGGCAAATTCACCTTCCTGTCACACCAGTTGGACCATTACGGGGCGTTCGAATTGCAAACGCTTGAGGATTTGCTGCGCGCGCAGGAAAACCGGACCAGTGCCCAGATGAACGCCCACCAGAACGCCACGATTGAATCCGTCATCGAAAAGATCAGGCGCAAGATCAGCTATGCCGATCCTGTCAGCGCGCCCGACAGGGTCGCCTTCCTGCGCGCCTTCTACAACGCCCAGCGCGCGCATCTGGAACAGAAGCAATTGTTCGGCGAACGGCGCAAAAACAAATTTCACGCAGAACAAGACGATGAGAAGTGATGCAGTTTTGCTGCAACCCTGATCCATCGTCATTTTCATGCCTTTTTTCGGCATGATTATTCGCCGATGTAGCAAAGGAAATATTTAAACGCCGTCCAAATGTCCCTGATCCGGGCGGACCTATCAACGAAAAAGGACCCTTTATGACAAGCAACCCTTCCCTTTCCGCAAATGCCGCACTTGGTGTCGGACGCATCGTATCGGAAAGCTTCTCAATCCTGTTCCGCAACATCTTGGCGGTCATGATCCTTGGCTTTATCCCGTCTCTGATCGGGCTTCTGATCTCGGTCTTTATGAATGGGGCCGAATTGACGCTCGGCATCGGATCCGCAGACCCCTTCGCTGCGGGTGACCCGTTTGCAGGTCCATCAATATCCGGCATCGTCATCTCAACTGTGCTGCAGTTGGCCATTCAGGGGATCACAATCGCCCTCCTGGTACAGATGGCCTATGACGCCAAGCTGGGTAACCCGGTTACGCCAGGCAAGTACATCTCGCCTGCGATCAAGGCTGTGGTTCCCATCGCCGTGTTGTCGCTGGTTATCGGTATCCTCGCCGGTATCGGCTTTCTGCTGCTGATTATCCCCGGCCTGATCATCTATGCGATGTATTCGGTCACTACCCCCGCCATCATGATCGAAGGGGTCGGCTTTGGTGGCATGAGCCGTTCGGCACAACTGACCAAAGAATACCGCTGGCCAATCATCGGTGCGCTGGTCCTTTTGGGCATCTGCACAATCATAATCGGCATGATTGTCGGATTTGTCGTTGGTATCATCGTTCCGATTTTCGGCACAGGTACCGTTGGCATTGCTATTGGCATTCTGCTTTTTGCAGCCCTGAATGCGTTTATCTACGGTCTGTCCGGCATCGGTTCGGCCCTGATCTATGCCCGCTTGCGCGAGATCAAAGAAGGCATCGGCATCGACAAACTGGCAGCAGTCTTCGACTGATCAGCAGCTTTAGATAGTTGAATTCGGGCCGCCATCCTCTGCTGGATGGTGGCCCGTTTCGTTTCAGTCGACGGACAGATAAGTAGCTGGAACCTGATCAGTCAGCCAGACACCATTGTCTGCCTGAAAGAATAAATGACCGTCCTTTGACATCTGGCCTGCTTTGATCTGCAGGATCACAGGCTTACCATGGCGCATACCAACTTTGATTGCGGTGTCGGTATCCGCCGACAGATGTACCTGCTGGCGGCTCCCGGGCAGCAACCCATTAGCCATAATCGATGCGACTGATGTGGTGGCAGTCCCGTGATACAAGACATCAGGCGGTGTCACAGGCACCAGTCCCAGATCAACTGGTACGGAATGACCCTGCGCTGCACGAATGCGCTTTCCGTCATCAGACAGGCTGAACCGCTTCTTGTCGGATGTGGCGACGATTTCAAACAATGTATCGCGCGTCATGGCGTTGTTCGTGCGTGCCAGGGCCGCCAGCAGATCGTCAACATCCACCCATCCCTGGGGATCAAGAACCAGCCCGATCTTTCCCGGGTCATGGCGGAGCACAAGGCTCAGAAATTTACTTGCCTGTTTCATCATTCATGGGGGCGGCTCAACGCCGCCCCTTCCTCTTTTTCTTGTCCATCCAGAACGGCGGGATATCCCCGGCCATCATGCAGCCATAAGGATCGATATAATCGTCGATCTCGGCCAGCCCGAACTGGTCGATCTGGCGCACAACCGACCCCGCGTTCTTGTAGGACGACGGCAGTTCAGACGCATCCACAGCACCCGCAGGAAAGCGGATATCAAGACCCGCCGTTTCCGCGGCAAGCGCCTGTTCTGGCGTCACCTCGCCCAACCGCCGCTTGTGTTCGGAGCGCGAGAAATTGCGCCCCGCCCCGTGCGGCGAAAAGCCCAGCGCATGATCCGCATCCTTGCCTTTCACGACCAGCACAGGCTCCGCCATGTTCAGCGGGATCAGCGTCAGACCCGTCGCATCATGGGCATAATCGCCCCAGGCCGGGGTGGCACCCTTGCCGTGGTAGTACAGATCACCCCGCCGAAAGACGAAATTATGTTCGTTCCAGAACCGGTCGCCCGGCTGGGCCTTGGACCCTTCCACGGTCGCCTGATGGATCGCGTTATGGTTCGCCTTGGTCCACTTGCGGATCAGTTGCAGGGCGGCCCAGTATTCGCGGCCATCCTCGCTATCCGCCGGGATCCAGGCATTCTGCTTCAGCGTCTCGAGCGACAGCCGCCTGCGGTATTTCTCCGCAACTTCCATCCCCAGCTTGTACAACACCGCCCCCGGCCCGCGAGAGCCGTGGTGGGTCACAATCGCCGTCCGCCCGGTCTTGCGCGACCGGCCGACAAACAGAAAATGGTTGCCATCGCCTTGGGTGCCCAGATGTTCGACCGCCATGCGCAAGACTTTGGGATTGTTCAGGAACCTGTTTTCCCGAAACTCATCCATCAGATTTTGCGACATGGTGAACCGCTTGCCATTGGGCCGCCCGCCGGGGCCGAAATGGGTCACCTGCTCGGCGGCGTCCAGCACCGCTTTCGGGTCAATCTTGCCCAAATCGGTCATCATGACGGAACAACAGATATCCGCCGAATGCATCCCCGGATGGATCGCATTGTAGGCCGCCACGACACCGCCCACCGGGATCGTCCCGACAGGACCGGCAGGGCAGGCATCAGGCATCACTGCAGCCGCCGCGACCGTGGGGGTGCGCATGACAGCCGTCATCGTTTCACGCACCTGTTCGAGGTTCCTGATCTCGTCAGCATCATCTGACGCTTCGATATTGAAATGAAACGGCACATCACCCGCCTTCTGCAACGGCAGCGTGGGCGGAGGAGGCGGCGGCTTCATCGTATCAAGCTTCGCCCTGATCTGGTCCAACTTATAGCCAGCAGCGGCCGCAGCCTGCGCAATTTCCAGCGCACGGCCAAATTCCTTGCCGGGTGTATGGCCCCATTCCTTGAGGGTTTCACCTGTGATTTCTACTTGTGTCATTGTCTTACTCTTTCTTGGGCGGACGGATTTCTCACCCATTTCTTTTCAAAATACGCCATCCGTTCCTGCACCGTCTTCGCCTTGTCATCACGCAGAAGCGCCAACAACGCGGCCTCACTTGGCGGACCTTCCTTGATGAAAAAGTCTGCGGCGAGGCATCGGACTTTCGCGCTTTTGTCAAAGCAGGCAGACCTCAGAACAAGACGCTTCGTTTCATCTGTGACGACAACCTGTCGCTTGGCATAGAGATTCACCTTGCGACGCAGATTGAATACCTTGTCATGCCAAACCCATTCGTGCCCATCCAGCCAACGGGCCGCTTCGTCCAGCAGCGTTTCGGTGGCCACAGCACGAACGAATGCAGAGCTGGCACTCATTGCCAGCTCTGGCAGCGCCCAGTCAAATTCAGGATGACGCAAAAGTTGGCGTAGCGTCTTGGCCAGCGGGCCATTTGTCGTCGTCATCAGCATGGCTTTGACAGCGGATGGCCAAGCGGGATGTGCGCTCATTCTTTCGAGCACCTTCGCCCCGCCGCGTCGCCAGCGAACACTGCGATCCAGAACAAACAAACTTAGCGGTGCCAGTGCACGCTGATCCAAAACGCCCAAAACGGTTTGCAATCGCTTGAACGCCCCGTCCCGCACTGGGGCCGCCCAATCATTGCAACGCAAAAGAAGCGCCGTCACCGCAGCGGTGTCATTCATTGGCGCCGTCTGAACCGCACGTTCACGCAGCATTCCATCAGGGGCGTGCAGCGCCAACAGCGCCGCGTCTGGCTCTGTTTCCAATTTCGATGCCAAATCGACGACCGGGGCCCTTGCGAACATCCGGGCAAGCCAGGTTCTCGGCTCGGTCGGCATGAAACGTGCCCGTCGACGAAAAGGTTCATCAAGTCGCGCAAGCTGGAACGGGCTAAGTTGGCCCCTGCGCTTTTCAAAGCGGTAGCCGGCAAAAGGCGCGGTTTGCCCGTTCAAGGCACCCCAGGCAGCTTCGAAAAGTGCCAAATCTTTCTTCAGTTCCATCTCGTTCACTCTCAAATCAAACCACGATCGGAACAAGGCGTTTGCAGGATGATTTTCCGCCACCGGATTGCTCCGGGCTGGGGTTGAACCAGCACGGGCCTGATGGCCCCGCCCCTTGGGGCTGCGTCTACCTGTAATCCTGCAGGCATTTCCAACTCGTAGGTCCGGGGGACAAGGATATCGTGAGATGCCTTTCGGCGACCGTTTTAGAGCGATGTAATCCCACGGGCATTCCCCCGGATGTTTTCCCTTCAACTTTGGCTGGAAGGGCAGGACTCGAACCTGCGACCTGCGGTACCAAAAACCGTTGCTCTACCAACTGAGCTACCTTCCAATATTGGCTCGGCTGGTAGGGGTCGAACCTACGACATCCTGATTAACAGTCAGGCGCTCTGCCGCTGAGCTACAGCCGAATAGTGGAGGACAAGAGTTCAGTGAGACGCTGACATTTTGGCTAGATGTAGTCCCACGGGCATTCCTCCGGTTTGGGTGGTCAGGGATAGAGGATTTGAACCTCCGGCCTCTGCAATCCGAATGCAGCACTCTACCAGACTGAGCTAATCCCTGGCCGTTTTGATCCCGAACGGGGCCGTCATGGGCGACACATTTTTAGCACCACTCGATTTGGCCCCGCAAGGGGGTGATCCAGTGCCCCGGCGACAAGAATAGGTGAAACGTTACGCGCTCTCTCCGCTGAGCTACCCTGCCATGGAAGCAGGGGTGGGATTCGAACCCACGACCTCGACATTCGTAATGTAGTTCCAACTAGCATTCGCCAGGGTTTGGTTTTGGGTCCGGCAACAAGGGTACAGTGAAACATTCGCGCTCTACCAGCTGAGCTACCCTCTCGGGGCGGGACTCGAACCCGCGACCACGACACTAAGAATGTAGTTCCACCAGCATTTGCCGGAAGTTTCGGGTCTGGCGACAAGAGTAAAGAAACAGCTTCGGGGCCCCGCCCCCATTTCCGCAGAAATGGTTTTCCGTCTGGGCGTGTCGCAAGAGGGGAGTTGAACCCTCGGGTGATCCCGCTTTGGTGCGATGTAGTTCCTTTGGCATTCGCCAGTGATTTCGGGTCTTGGCAACAAGGGTTTGATGAAACAGCTTACGCGCCCGTGATCTGCAAGCAGAACCGGCATCGCGTCCTGGATGTAGTTCCATCGGCATTTGCCAAGGTGTTTGTGTGTCGGTCCCGGCGACAAGCGGGGATGAAACGTTCACTGAGCTACATCATCTGCATGATAGCGGGAGTTGAACCCGCGACCTCCGGCCCGTGCGGACCGGCGCTCTATCCCTGTAGTTCCACCAGCATTCGCCGGGTCAGTCATTCCTTTCTATTCCAGCAGTCTCGCGACTGCCTCTTCCAATTTCATCGGGGCGAAACCAGTAGCATCAACCCCCACATTTCCACGCCGTTCCCCCGAAACAAATTCAGGTTTGTGCGTATGGCAGTGCAGATGCACCGCCCCTCTGTACCAGCCGTCCCACTCCTCAATCGGGTAGTGAAACAGGACCGCGCGGGTCTTGTGGCATTTGACCCGCATGTAATCCGCGCCCCAGCCATTGGGGTCATGATTGCCCTGCAGGCGGATGATCCGACCGTTCAGGCGTTTCAGATATTCCTCATCCGGCCCACCCCGAAAGGCGAAATCGCCCAGATGATACACCGTGTCCCGGGGTCTCACGACCGCGTTCCAGTTGGCGATCAGGGTCCGGTCCATCTCGTCCACATCAGCAAACGGGCGGTTTGCCAACCTGATGATATTGGCATGCCCGAAATGGGTGCAGCCCGTTACAAAATCAGTCATTCCCTTCTTCCTTCGATTGGGTCAGGCGCAACCGCCTGACCCGTTCTCAAACGTCAATGGCTTCGATCTGGCCAACCCAGTGGTCTGGTCCCATCTCGCCACCCGCAAAGGCGGCAATCTGGTCAAAGACCGTGTCCGAGAACCCGCCGATGTTCAGCACATCGGCACGCTCTTTCGCCTGGGTCGTCCCGTATGGGGCGATGTCGATGCAGACCAGCTTGGCCTGCGGGTTCCGCTGTTTCAGCTTCTCCCACGCCTGCATCATCACCGTCCCGGCATTGCCGTACTGGTTATGCGCCCAAGACTGGTTGTCCGAGACGATGATCACCAAATCCGGGGCACGCCCCTTCTTCAGCAACCATTGCAGCGGTGCCGCACAGTTGGTCCCGCCACCCCACTGATCCGCCAAACGCGCCGCGTTTGTCAGGATCGTGTCGCGTGGTTCCAGCCGTGTTTCACGCACCTTCACCTCGAACGGCAGCACCGTCGCGGACGGGTTACGCCGCAGTACAGCCGCAGACACCAGACCAGCCACATCCACGAACCGGGTCGCTGTTGTGGCCCCCTTGCGGAAACCGGTCACAGCGCCGGACATGGACCCGGACACGTCCGGGGCGACAACCACCTGACCGCGCAGCTTTGGCACGTTTTGCACCGAAAGCTCCATCGCGTCATGCAGCGCCTCCCGGATCTCCTCGGGCATCTCAGCCGACAAGGCCTGATAGGCCGTCATCAGCTGGTACGGGAACACCCGTGCCTTTGCGATCAGGTCCGGATCACGCAAACGGTCCGCGATCATGCGCCGCATCTTCGGCAGGGCCAGAACCCCGTGCCGCAGGAACGTGTTCAGGTTCATACGGGTCATCTGCCAGGATGCATTTTCGGCAATCCCTGCCCACTGCTTGGTGGACAACTCAAGCTGCGTCAGCATCTGGAACGGCACATCCGGCACACGGCCACGCCCCGTTTTCTTGAACCGCAGGAAATCCTGCACATTTTCCGGCAGCAAGGCCACGTCACACGGTTTCCCGATGATCCACGCAAACAACGCTTCTCGCGCCTTTGACGCAGGCTTCGGGTGGACCATCCTGATCACATCCGCCAGCGACGGGTCGTTACCCACATTGGCCTGCAACAGCGCCCGGTCGGACGCGCCGGTCAACCAATTCGCGACCATCCGCTTAGGCGCAGATCCCAGCGATTTCCGCCCTGTCTGCCCTGACCGCATGACCTGCACAAATGTGCGCAGCATCTTCCCGTTATCCACAACACGCCCGAAAACGCGCTGAAACAGGATCGGGTCACGGCCCGACAGCACCGCCAACAGGACCGCAGGCATATCCTTCATATGCCCTTCAGCCCGGGTATAGACCGCCGCCTTTGCAAGAAAGGACGGATCAACCTTTTGCGCCAGTTCCAGCGTGCGGGACAGCTCCTGCATCGGGTCCTGGTAGAATGTCTGCCCGAACGTGCCGGTCATCGCCAGCTGCGCCAAGGCATGCGCATCGGAATAGGTGTAGGCCGGTGCCCCCGCCAGATTCTTGGCAGAAGCCGCCGGAAGCAACCGGCCCTTCAACGATGCAAACACGGATTTGTTTGCCATTTCTCTCTTGTCCTTCTCTCTTTCAGTAAGGCTGTTTTCGCTGATTTGCGCCGCGGGACGAAGAAAAAACAAAAATTCAGTAACGCACTGTTTTTATTCGAATATTTTCGGAAGAAAGAAATAGTTAGTTAGAAAAACGATTGATATGTATCGTATCTTATCTGTATGGATAACACCATGAAGAACAACGTGGTCATCGGCTTTCTCGGCACGAATCTGGATGCGGGCAAACGCCGGCGCTGGCGCCCCTCCGTCCAGATCGCCGAACATCCCGATTTTCCGATCGACCGGCTGGAACTGATCTATTCCGGCCGCTGGCGTGGCCTTGCCGAAAAGATCAAGGGCGAGGTGACACGCAAAAACCCTCAGACCGAGGTGCTGCTGCAGCGGATCGACATCGCGGACCCCTGGGATTTCGAGGAAATGTACGGCGCGCTTTACGATTTCGCGCGCGACTACGGGTTCGACGACGAACGCGAAGACTATCACGTCCATCTGACGACCGGCACGCATGTCGCCCAGATCTGCTGGTTCCTCCTGACCGAATCCCGGCACATCCCGGCCAGGCTGGTCCAGACCGGGCCGCCAAGGGGCGATGACACTGGCCCCGGCACCCTGCAGGTCGTCGATCTTGACCTGTCGAAATACAACGCCATCCAGCAGCGGTTCGATCTGGTCACCCGCGAATACAACACCCTGCTGAAAGGCGGAATCGAAACGCGCAATGCGGCCTTCAACGCCATGATCGACCGGATGGAGGTGGTGACCTCCAACTCCGACGCCCCGCTTTTGCTGATGGGACCCACGGGCACCGGTAAATCCGATCTGGCCGCACGGCTTTACGAGTTGAAACTGCAACGCCGACGGATCAAGGGGCGGCTGGTGCATGTGAATTGTTCAACGCTCAAGGGTGAACGGGCCATGTCGACCCTGTTCGGACATCGCAGGCAAGCCATCCCCGGCGCTGGCGCCGACCGGCGCGGGCTGCTGCAAGAGGCGGATGGCGGTGTGCTCTTCCTCGATGAAATCGACGAACTCGGCCTCGACGAACAGGCGATGATCCTGCACGCGATCGAGACCGGAAAATACTTCCCCCTTGGATCGGATTACGAGGTCACCAGCCGGTTCCACCTGATCGCCGGGGCCGGGCGCGATCTGGCCGCGCAGGTCGCCAAAGGCCGGTTCCGCGCCGATCTTTTCGCGCGCCTCAACCTCTGGACCTTTGCCTTGCCCGCCCTGCGCGACCGGCCAGAGGATATCGCCCCGAACCTCGAATACGAACTGGCCCGCGTCGAAAAGCTGCTGGGCACGCGCGTCAGTTTCAACGCCGACGCCTTCACCCGCTATCAACGGTTCGCCACCGACCCCGGCACGCTCTGGCCCGGCAATTTCCGGGACTTGTCGGCGTCCGTGCAACGGATGTGTACCCTCGCCCCGCGCGGGCGGATCACGCTGGTCATGGTCGAGGATGAAATCACCACGCTTCAATCCATCTGGACGCAGGCCAGCCGCAACCCGGACATGCAACTGCTGACCGAACATCTGGGCGAGGCCGCACAGAACATCGATGAATTTGACCGCGTGCAACTGGCCGCCGTGATCCGGGTCTGCCAGCAATCCGCCAGTATCAGTGCGGCAGGACGTCGGCTATTTGCTGCGTCCCGTGCAACCAAGACCAGCCGAAACGATGCCGACCGCCTGCGCAAATACCTTGACCGGTTTGGTTTGGACTGGGCGCAATGCCAGCAATAGGCGGTCCGCTGGATTTTCCGCATACAAAAGCGCACCATACCTGTCGATTTGCAGTTGAAATTTGGCCGTAACACCTAATTTAACATCAAACATCTTTGACCATTTGGAAACAAATTACGTCGCGTCCCCTTGAGGATAGCGCCGATTTAGCACAAACAGGTCAAGGTCGAAGACCCTTAGATATGGAGTGCGCGTGTCTCTCTTTCTTGTCGTCGCTGTACCTTTTCTCGGGGCGCTTCTTCCCGGTTTGATGTATTCAGCAGGCCGTGCCGCCTGCGCGGGTGTGACCTTTACCGTCACGCTGGCCGCTTTTGTGGGGCTTCTGACCAATCTGCCAGCCATTATCGCGGGCGAGGTTGTGACCGTCGGGGTCGATTGGCTGCCGTCACTGGGCCTGAATGTGACCTTCATGCTGGACGGGCTGGGGTTCTTCTTTGCGTCACTGATCCTTGGCATCGGCCTTCTGATCATCACATATGCCCGCTACTACCTGTCGCGCGACGACAATATGGGCGAGTTTTTCACCTACCTGCTGCTCTTCCAGGGCGCGATGGTGGGGATCGTTCTCAGCAACAACATCCTGCTTTTGCTGATCTTCTGGGAACTGACATCGCTGTCGTCCTTCCTGCTGATCGGCTACTGGAAACACCTGCCCGAAGGGCGGCAAGGCGCGCGGATGGCGCTGGCCGTGACCGGTATGGGTGGCCTCGCCATGGTCGGCGGCATGCTGATCCTTGGCAATATCGTGGGCAGTTATGACCTGACCGTCATTCTGGAAAACCGCGATTTGATTCAGGCTTCGCCGCTTTACCTGCCTGCGCTGATCCTGATCCTGCTGGGCTGTTTCACCAAATCCGCCCAATTCCCGTTCCATTTCTGGTTGCCCCACGCCATGGCAGCACCAACACCCGTGTCGGCCTATCTGCACTCCGCCACCATGGTAAAGGCCGGGATTTTCCTGATGGCGCGGATGTGGCCGGTTCTGTCCGGAACCACCGAATGGTTTGTCATCGTCACCACTGCAGGCCTGATCACGATGGTTCTGGGGGCCGTCATCGCGCTCTTCAAACATGACCTCAAGGCGCTGCTGGCCTTCTCAACAGTCAGCCATTTGGGGCTGATTACCATGCTTCTTGGCACCGGCACGGCCTTCGGCGCCATGGCAGCGGTATTCCACATCCTCAACCACGCCACGTTCAAGGCCGCGCTCTTTATGTCCGCCGGGATCATCGATCACGAGGCGCATACACGCGACATCAGGCGCTTGGGCGGTTTGCGGCACCTGATGCCGATCACCTTTGTCATCGCAACGCTTGCGGCGCTTTCGATGGCAGGCATCCCCTTCCTCAACGGCTTCCTGTCCAAGGAAATGATGCTGGAAGAGGCGAACCATACGGTCCTGTTCAACTCGCCCATGCTGGTGCCGGTTCTGGCCACCATCGGGTCGCTCTTTTCCGCCGCCTATTGTTTCCGCCTGATCGGGCATGTCTTCCTCGGCCCGGTCCGCGATGACTACCCGGCCAAACCGCATGACCCAGGTTTCGGGATGTGGGGGCCACCATCGCTACTGGTCATTCTGGTGGTCGTCATCGGCTCCGCCCCGTTCCTCGCAGAGCCATTTGTGAAACTGGTGACCGCCTCCGTTCTCGGCACTACGGCAGAGGTGCCATCGAACTATCTGAAAATCTGGCACGGTCTGGTGCCTGCCCTTTACACGTCGATCATCGCGGTCGTGGGCGGTCTGATCGTATTGGCGATCTTCAAGCCGCTGCTGAAAGCATGGGACGCAACCCCACGGCCCGAGGCGAAAACCATATTCGACGCCATCATCGCCGCTGCGGTCACACTGGCGCGTGGCTTCACCCACACTCTGCACAACGGGGCCTTTACCAGGTATGCCGCGATCTTTGCGGTCACGGTGATCGGTGTCGGCTATCACGCCTGGGCCACTGGCACGGTCGGCCCCGCCACGCGCGAGATGCAGCCAGTCGGCATTGTGCCCATCGCCGGCTGGTTGATGCTGGCTGCGGCCACCATCGGCATGGTGTTCATGCATCGTAACCGCCTGATGTCATTGATCCTGATCGGGATTGTGGGGCTAATGGTATCTATCGGCTTTGTCTTCTTCAGCGCACCGGATCTGGCGATGACCCAAATCACGGTCGAAGTGGTAACAATCATCCTGCTGCTGCTGGCGCTGAACTTTCTGCCCAACCAGACCCCGGTGGAAAGCACTGTTTTCCGGCGCATGCGCGATATCACCGTTGCCGTGGCGGGTGGTCTGGCAACAATGGCAATATCCTACCACTATCTGCTGCGGGATACGGTCGCGCCGACGATCTCCGATTTCCACCTGGCCAATTCCTACAAGGGCGGGGGCGGCACCAATGTGGTGAACGTGATCCTTGTCGATTTCCGGGGCTTTGACACCTACGGCGAAATCATCGTGCTGGGGATCGCGGCGCTGCTGATCTATGCCCTGACCGAAACGCTGCTGTCAGGCCCGGTCCGGGCGCGCCTGTTGAACCGTAAACCCGATCAGCCGCGCGCAGGCGATATGCATCCGATGATGATGGTTGTGTTGACACGGGTGATTATGCCGGTTGTCCTGATGGTCGGTTTCTACATCTTCCTGCGCGGCCATAACGAACCGGGCGGTGGTTTCATCGCCGGGCTTGTGGTGTCGATCGGGGTCGTGATGCAATACATGGCCAGCGGGTTCAGCTGGGCATCGGCGCGGCTGCGCTATCCCTATCACGGGATCATCGGGGCGGGCGTGCTGGTCGCAGGCCTCACCGGGATCGGGTCATGGTTCGTCAGCAAACCGTTCCTGACCTCCGACTTCGAATATGTACGCATCCCGCCGTTCCAGGAATTCGAACTGGCAACCGCCGCGGCCTTTGACCTTGGCGTGTTCCTTGCCGTTGTCGGCGCGGTGATGCTGTCACTGGAAAGCTTCTCGCGACTGGCGCGGCGCGCCCATGTCGCCGACAGCGATTACCCGATGGATATCGACCCATCCCGCGACGAAAAGGCGGAGGCATAATATGGAACTCCTCGTTGCTTCCGCCATCGGCATTCTGACGGCTGCGGGTCTGTATCTGGTCATGCGCCTGCGCACCTTCCCGGTGATCATGGGCATATCGCTGCTGACCTACGCGGTGAACGTGTTCCTCTTCGCCTCCGGCAGGCTCAAGGTCGGGGCACCACCCATCCTGACGGATGCCACCAACTATACAGATCCACTGCCGCAGGCGCTGGTCCTGACCGCCATCGTGATTTCCTTCGGGATGACAGCCGTTGTGGTGATGGTCGCTCTGGGGGCCTATTTGGGATCCGACGACGATCATGTTGACGACCCGGTCGACGACACGACCAAGCCAGAGGACGCAGCATGAGCCACTGGATCATCCTTCCCGTATTGCTGCCTGCCTTCGTGGCACCGTTCATCGTTCTGGCAGCGCGCTATCACATCGGAATCCAGCGGGTCCTGTCGGTCGCAGGCGTGATCGCGCTGGTCTGCATCTCCGCCGGTCTGGCCTGGCAGGCCTCTGATGGCACCGTCACGCTTTATCAGTTAGGCGACTGGGCGGCACCCTTCGGGATCGTATTGGTCGCCGACCGACTGTCCACGCTGATGGTCCTGCTGACTTCGGTTCTGGCGCTCTTCGTGCTGCTCTACGCCATCGGATCGAAATGGGACGAACGGGGGCGGCATTTCCACGCGCTCTACCAGTTCCAGCTGATGGGGATCATGGGTGCCTTCCTGACCGGCGACCTTTTCAACCTCTTCGTCTTCTTCGAGGTGCTGTTGATCGCCTCCTACGGCCTGATGATCCATTCCGGCGGCAATGTGCGGCTCCGGGCAGGCGTGCAATATGTGCTGTTCAACCTGCTCGGCTCGACCCTGTTCCTGTTCGCGCTGGGGTCGATCTATGCTGAAACCGGCACACTCAACATGGCCGACCTGGCACTGCGGGCACAACTGATCGACCCGGAGGCCACGGTCGGCATCCGCATCGCCGCCGTCCTGCTGCTGCTGGTCTTCGCCATCAAGGCCGCTGTCGTGCCGCTGCATTTCTGGCTGCCCTCCAGCTATGCAGAGGCACCAGGCCCCGTCGCCGCCCTGTTCGCGATCATGACCAAGGTCGGCGCCTACGCCATCATCCGGGTCTACACCATCGTCTTTCCCCCGGATCTTGAGGCAACGGCAGGGTTGCACGGGCTCTGGCTGCTACCTGTCGCACTTCTATCGCTCGCCGTCGGCATGGTCGGCGTCCTCGCCGCCAAGAAACTCGACCGGCTCGTGGCTTTCTCCGTCATCGGGTCGATGGGCATGGTGATGACGGCCACAGCCCTTTTCACGCCCGACGGGATCGCGGCGGCCCTTTACTACATCGTGCATTCCACGCTAGCCGCCGGGGCGCTATTCCTCATCGCCGATCTGGTGCGCACAGGCCGGGCCAATCTGGCGTTGACAACGGCCCCTCCGGTTGCAGGCGCGGCCCTGACCGCCGGGCTATTCTTCGTGGCCGCCATCGCCATGACCGGTCTGCCGCCACTGTCAGGGTTCCTTGGCAAGCTGCTGATCCTCGATGCGACGTTCAACTCACCGCTGGCGGTCTGGGCCTGGGCGGTGATCCTGTCGGCCAGCCTGATCAGCGTGATCGGCTTTGCCCGGGCAGGCAGCGTCGTGTTCTGGAAGGCGCACAGTATAATGCCGTCCGACGACACACCGCCGCAACCAGCCCCCGCCACCCTGTCATACGTCGCGGTCGGCGGCCTGCTGACCCTTCTGGTGGCGCACACGGTCTTTGCCGGACCCGCTTACAGCTACATGACCGCCACATCCGCCCAGCTCTTTGCGCCGGAACCCTATATCAGCACCGTGCTGGACACACCGGGCAAGCTCAGCGAACCAAAGGAAGGGTATTGATATGATCAGATCACTACGCTGGCTGATGCCGCACCCCTTCCTCACCCTGCTGCTGGCAGTCGTCTGGACATTGCTGCAAAACAGCGTCTCGGCGGGCATGGTCGTGTTTGGGATCATCCTTGGCATCCTCATCCCCTGGGCCACGGCAGTCTGGTGGCCGGACACACCGCGCAGCTTCCACCTGACCAAGATGATGCGCTACGCCGTGGTCGTCATCTGGGACATCATGGTCGCCAACGTGCAGGTCGCATGGATCGTGCTGACCGTGCCGAATGCAAAACTCAGACCCGCATGGATCGTCGTACCGCTTGAACTCAAACAGCCCGAGGCGATCACCATGCTCGCAGGGACGATCACCTTGACACCCGGCACCGTATCGGCGGACCTGTCCGACGCCGGTCACAGCCTTTTGGTGCATGTCCTGCACACCGATGATCCTGACGCGGTAAGGGACGAGATCAAGGACCGCTATGAACGGCGCCTGAAGGAGATTTTCGCATGAGTTTTGCCGAGGATTTCATGAACATCGCCCTGATCATTGCATTCTGCGCAGTGGCAATTGCGCAAGTCATGTCGATGGTCCGGCTGGTGATGGGGCCAACAACCGGCGACCGAATACTGGCGCTGGACACGATGGTGATCAACGCGATCGGGTTGATCGTGCTTTTGGGCATCGCCCAAGGGATACGCATTTATTTCGAGGCATCGCTGATCATCGCCATGCTCGGCTTTGTCTCAACCGTGGCCTATGCGCGGTTCGTGCTAAGGGGGGACATCATCGAATGATCTGGCAAATTATCGGTATGTATGCTGTCGGTCTGGCCCTTTTGATCGGGGCAGGCTTTGCACTGGTCGGGGCCATTGGCCTGATGAAATTCAATGACTCCATGACCCGGCTGCACGCGCCGACCAAGGTGGGCACGGTCGGCATCGGGTCGCTCCTGCTCGCCTCCATGATCCATTCCTATGTCTATGCGGAAGGGTCGATGCACGAATTGCTGATCATGGCGTTCCTCTTTGTGACCGCGCCGATTTCAGCAAACTTCATCGCCAAAGTGAACATCCACAAACGGTCCTGCGACACACCACCTTCGCCACCGCGTGACGATACATGGTCAACGCTCAACGTGCCCGAGGCCGACCGCGAAGTTGCCGCCGAATAACTCAGGATAGTGCCGCAATCGCGGCCTGACCCAACGATATGCCACCGTCGTTTGCCGGGACTTGGCGGTGGATCAACACATTGAAACCGTTTGATCGCAGGCGGGCATACAAGCCCTCCACCAGCAAACGGTTCTGCATCACGCCACCCGACAAAACAACGCGATCCGTCCCCGTCTCACTGGCGACACGCATCACGACATCAGCCAACGTCGCCACCAGACCGCCGTGGAACCGGGCCGCGATCACACAGTGATCGACCCCGGACCGCAGATCATCCAGCAATGCCATCCACATGGGCCGCCACGATAGGACGTTATCCGCAACACGCACCGGATAACCCGTTGCTGGCACTGAACCGGTCACCAGCGCCTCAAGCTCCATCGCCGCCTGTCCTTCATAATGCTGACGATCAAACACAATGCCCAGCGCTGCGGCGACAGCATCAAACAACCGGCCCGCCGACGACGCAAGGGGCGCGTTCAGGCGCTGGGCGATCATTCGTTCAATCAGATCGACGGGCTTTTCATCCGTGGGGCCCGCCAAACCAGTCCCGACAAGATGGACCTGCCAATCAATGCCAAAAGCGGCAACCAGATGCGCGACAAGATTGCGCCACGGTTCCAAAACGGCCTGTTCACCACCTGGCAGGGCGACAGGCGCAAAATGGGCCTTGCGCTCAAAGCCGGCATAATCACCCAACAGAATCTCGCCACCCCAGATGGTTCCATCCGTCCCAAGACCCGTACCATCCAGGATCACACCAACAGTCTTGGCGTCATCCGGGTCAACCTGCTGTTCGGCCAAACAGCTGACCAGATGGGCATGGTGGTGCTGTACCCGGATCAGCGTCGCGCCGGTTTCCTCTGCCAGCCGCTCACCCCATTTCGTCGACAGGTAATCAGGATGCAGATCAACAGCGACCACCGTTGGGTCAAACTGATAAAGGTCGCGAAACAGCGTGACCTTCTCGCGATAATCCGCATAGGTTTCCGCGTTCTTCAGATCACCAATATGCTGGGAAGGGACCGCCTGACCACCCTTCACCAGACAGAATGTCGATTTCAACTCGGGCCCCATGGCCAGTGTGGGCGGCGCCTCTGCGAAACGCTCGTGCAGCCGGATCGCCGCAGGTGCCATGCCCCGGCCACGTCGCAAGACAACAGGGGCCGCCAGATCAACCCGCATGATGCTGTCATCCAACCTGTTCACGATATCGCGGTCATGCAGCAGCCACGCATCAGCGATGCCCGCCAAGTCAGTGCGCGCCTGCGCATTATCGGTGACTTGCGGCGTATTGGCGGCATTTCCCGATGTCATGACCAGCGGCCCGCCAAATTCTGCCAGCAGCAAATGATGCAGCGGCGACTGGGGCAGCATGACGCCCACACAACTTAGCCCCGGCGCAACGCCGATCAACCCCGCATGGTCCCGGTTTCGCAACAAAACAATGGGCGCAATGGATGAACTCAGCAAATCCGCCTCCGGCTCAGTCACATGACAAAACCCCCTGATCTGATCCAGACCCCTGGCCATCAGCGCCAATGGTTTGGCGACCCGGCGTTTGCGCCGCCGCAATTCCGCCACCACATCCGCATTCGTCGCGTCGCAGGCCAGATGAAAACCGCCAATGCCCTTGACCGCAATGATCTGGCCTTCCCTCAACCGGCGAACGGCGTCATGAATGGGATCACCCCCTGCGACTTCCCCTCGCACATCCTCGATCCAAAGCCTTGGCCCGCAGACCGGACAGGCATTCGGCTGCGCATGAAACCGGCGGTCAGCCGGGTCCGCATACTCCCGGCGGCAGTCATCGCACATGTCAAACGTCCGCATAGACGTGCGCGCGCGGTCATACGGAATACCCTGCACAATCGACAGACGCGGACCGCAATGGGTGCAATTGGTAAAGGCATAGCGATAGCGCCTGTCAGCCGGATCGCAGATTTCTCTCAGGCAATCGGGGCATGTTGCGGCGTCCGGCGTCACCTGAGTATTGATGTCGCCACCACCGCTCTGAACAATCTGAAACTGGTCAGGGGGCAACCCTTCAAGCACCGTCCAGACAACCGCCTCAATCCGCGCCAACGGGGGCGGATCACGCTCCAGCTCATGCAGGAGCCGATCCAGATCAGCGCTTTTCCCCCAAACCTCAATACGGACACCCGCACCATCATTCAGCACATGACCGGTCACAGCCGCCTCATGCGCCAAGCGCCAGACAAATGGGCGGAACCCGACACCCTGCACGCGACCTCGCACGGTGATCTGCCGACCAACCACACCCACCTTGGTCAACAGATGCGCGGCAATTGCTCGCCCGCCAGCCAATCGACAATGCGGGTGCCACCGAACGCGGTCCGCATCTGCACCAGATGCGCCGAGTCCTCAATCACCTCACCGATGATCGACGCATCACGCCCAAGAGGATGCGCACGCATCGTAGCCAGCAACGCTTCAGCATCACCAGCAGGACAAATCGCGATCAGCTTGCCCTCATTGGCCGTATTCAGCGGATCAAGGCCCAGCAATTCACATGCCGCCGCCACATCGGGCGCGACGGGAATCTGCGCCTCATCCAGTATCATCCCAACGCCCGCCGTCGTCGCAATTTCATTCAGCGTCGCAGCCAGCCCGCCGCGCGTGGGATCGCGCAGCATGACAATACCCGGCACAGCCGCCACCATATCCGCAACCAACCCATGTAGCGCAGCCGAATCCGACAATATCTCGGTCTCAAACTCCAGATTTTCGCGTTTGGACAAAACAGCCACCCCATGATCGCCCATCGTCCCTGACACCAGCACCGCCTGACCGGCCCGGACATGGCGCGCGGACAGGTCCAGACCGTCAGGCACAACGCCAAGCCCGGTGGTCGTGATGAACACACCATCACCCTTGCCCCGCTCGACCACCTTGGTGTCACCGCTGATCACCTGCACATCTGCGGCGTTCGCGGCACCGGCCATGGACCGGACGATGAGATCCAGATCGTCCAGCGGAAACCCTTCCTCCAGAATGAACCCGGCCGTCAGATACAGCGGCCGCGCCCCCATCATCGCCAGATCATTGATCGTGCCATGCACCGACAGCGCACCAATATCGCCGCCGGGAAAGAACAGGGGCGAAATCACATGGCCATCGGTGGACATGACCAGCCGCTGCCCCGGCACACTCACCAGCCCCGCATCATCGCCCCGATCAAGGATCGGATTGGTCAGGTGCCGCTGAAAGACATTGCGGATCACATCGGCCATGGCCCGACCACCGCCGCCATGGGTCATGTCGACCGTACCGGTTATCATGCGGCTGTTTCCGGTTGGCGCTGGCGGCCATAGCTCCAATAGGCGGCACAGGCCCCTTCGGACGACACCATGCACGCCCCCATCGGGTTGTCCGGTGTGCAGACCGTACCGAAAAGCTTGCAATCGGTGGGTTTCTTCACACCCCGCAGGACGGCCGGGCATTCGCAGGACTTCACCTCGCGCGACTGCTTGTCCGACACGGCAAAGCGTCTTTCGGCATCAAAGTCCGCATAGGCGTCCCTGATCCGTAACGCGCTGTCCGGCACGGCCCCCAGCCCCCGCCATTCAAAACTGTCGCGCAACTCCAGCACATCATCCACCAACGCTTGCGCCTTCTGGTTACCATCACGGGTCACCACGCGGGTATACTCATTCTCCACCTCGGCGCGGCCTTCATTAACCTGACGGATCAACATCAGCACCGATTGCATGACATCCAGCGGCTCAAACCCTGCAATGACAACCGGTTTGCGATATCTCCGCGCCGCCACTTCATAGGGCCGGGAACCAACCACCGCACTCACATGCGACGGCCCCAGAAACCCGTCGATCCGCGCAGGCCCGCCCGGCGCAAAATCCGGGGAATCGAGGATATGCCCAATCGCCGCCGGTGTCAGGACATGGTTGCAGAACACCGCAAAGTTGGTCAGCCCCTCCGCCTTTGCCATCTTGATCGCCACCGCTGTCGGCGGTGTCGTCGTCTCAAACCCGATGGCAAAGAACACAACCTGTCGGCTCGGATTGTCCCGCGCAATCTTCAGGGCATCCAGCGTGGAATAGACCATGCGGATATCAGCCCCATCCGCCTTTGCCCGGATCAGCGACCGCCGCCCGGTGCCGGGCACGCGCATCATGTCGCCATAGGTACACAGGATCACGCCATGCTTTTCGGCCAGTTCCACCGCATCATCCAACCGGCGCACCGGCAGCACGCAAACCGGGCAACCGGGGCCATGCACGAAATGCACATTCTTTGGCATCAAATCCTGCACCCCATAACGAAATATCGCATGGGTATGACCACCGCAAAACTCCATAAAGTGATAATCGCGCGCCGCATCCGCCTCCTGCGCGATGCCCTTTGCCAGCTTTTCCGCCAACGCCCGATCCCTGAATTCGCTGATATAGCGCATCAGGCGTCCCCCCTGATGTCCGCCAGTTCTTCCTGCAGAACACCCGCTTCGGCCATCAACGCGAGCGTATGCGCCGCCTCCTCCTCGCTCAGCAGATGCAGGGCATAGCCCACATGCACGAGCACGTAATCGCCCTCTGCCACCTGATCCAGCAACGCGGTCGAGATGCGCTTCTTCACGTTCTCAACCGCGACGACGGCCATGTCATCCGGCTCAATGCTCAAAACGCGGGCAGGAATTGCGAGGCACATTATTCCGCCGCCGTGGCAGGACGCATGGCCGCCTGCGCCGCGCGGATCCAGTCCAGCCACTCCTGCATCCCTTCCCCCGTCCGCGCAGATATCCGGATAATACCCAGCTGTGGATTGATCCGGCGCGCATTGGCGACAATCCGGTCCATGCCCACATCCAGATGCGGCAACAGATCGGCCTTGTTGATCAGCGCCAGATCGGCAGCAGCAAACATATCTGGATATTTCAGCGGCTTATCCTCGCCTTCAGTCACGGACAGCACAACCACCTTATGCGCCTCGCCCAGATCAAAACCGGCGGGACAAACCAGATTACCCACATTCTCAATAAACAGGATCGACCCCGACCGGGGCGCCAGATCATCCACCGCATGCCCCACCATATGCGCATCCAGATGACAGCCCTTGCCGGTATTGATCTGCACCGCAGGCGCGCCTGTCGCACGGATACGGTCGGCATCATGCGATGTCTGCTGATCACCTTCGATCACGGAACAGGCCGCATCGCCCAGAATCTCAATCGTCTTCACAAGCAATGACGTCTTGCCAGACCCCGGGCTGGAAACCAGGTTCAGCGCCAGAATACCACCGTCACGAAACCGCTGGCGATTAACGTCCGCATAACCGTCATTCTTGGCCATGATATCGCGTTCCAGCACGATCTCGCGCGCATCGCCATGGTGGTGCCTGCCGTCAATCTGCACCTGCCCTTCACCGCATCCGCATGTACCGCACATCACACGACCTCCAATTTGCTGATCTTCAACGCATCGCCCTGGGTCACCTGCATCTCCACCGCGCCGCAAGCGGGGCACGGATCATAACGATGCGCAACCACAGCCACCTGTCCGCAAGCCAGACACCGCGCCTTCGCCGCCGGCGTCGCAATCTCCAGCGCGGCACCCTCGGCCACCGACCCACGCATGACGACATCAAAGCCAAAGCGCAGCGCGTCCGGTTCAACACAGGACAACGGCCCCACCTCCAGCCAGACACGGTTCACCCGAACAAACCCGCTCTCCGCGGCCTGCGCCTGAATGATATCGCGAATATTCTCGCACAGGGACATCTCATGCATGGGCAAATCCCCCGTTAGACCGCACCAGCCAATCGTCAAAAAACGCCAGCGCCAGACGCAGGTTCTCCTCTGCCCTCGCGCTCAGCCCCTCTTTCACCTCACCAAATTCATACCCCGTGATCCCCAGCACAAACGCTTCCGGCGTGGCCCCGAACAAAGTCCCCGACAAGGCCAGAACAGCCGCCGGGCTCAGGCTGTGACTGGTCACATCATGCCTGTCAGACGGCACAACCGGCGCGAATTCAAACGGCGCATCCGACCGGATCAGCGCATCGACAAACACAACCTGCTCCGCCTCGGCAATCCACAGCGCGTGATCAACGGTCAGCTGATAATCAGTCGACACCACCACCCCCGGCACATCGCCCATTCGCGCGGCAAAGGCCGGGCCCAACCCGTCATCCCCCCGCCCCGGGTTGCCATATCCGATCAACCTGATCATGTCGCCCGCGCCCGTTTGTCCAGGGTCTGACCCGCGGCATCCAGCAGCTCCACCTCCAGCGGCATCTGCCCCAGCGCATGGGTGGCGCAGGACAGGCACGGATCATAAGCGCGGATCGCCACCTCAACATGGTTCAGCATCCCCTCGGTAATCTCCGGCTGCCCCGAGATATGCTTGACCGCCACATCCTTGACCGCGCGGTTCATCCCTTCATTGTTATGGGTCGTCGACACGATCAGGTTGCAATAGGTCACCTGATCATTCTCATCGACCTTGTAATGGTGAATCAGGTTACCGCGCGGCGCCTCGATCACACCAATCCCCTCCTCGCGCCTCTCACCGGTCGCCTTCAGGTCGGTCCCCTGCAGATCCGGGTCATGCAGCAGTTCGGTAATCTTCTCCACACAATGCAGCACCTCGATCATCCGTGCCCAGTGGTTGGCAAGAACCGCGTGAACCTTCACCGTATCATGCGCCGCCATCAACTCCTCACGGGCGGCATTCGCCAGCGGCGTATCAATCAGGCTGACAGTATTCATCCGGGCCAGCGGGCCAACGCGATACCAACCCGTGTCCGGCCCGATCTCCTTGATGAACGGGAATTTCATGTAGGACCATGACCGCACATCCTCGACCAGCACCTCATGATACCTGTCATAGGGCAACTGATCAAAAATCGTGCCGCCCTCGGCATCAATCATCCGCAGATTGCCGTGGTATAGGTCCAGCGCACCATCACCTTCGCGGACCAGCGACATGTATTTCGACGGGAACGCGGCAAAGCCACCCACCATTTCGGCATGGTCCAGCGTATAATCCCGCGCAAGCGCCAGGGCATCCATCGCCCAGTCCTGCATCTCTGCCACGGTTTTCAGAAATCCATCGCGCGTCTCAATCGGCAGGTTGCGATTGATCCCGCCAGGGATCGCGGCAGTGCCGTGGATCTTCTTGCCCGCCGTCGCCTCGATAATGTCCTGCCCGAACTTGCGCATCATGATCGCGCGGCGGCCCAGCTCCGGCTTTTCGCGCAACACCTCAAAGATATTGCGCCGGTCAGCCGGGGCATCAAAGCCGAACAGCAGATCGGGGGCGGCCAGATGAAAGAAATGAAGTACGTGGCTTTGCATCACCTGCCCGTAGTGCATCAGGCGGCGCATCTTTTCGGCCGTGGGCGGCAACTCATCGACCCCGCAAATCACATCCATCGCCTTGGCGGCGGCCAGATGGTGACTGACCGGGCAGATGCCACACAGTCGCTGCACGATCACCGGCACCTCCCACAGCAAACGACCATGAATGAAACGCTCAAATCCGCGAAACTCCACGATGTGCAACCGGGCTTCATCGACCATGCCATCCTTATCGAGGTGGATCGTCACCTTGCCATGCCCTTCGACCCGGGTAACAGGAGAGATTTCGATCAGTCGTGGTTCAGCCATCCATCGGCCCCCTAGTCAAAGCGGATATGTGCGCGTTCGAACCCCTGAAACCGGCCACTCAGCAATCCGGCCAACGCCTCGTAAATCACGTCACCCGTCGGCGCGCAGCCGGGGATCTGGTAGTCAATCTCGACCACTTCGGAACACGGGTAAACCTTGTCCAGCAACAGCGGCAGGGCCGGATCATTCGGAATGATCTGGGTCTTGTTCTGCGTGAACGGACCCCTGATATACGCCTCTTCCAGACATTCGCGCAGGGGTTCGTCCGAATGCATGATCGCATTACGCATCGCTGGCAGCCCGCCCATGATCGCACATTGCCCGATGCCGACAAGGATATCACAATTGCGCCGGAAATCCTGCAGTACATGCACGTTTTCCTCGTTGCAGCAGCCACCCTCGATAATTCCGATATCGCAGCGGCAAGTGAACCGTTTGATATCCGTCAGCGGCGAACGATCAAACTCCACCAGCTTCATCAGCTCTATCAGCCGCTCATCAATGTCCAGCAGCGCCATATGGCAGCCGAAACAGCCCGCAAGCGATGCGGTGGCAATACGGGCTTTGGGCAGGTCACTCATCGCGCTTCTTCTCGATGTCATAGCCGATCAGGTGGTCGTCATAATCCCGCTCACCTATGGGCCGGGCAAAGCCCTCGCGCTTGCGAATGATGCAACCCACCGGGCACACCTCGGCCGATATGGCAAAGTCCGTCACCTCGGCATCCGTATGCCGCAAATCCGGGCCATTTGCTGCGATATGGCGGTGAATACCACGACCGACATAGCCAAAGATGCCTTTGCCATCGACATCCTGCGACGCCCGCACACAACGCCCGCAGGAAATGCAGCGGTTGTTATCCAGCGCGATATCAGGGTGGCTGGCATCAACCGGGCGGCAGGGTTCCAGATAGGGAAACTTGGTCGGCTCCGTCATCCCCAGCCGGTACGCCATCGCCTGCAACTCACAATTCCCGCTGGCCTCGCATATCGGGCACAGATGGTTGCCCTCGTTGAACAGCATACCCACGAGATCGCGGCGTAGCTTGTTGATATGCGGCGTCTCGTTCTCGACCACCAGATCAGGCGCGGCTGGCTGGGTACAGGCCGCCACACTGCGCCCGCCCGCCTTGACCGTGCAGACCCGGCAACCGCCCTGATGGCGCAAGCCTTCATGATCGCAGAGACGCGGGATATAGATACCCGCCTCATCCGCCGCCTCCATGATCGTCTGGCCGGGCTTGGCGGTCACCTCAACACCATCAATCTGAAAGCTGAACCCGCTCATTTGGTGAAATCCTTGTCATAGATCGAAGAGCGGCGTTTCGCGAGAACACGCGCGTCGCTGATGGCGGACTGAATGTCAAAGGTCGCGCGGATACGATCCTTGGGCGGCTTGACCATCGCCGAATAAACCAGCGGAAAGTTTTCCAGGGTCGACAGGATCGGATTGGGCGATGTCATGCCCAGCCCACAGCGGCTGGTCTCGATAATCGTCGCGGACAGGTCCTTAAGGTAAGCAATGTCGGCAGGGTTGGCGAGGCCCTGACGAAACTTCGCCACCGCCTTTTGCAGAAACACATTGCCCACCCGGCACGGCGTGCAATAGCCGCAGCTTTCATGCACGAAGAACGACATGTAATATTCGACGATCTCCAGAATGTTCCGCTCGGCAGAGAAAACAACAATGGCCCCGCCGGTCGCCAGATCGTCAAAGGTCAGCCTTCGATCAAACGTATCACGGGCAATCATCGTCCCGCTCGGGCCACCAACCAGCACGGCGGCAGCATCCTCACCCCCCGCCATCTCCAGCAGCGCGCGCACCGACAGGCCATAGGGCAGTTCGTAGATGCCGGGATTGATGCAGTCGCCGGAGACACTGAACAGCTTGGTGCCGTGGCTGCCCTCCGTCCCCATGTCGAAAAACCACTGCGCACCGCAATCCAAAATGCGCGCCGCATGGCAAAAGGTCTCAACATTGTTCACGACGGTCGGAAACCCCAGATATCCGCAGGTCACAGGAAAAGGCGGCCGCGTCTTCGGCTCACCCGGCAACCCCTCGCAGGAGCTGATCAGCGCACCTTCTTCGCCACAGATATAAGCGCCCGCGCCCATCTGCAGGCGGATATCAAAATCAAACCCCTCAACCCCCACAATGGCTTTACCCAAAAGACCTCTCGCACGCCGTTCCGCCAGAACCTCCTCGATCAGCGGGCGCAAATACACATACTCGCCACGCAGATACAGAATACCTTCACGCGCCCCAACCGCCCGCGCTGCAATCGTCATCCCTTCGATCAGCAGATGCGGGCGCTCGGTCAGCAGCACACGGTCCTTGAACGTCCCCGGCTCACCCTCATCAGCGTTACAAATGATGAACTTGCGGTCAGCGTCGGCCTGCGCCGCAAACCGCCATTTCATACCCGTCGTGAAACCGGCACCGCCGCACCCCCGCAACCCGCTCGCCGCGATCTGATCAATGATCCCGGCAGGCGTCTGCGCCAGCGCCTTCATCAGCCCGGCATCCGCCGGCACCGGCCCCAGCAGCACCGCCCCCGCATGTCTGACGTTATTCTTCACCATCCGCTTCGCGCGCTCATACGGTGACAATGCATCAAACCGATGCGAAATCAGGTCCTCCGGCCGCTTGCCGCCTTTCAAGGCAGCCACCATCTCACGCACCTTCTCCGGTGTCAGACCGGTCACAACCACATCATTGATCATCGCCGCCGGGGCCTGATCACAAAGGCCGATGCAGGGGGTATATTCCAGCGAAAACGCACCATCGGCCGATGTCTGGCCAACGACGATACCCAACTCCCTTTCAAACGCCTCAACAACTGCAGGCAAACCTGCAAAGCGATCAACGATATCATCACACAAACGGATCGTGACACGCCCCCTCGGCGTCAGCGACAAAAACGCATAAAAACTGGCAACGCCTTCGACGGCAACCTGCGTCAGCCCGGTCTTGGCGGCCACGGTCGCCATCGTCTCGCGCGAAATCCAACGGAACCGGTCCTGCACATCACGCAGGATATCCAGCATCCGGTGCGGATCGTTCTGATAGCGCTCACATATCAGGGCAACCTGATCCTGATCCGCCGTTTTTCCCTGTGCCATATCGTTATCGCATCCCTGCGTTGTTGCATGATACCTACCCAAACGGCGGCAACCCGACATTGATGCAGGTCAATACATTTGCCGCGCACTTGGGCATCATCGGCACGACATTCCGAAACAACGCAAAAGGCGGGACATCGCATGAAAGACCCAGAGATCGACATCCTGATCGCCGAACTCGAACGGCAAACCGACCTGACCGTCGCCGATTTCGACGGGATCATCCATGCGCTGGCATTCCTGCTGCCCGATACGGTCGACCCGGCCAAGATACCGGCGGACCGGCTGAACACCACAGACGCCGCCATGCATATTGCCGATGATGCCTTTCCCAATTGGGCGGTCCATATCCGGGGCCGGGCCAATGACAAGGACGGACACTGGCGCTGCACATTGCGCGAAAACGACAGCCGCGACAGCGATGCATTCATCGGAACAGGGCGGTCACCGATCCTGGGGCAAGCGGTTCTGGCAGCGGTGATGCGGCTGGCCATGGTCCGGAAAAAGGATTGATGCATCTTGATTGACATCAAACGCGCGCCGCGCGGAAAGGGTATATGCTGGACCGGTCAATAAAAAGGCCAGCCCATGCGCGACATCCTGACAATCACGCTCAACCCCGCCCTTGATCTGGCAACATCTGTCGATCAGGTCATCGCAGGACCAAAACTGCGATGCAATTCACCCCGCATCGATCCGGGCGGCGGCGGGGTCAACGTAGCGCGCACAATCGGCAAACTTGGCGGCCATGTCACCGCACTGGTCGCCATCGGTGGGGCGACAGGCGCGCAATTATGCAATCTTCTGTCCGCTGAAAACATCCCCTTCATCCCGGTCCCGGTCAGTGGCGAAACACGGCAAAGCTTCGCGGTCACCGACGAAACCAGCGGCGCGCAATATCGGTTCGGACTGCCGGGGGAGGAACTGACCAGCACCGATGCCACACACCTGCTCAGCATGATCCACGCAGCGGCCCCGCCCGACGGGCTGACCGTCATCAGCGGCAGCGTGGCGCCAGGTCTACCGCCAGATTTCCTGCAACAGGTCATCGCGTCCCTGACGCCAATCGGCAGCAAACTGATCATCGACACTGCAGGTCCGGGTCTGGCCCAACTGATCGCGGCACCGACACAGCCGGTCCACCTGCTGCGCGTCGATCAGAAGGAAGCGAACGAAGCCGCAGGGCACCCCCTGATCACCGTGGCCGACACGATTTCATTCGCCGCGGGGCTGATCGCACGCGGCGTGGCCGAGATCGTGATCAGCGGCCGCGGCGCCGAAGGGTCCATGCTCGTGTCAGCTAACCAACGGCTGTTTTGCAAGGCGGCCCATGTGCCGGTGCGCAGCGCCATCGGGGCAGGCGATGCCTTTGTCGGGGCCATGACACTGGCGCTGGCCCGTGACGAACCGCTTGATCAGGCGCTGCAATGGGGCGTCGCCGCCGCCAGCGCAACAGTCGGCACCGAAGGTACCGCACTTTGCGACCTGCAAAGCGTCACCGCGTTGCTGCCGCTTTGCACTGTGACCGATGTCTAGCTGGTTTCGGCGGCAGCCACATTGCGCAACACGCTGACAAAACTGTCCGGCGTGACCGAGATACTGTCGATCCCGAACCCGACCAGCCGCTTGGCATAGGTCGGATCATTGCTGGGCGCCTGACCACAGAAACCCACCTTCGATCCGGCCTTGTGCGCGGCCTCGATGACATTCTCGATCATCCACAAAACCGACGGATCATCTTCGCGGAACAACCCCGCCAATTCGTCGGAATCGCGGTCAATGCCCAGTGTCAACTGGGTCAGATCATTCGACCCGATGGAAAACCCGTCAAAGCGCTCGGCAAATTCGGCGGCCCGAACAACATTCGCCGGAATCTCGCACATCACATAAACCTGCAGCCCGTCTTTGCCGCGCTCTAGCCCGTTTTCAGCCATCACCGCAAGTACCTGATCGGCCTCTTCCGGGGTCCGGCAAAACGGGATCATCATGATCACATTGTCAAAGCCCATCTGGTTGCGCAGTCGCGCAATCGCCTGACATTCCAGCGCAAATCCATCGCGATAGCGCGGCGAATAATAGCGCGACGCGCCCCGGAACCCGATCATCGGGTTTTCTTCATGGGGTTCAAAATCACGGCCGCCCAGCAGTTCGGCGTATTCGTTGGTCTTGAAATCGCTCATCCGCACGATGACCGGCTTGGGATAGCAAAACGCCGCGATCCGCGACAATCCACGCGACAACTGATCCACAAAATATTCTGACTTGGTGTCATAACCTGTGGTCAGGACCTCAATCGCCTCGCGCGCCGCCCCGTCCGTCACCTGCTCAAAATGCGCCAGCGCCATGGGATGCACCTGCACGGCGGAATTGACCACAAATTCCATCCGGGCCAGCCCCACACCATCCACCGGCAACCGCCACCAACGCAGCGCGGCGGTGGGATTGGCGAGGTTCAGCATCACCTTCGTCTTCACATCCGGCAACCGATCCAGCGACTCCTCCACCACCTTGATCTTCGAAATCCCCTCGGTCACCACGCCATCCTCGCCACCCGCACAGGACACGGTCACATCCTGCCCGTCATGCAGAACATGGGTCGCGTTCCCGCAGCCCACGATCGCCGGCAAGCCCAATTCACGGCTGACAATCGCCGCGTGCGACGTGCGCCCGCCATGGTCCGTCACAATCGCCGCAGCGCGCTTCATGATCGGCACCCAATCCGGGTCCGTGATCGACGTCACCAGAACCGATCCATCAACAAACCGGTCAATATCCGTCGCCTTCTCGATCAGACAGACCCGCCCGGCAACAGCGGCACTCCCCACGCTCAGACCTGTCAGGATGACCTCACCCGGATCCTCAACCGCATAGGATTTCAACGACCCCACATCGGCGCGCGACTGCACCGTCTCAGGCCGCGCCTGCACGATATATAGCGTGCCGGTCTTGCCATCCCGCGCCCATTCCATATCCATCGGCTGGCCATAATGGGCCTCGATGATCTTGGCCTGCCGGGCCAGCGTCAGGATCTCCGCATCGCTTAGCACAAACCGCGCCCGCTCCGCCTTGGAGGTCGGCACATTGCGCGGGGTCCCATCGCGATCATGGATCATCTTGATCTCTTTCGCCCCCAGCCGTTTCTCGAGGATGGGGGTCAGGGCCTCATTCTCCAGAAACGGCTTGAACACCTCGTACTCATCAGGATCAACCGCGCCCTGCACCACATTCTCGCCCAGCCCCCAGGCGGCATTGATCAGGACCGCATCGGGAAACCCCGACTCCGTATCAATCGAAAACATCACACCCGACCCGCCCGTATCGGCGCGCACCATCTGTTGCACCCCCACCGACAGGGCCACCTGACTATGGGAAAACCCCTGCATCTGGCGATAGGAAATCGCGCGGTCCGTGAACAGCGAGGCATAGCATTTTCGGCACGCCTCCATCAGCGCAGCCTCACCAATCACGTTCAGAAACGTCTCCTGCTGACCGGCAAAGCTGGCATCGGGCAGATCCTCCGCCGTGGCACTGGACCGAACAGCCACCGGCACGTCCCGCTCGCCCGCCAGATCACACAATGCCCTGTAATGCTCTGAAATCGCAGCCGCCGTATCTTCCGGAAAATCACCGCTCAGGATCAGCTCACGCACCGCCACCCCGGTCTGGTGCAACGTCTTCTTGCCACTCGCCAATGCCTCCAGCGCCACCGCAATCCTGGCATCCAGATCATTCGCCGTCAGATAGGCGCGAAACGCATCCGCCGTCGTGGCAAATCCGGGCGGGACAAGGATACCCTTCTCGCCCAATTCACTGATCATCTCGCCCAGCGACGCGTTCTTGCCGCCAACGGTTTCGACATCGCCGCGCCGTACTTCGGTGAAATTCAAAACGAGAGGTGTGGATGAGGCCATGGTGTCGTCCTTTTCTGGGATATCTCCGACAGCCTGCGGCATTTCCACATGACGACAACTGATCTAAATCAACCAGCCATCACTCGCGCCGCAAGGCGTCAATCGGGTTCAGACGGGCCGCGCGGCGGGCCGGAAAGAACCCGAAAACCACGCCAACAGCGGCGGAAAAGGCAAAGGCCAGCAGCACAATCTGCGGATCAGGCCGGAACGGGATCGACAGCATATTCGCCCCCAGCAGCCCCATACCCAGACCCACAATGATCCCGATCAAGCCGCCAAAAAGCGACAGAATGATCGCCTCGACCAGAAATTGCAGCAGCACCTGCCAGGCCTGCGCACCAATGGCCAGACGGATGCCAATCTCGCGGGTGCGTTCGGTGACCGACACCAGCATGATGTTCATGATCCCGATACCACCAACTAGCAGGCTGACAGCAGCCACAGCCGACAAAAGCCCGGTCAGGATCCCCGTGATCCCCGACAACATCGTCGCCAGTTGCTTCATGTCCATGACGGTAAAATCGTCTTCTTCACCGCGCCCGATCCTGCGAAGGTCGCGCATGACCGCTTCAATCTCAGTCTTGGCGCGTTCAGTATCGACACCATCACGAACCGACACGATAAACAGGGACACATCCGTGTTTCCGGCGATCCGCCGTTGAAACGTGCGGATCGGCATGATGACAAAATCGTCCTGATCGCTGCCAAAGGTGGACGCGCCTTTGGATTTCAGCAGCCCAATCACCTCGCAAGACAGCGTCTGTATCCGGATCTCTTCGCCAATCGGGTCAGATGTTCCAAATAGATCCTTGCGCACGGTTTCACCGATCACACATACCGGCTTTCCGGATTGAAGCTCGGTGACATCAAACAGACGGCCGCGATCCACCTCCCACTGGGCTGCGCTAAAGTACCGATTATCCGTGCCGACCATATCGGTGCGGCGGTTTTCGTTGCCAAAGACGACGCGCGCGCGACCCATGCTCAGCGGGGCCGATACCTCTATGACACCCAACTCTTCTTCCAAAAGGTCATTCATGCGGATCGAAAACAGCTGCACCGCCGTCCCAACCGGCCCACCCTCCATCGCGTCCTGACCCGGCATCACCATCAGCATGTTGGTGCCCAGCTTCTCGACATCCGCCGTGACCTGTTCGGTGGACCCTTGACCAACCGTGACCATGGCGATGACCGCCCCGACACCAATAACGATGCCCAACACAGTCAGAAACGACCGCAAGGCGTTGCGAAAAATGGCCTGCACGGCAAGTTTGACAGTTTCCCACAACATCTCAGGCGGCCCTCGATGTTCGGCCATCGCGTTCGATCCGGCCATCCACCATCCAGATCAAACGATGGGCAAATTCGGCCATATCGGCCTCATGCGTGACCATGATGATGGTCAGCCCGTCCTCCTCATTCAGCTTCTGCAAAACCTCCATGATCTCTGCCGACAGCTTGGTATCCAGATTGCCGGTCGGCTCATCCGCCAGGATCACCTGCGGATTACCCGCCAGGGCGCGGGCAATGGCCACCCGCTGTTGCTGCCCCCCGGACAATTCCGAAGGATCATGGCTGGCACGATGGGCCAAACCGACCTTAGCCAGCGCCTCGGTCGCCGCCGCATGACGCTCCGCCCGACCCAACCCTTTGTAGATCAGCGGCAGTTCCACATTCTGCAAGGCACTGGTGCGCGGCAGCAGATTATACCCTTGAAAGATGAAGCCCAGATAATGACGACGCAGCAACGCACGCTGATCCTGCGTCAGATGGGCAACCTCAACCCCGTTGAAATGATACTGCCCGCTTGTCGGCACATCGAGGCATCCAAGCACATTCATCGCCGTCGATTTGCCCGACCCGCTGGGGCCCATAATGGCCACGAACTCACCCTTTTCGATATCAAGATTGATACCATCAAGCGCCCGCACCTCGGCCTCGCCCATGCCATAGACGCGGCTGATATCGCGCAACCGGATCAGCGGCAGATCTGTGCTTGCGGGATCAGCCATCAATCCGGTCCACGATCACCAAATCACCGGGGGCAAGATCCGCTTCCAGTATCTCGGTCATCCGACCGTCGCTCTGGCCCGACCGCACGCTGATTTCCTGCGGCACATCACCCCGCATCACCCACAGGGTTTTGTCATCGCCAAGGTTGCGACCGCCATCGCCATCTGGGATCAACATGCCCAACAGACCACTGCGGTCTTCTTCCTCCGTCGGCGCAGCTGGCGGGGCATAGCGCAGGGCAGCGTTCGGCACGACCAAAGCGTCCTTTATTTCAGCAACGGTGATATCCGCGGTGGCGGTCATACCCGGACGCAATGACAAGTCGGAATTGTCCACGCTCAGAATAGCCTTGTAGGTGACCACGCCATCAACCGTGCGCGGGGCAAAGCGGATTTCGGAAATCTCTGCCGGGAAAACCCGTTCATCATAGGCATCAACGGTAAACGTCGCGCTGTTCCCAACAGCGGTGCGCCCGATATCCGCCTCATCGATATCAACCTGCAGCTCCATCTGGGACAGGTCCTCAGCCACGGTAAACAGGACCGGGGCGGACAGCGCGGCGGCCACGATCTGGCCTTCATCAACGGCCCGATCCAGCACGACCCCGTCAATGGGCGAACAGATGCAGGCCTTCTCAAGTTCCGCATGATGCAGATCCAGATCAGCCTCGGCCAATGCCCGATCTGCCAGCGCTGATTGCAACGCAGACTGGGCCCGCACGTAAGCGGCACGGTGAGAGATGAACTCCTGCTGGGGCGTGAAACCACGCTCTTCCAGCCGCAAGGCGTTTTCATATTTTGCCCGGGCTTCGTCCAGTGTCGCCTCGGCCATCGCAACACGGGCAATGGCACTGTCCAACGACGCCTTGCTGACAGCCAGCAAGGCATCCAGCTTGGTGGTATCCAGTTCTGCAAGCACGGTCCCCTTGGTGACCGTGTCGTTGAAATCGACATTGACGCTGGCCAGAATGCCCGACAACTCGCTTGAGATATCAACCAGATTGGTCGGCTCAACCGTGCCGGTCGCTGTCACCGTAACCCGCAGATCGCCCGTGGCGGCGGGGGCCGTCACATAAGACACATCATTTTCCGGGCCCGCCGCTGACGTCCAGTAAAAGACACCGCCGGCAATCACGACAATGCCAATCAGATACTTGACCCATGTCGGTATCAGGCCGCCTTTGCGATCCAACCCCAACCGAGCAACAACATCTTCCGGTGTTTGCGACATAACGACCCCTCAGCAGCGCGATTCCACCGTCAATCTAGGGCCTCAGCACAAGGCTGCATTGACACTGATCAACACGCGTCATTTATGCTGATGGGCTTGGTTGCGTTTTAGTTCGGGATTCTGGACGTCATGACAGGCTCGACAATTGGTCAGACGTCGCGCCGTGCTCTCACTCGTCCACCCGCCCGCGCAATGCCTTTACTTCGCCACGGACCTTCTTTGCCTTCAACCGCCGCTTGACCGAACCATAGGTTGGTTTCGTCGGCACGCGGCGCTTAGGCTTTTCACAGGCCTTCCGGATCAGCTCCGCCAATCTATCCTTGGCAATCTCTCGATTGCGGGCCTGACTGCGGGTCTCCTGCACGAAAATCACAATCGCCCCGTCCTGCGTCCACCGGCGGCCCGCCAACCGGCGCAGGCGACGCTTGACCGGATCAGGCAGGTTGGGCGACCGCTCCGCCTCGAACCGCAGCTCGACGGCCGTCGACACCTTGTTCACATTCTGCCCGCCGGGACCGGACGACCGGGCAAAACTCTCCGTCAGCTCCCAATCGGCAATCTCGATCTGATCGTTAATTTTCAATGGATGTACCATGCGTTGGGGTCCGACGTTTTGCCGACGCATATCCGACGCAACGCCGACCGTCAAAATCCCATGGAAAAAGGGCCACCCCGGCGATGGGATGGCCCTTTCCTGAATTACGGAGGCGGGTCGGTTAGGTTGCCCACCTTGGGTCTACTTCAGCCAAGGGCTGCCCTAGCTGCGTACCCCCCAAGTTGTCCCGACACACTTCTCCAATACCTCATGATGCACTGGATCACCTCCTTTCAAAATGTTTCGCCTGAACGCAAGTTCGCACAGATTTGGTATATTTCAAGTAAAAATATACCACGGGTCGCGTTTAAGTGACCGTCCGCTGCATCCGCCCAACAATGATGCGAAACGGCACCAGCGCAATCAGCGCGACAGCAAGCTTCACACCCCAGTCGGCAACGGCAAGCGAGACCCACAACGGCGCCATCGGACCGGTCATCAGAAACGGCACTGCCTCCTGCGCCCAGACCACTTCGTCAGCCGCGGCAGCACTGAAACCGTTGAAAACAGCCGCAAAGGCAATCGAAAAGAAAATCACCGTATCAACCGTTGAGCTGATCAACGTGCTGCCCAGCGGGGCCTTCCACCAGGACCCCTGGCGCAAGCGGTTGAACACAGCGATATCAAGCAGTTGCGCCACCAGAAACGCGGTTGCCGACGCGATGGCGATACGCAATGCGACCGCCGGATATTCAAACCCGTCCCCCTGCAGCATGATCTGCGACCCGATCAGGCTGCAGATAATGCCCACAACCAGCCCCACCAGCACAACCTTGCGCGCGGCAGCAGATCCATACACCCGGTTCATCACATCGGTCACCAGAAACGCCAGCGGATAGGTGAACGCGCCCCATGTCAGCAACCCGTCAAGGATCAGGAACTGCACAAGGATATTGGACGCCACAACAATGGTGGCCATGGCGAGAACGCCGGGAAGGATACGTGTCATGTCTTTGGTTTCCGTTTTGGCAAGGGTGCGGCACTTGGCCCCGCGGATCATCCGGGGACGGCGCGCAATAGCGCCGCACGGGTCCATATGTCAATCGCTGATGCGATATTCCACAATCTCGGTGCGCTGAAAACGGCGAAAGTTATCGTCCGAAATCAGCGTCATCCGCAGCCCTTCGTCATCCGCCCAGACACTGATCCCCTCCAGATTGTCATGGGTGCCGATCCCTGTCTGCAACAGCACTTCCTCGTTCCCGCCGCCCAGATCAAACCGGCGCACACGGCTGCGAAAACCGATCCCGACAAAATCACGCTCCAGCACATAGAGCCGGCCATCCGGGCCGATATCGGCCCCGGAAACCAGGAACGCACCACGCCGCGGAATATCAAAGGGCTGATCCCATTTACCATCCAACAAACGGTAAACCGGAAACGGACGCTCCGCGCGCCCCGACCGTTCCGGCAGGGCGTAAAGCGCGCCATCAGGGCCGAGCGCCAGCGCCTCCAGCGATGAATTGGCCTGCAACACACCAAACCGGGGATCGGTGATCAGGTCGGTGATCGCGGCACCAGACGGCTCGAACACGCGCACACCGTCGTATTTCCCCTCAAACGATACATAAAGCGGCGTATCAGGGCCAATCGCCAACCCTTCACTATCTGTCTTTTCGCCAGCAAGCGGCAGGTCATCCACATCCAGAAGCGGCTGCACCTGACCCGCAGAAACACCCGTAATCACACCGTCAGCGCGGGCAATATCACCGATCACCAACGCACCACGATCGCTGATCGCGACAAAACCCAACCCGTCATCGGTCACCTCAATGGCCGAAAACCCGCCAAATTGCGGATCATCGCGGGTCCATTCATAGGTCCCGATCAACGCGGTCTGGGCGCAGGCAGGCACAGCCCCCAGCAGGACAAACAGAAAAAAGAAACGCAGCACGCAAATCGCCTTTGTCAAAACCAGGGTGAGCTACCCCGTTCTACACGACATACGTGCAGTTCTTAGTCAGGAAATCGTTACTCTGCGTTCAAAACGGCAAGGCATTGCCCAGGCAGGCTCGCCATCGTCAGCTCGCGCCGTGGGGCCGGCGGGGGCGCATTGGGGTCCGGCGGTGGCGGGTTCAGGATATTGTTCACCCATTGCTGGGCATCCGCACAACCGTCGCCCGCAGGGGGCGGGGCCTGATCGGCACAGCCCGCCGCCCCGGCAGGGCAGTTCAGACGCACATGAAAATGATAATGATGGCCCCACCACGGGCGGATCTTGTTCAGCCAACTGCGATCACCGGTCGCCGAATTACACATCGCCACCTTGGCCCCCGGAAACACGAAAATCCGGGCGACACGCGGGTCAGAGGCGGCAGCCTTCAAAATCGCCTCATGCTGCGGGGTCCAGCTGCTGTTGGTATAGGCACCATTATTCCGACGCATCGAAATAGAAGAGATATTCTCACGCTCGGCCACCGACAGGTTCAGCCGCTGCGGCGGCAGCATCCAGATATCGGCGTCCAGCCCGGTCTGATGGCTGCGATGACCGGTCAACATCGGGCCACCGCGCGGCTGGCTCATATCGCCAACATACAGCCCCGCCCAACCCGGTTGGGTCGCGGCAAAGCGGCTCAGATCCTGCACGAAATCAACGGTCTCTGGCTGCGCCCAATTGCGGTTGCGGGACAGACGCATCGCCTGCCATGTCGGGCCGGTTTCAGGCAGTTGAACCGCCCCGGCCTGACAGCCACGGGCATAGCCGCCAATCGATTGCGGCGACTGGTTCGATCCCCGCGGCATCGCCCCGAACAGCGTTTTGGCAATACGTGTGTCATTCACGTTCTGCGTAGCAAAACTCAACTCTGGCGTGGGCGCAGGCGGCGGTGCGGCATTATCCCGACAAGCAACCAACCCGAGGATGACAAATACAACTGCTACGATGCGGACCATTCTGCACGATCTCCGTCCTTATTGACCCATCGTAACAACAAAAGACCCAACAAGAAAAGGATGATCACAGGCAAAAAGCCCAATTGCACATTGCCGGTCATGTAAGTGAACAGGCTGATCGACGCGGGCGCCAGAAACGCGGTCGCTTTGCCTGACAGCGCGAACAGACCAAACGCCTCTGCCGGGCGGTCGGGGTGGGTATGGCGCACCATCATCGACCGGGACGCAGTATAGACCGCACCGCCGGCCCCGCCGATGCACATCCCGCAGATATAAAAGATGATATCAGGAACCTGCGATCCTTCGGCCAGCGGGATGCCAAAGATCTGCTCGCGCGACATGCCCACGATAATCGCCGACACCACAATCAACACCCAGACCGTGATCCGGATCACCGGTTTAGGCCCATAACGCTGGTCGGCCAGCCCCGACAGCCACGTCGTGATTGCGGCGGCAATGGCGGCAATAATTCCGAAAACGCCGATCTGAATGGTCTGCCAATCCAGAACAAGTGCGGCATAGACCCCGCCAAATGCATAAAGTGCGTTCAGCGCGTCCCGGTAAAACATTGACCCAACAAGAAAGTTCAACAGGCTTTTGCGATGCAAGACCGACTTCAGCGTGCTCATCAAATCGCCTGCAACAGCCCCGATTTTCGTTGATTTCGTTGGCGCATTTGGGTCGTCCCGCACCCACAGGAAAAACGGTATGATGAAAATCGCATACCAGATACCGATAAACGGCCCCACTGACCGGGTGCCTTCACGCAGTTCCGGGTCCAGCCCGAAAAGCGGTGCAACTCCCAGCATCGTGACGCCTTCATCATTTTCGGCCAGCAACAGCAACATGATGAACAACGCCGTCACCCCGCCCCAATAGCCAAAGGCAGCACCCGAACCCGAAATGCGCCCGACCTCATGTTCGTCGCCCAGTGATGGCAGGATCGCATTGACGAAATTCAGCGCGCTTTCGGCGGCAAAAAAGCCGACATAAAACAGGATCAGGATCAAAAACAGGCGGGCACCGTCCGGCGTCAGCCCCCATAACATGCAGGCAGCGACGACATAGATGACCGAGAAAAAGGCGATCCAGGGAACCTTGCGGCCAGAATTGTCAGCAAAAGCCCCCAGAAACGGGGCGGTAAAGGCAATGAACAGACCCGCCACCGTCTGACCCGCCGACCAGATGGATTGGGCCTGCGCCTTGGCGGCTCCATCCTCCATCCCGGTGTTCAGAAAATATTCCGCCGCGACCGCAGCGAAATACGGGCCGAAAATAAAGGTCAGACCCAGCGTGTAAAACGGTTGCGACGCCCAATCAAAGGCCATCCAGCCCCAGATACGTTTCTTACTCGCCGCCATGTCACCTGCCCCTGATTTTCTTTCCGACGATCAAACACCGTTAATCGGGGCAGTGGCAAGCACAGGTTTACGTCAGGCCGTTATCAACCGGCGGCCATGGCCGGGTTGCATCAGCATCAATCCAGGCCTGCACCCAATCGGGCAGTTGCGGTTGCGGCTGGTCAAAGCCCATGACTTCGAACACGCGTTCCGGTGGGATCAGTCCGTTCTTATCGGTCACCGCAGACCGATACAGCGCCTGCACGGCACATTCGTCGCCAATCCAGATCGACTGATCCAGATACATGAACCGGTGATCCCAGCCAACCGCCTTGCTGACCGTGCGAAATTTCACGAACGGGCGGATACGCTTGCGATACCGCACGGACACACCCGCCATCGTTAAACCCCAGCGTTTCTGGCGCAAAGCCCCTAACAAACCGGCGCGGTAGGCCAGGGTCGTACGGCCCAGATCAAGCATCGTCAGGATGCGCCCGTTGTTCATCTCCATGAACAGATCAAGGTCCTGCGGCCAGCAGCGATGATAGGACACATGCGTACCCAACGCCGGCAGCGGTGCGGCGCTGCGCGCTGTCACATATTCTTTCGCCAATCTGACAAGGGGATACATCGCGGGGCCTTTTGCTCAACTCTGCCGTCAGATGTGTAAAGTTGACGCAAACGTCAACCTTAACCTTGGGTCACGACAGGTCTTGTCTGACAAGGGCGAAACGCTTAGGTCCTTGCGAGCATCGCAAAAGGACGGCCCGCATGATCGGCACACTTATCGTTATCCTGCTTTACCTGATCAGCATCGCCTGGTTCGTGGTCATCGCGCATTTCATCATGAGCTGGCTGATCCGGTTCGAGGTGCTGAATGTGCGGCAGGAAATCGTCGGGCAAATCTGGTACACCCTGCAACGGCTGCTGGAACCGATCTACAGCCGGGTGCGGCGGTTCATGCCCGATCTGGGCGGGATCGACCTGTCACCGGTAGTCGTGCTGATCGGGCTGGAAATCCTGCGGATCATTTTGACACGGATGGCCATCGGGCTGAGCTAATCCGGCCCATCCACTTTCCGCCTATCTGAAAACGGGCGGCAATCAAGCGGTTGCACGATCCCGCAAATTCCCCGAAACTGCCTGACCAAGGGGCAACCGGTCCGCGCCAGCGGACCGAAGACAAAGGAATTTACCCATGGGCTTTTTTAAACTCACCAAAACCGGCATCGCCATCGCTCTGTCGGCGCAACTGATGCTGTCCACCACCGCCGTGACCATGGCGCAGGCCGAAATGCTCGGGACCGATGCGGCGATCTCAAAATATGCCCAGCACAGCGACCGCAGCTTCCTGATGGGCGAACTCCAGCGCGAGGAGGTCCGGGCGCAGATCGTAGCCCTCGGTGTTGATCCAGCCGAGGCCGAAGCGCGACTGGCCGCTCTCTCCGACGCCGAGGTCGCATCCATCGTCACCCAGATGGAAAATGACAGCGCAGGCGCCGACATCATTGGCACGCTCTTCACCATTTTCATCATCCTTCTGGTGACCGACATCCTGTGTCTGACACGGATCTTCAACTTCACCCGTTGCGTGCGCTAAGGCTCTTCTGCCTGCTGGCCTTCAGCTGGCTGGCAGGCTGTGCGGCACCCTTCTATCCGGACGAACGGCTCACGGTCGATGTGCCGACGCGCGCGATCGTGGCAGGCGTACCGCTGATCCAGCAAGAGGCGTTCTATTGCGGCCCAGCCTCCATCGCCATGGTGATGCAGTGGTCGGGGCACGACGTGACGCAAGACGACATTGCCTCCCTCGCCTTCAGCCCCGGTGCAGGGGGCACGTACCTTGCCGACATGATCGGCAGCGCGCGGCGCAAAGGCCAACTGGCGGTCGAGATCAACAATTTCGACGCCCTGTTGAGCGAGATTGGCGCAGGCCACCCGGTGATCGTCTTCCAGAACCTCGGTTTGGGGATCGCCCCGGTCTGGCATTACGGGGTGGTGACGGGATATGACCTGCAACGGGATGAAGTCTATCTGAACTCCGGTCAACTGGATCAAATGGTCATGCCCTTCGCTCTGTTCGAACGGACATGGCGGCGCGGTGATTTCTGGGGGCTGGTTGTGCTGCCGCCCGATGACCTCCCAATCAGCGTCAACGAAACCAATATACTGCAAGCCGCCGCCGCTCTGGAACGGGTTGAACAATACGGGGCAGCCGAAACACTTTACGAAACCGGCGCGGCCCGCTGGCCGGGCAACTGGTTGTGGCAATTCGGGCTTGGCAATGCACGCTACGCCCAAGGCGACCTGCGCGGCGCGCGACAAGCACTCCGGCAGGCCCGGCGCATCGCCCCCGACATCCCCGAAATCCGCAACAACCTCGCCCAGGTCGAAAGCGAATTATAAGGTGGGTTAAATCCGCATTGATCGCGTAAAGGACCCGCAAGTGACGAAAGAGCTTTCATCTGTCTTGAAAGAGGCGCGCACGCTACTTGATGCGCAATACCACTGCTCGAACGACACGCTTAACGAGGCAATAAGAATCTGGATCAAGGAACTGCTTGCACCTTTGGTCAAACAAGGCAACGCCGAAGCCATCTGGTTGTCCGGCGCAGCAGAAGATTGGCGCGACTTGAGCGACAAGGAGTGCGATCAACGCCACCTAGAAAGACTTCAAACCGGTGCCGCGGCCGAAATCCCAGATGCCATGTTCTACCTCGCGCATGACCACTATGAAAAAGGCGAATATGAACTGGCCGCCATCCTCTATCGCAAGGCGGCGGACACGGGCCACGCCTATGCCAAATGGTGCCACGGACTTGATCTGCTCTCGGGAACAGGTGTGACCCAGGACGAACGCGCTGGCCTCAAATTGATCGAAGAGGCCGCCAACCTTCATTTCGAAGGTGCTATTCAATTCATGGCGAATGCCTACGCGCTTGGGCAGCACGGATATCCCAAGGATGAGGCCGTTGCAGCTACCTGGCAAAGGAAACTCGGTTCAAAGCACCTGATCCGGTTCTGAAGCATTTCTTTTTTGCAGTCAGGCATAAGGCAGAGGTTAAACGACTGCGACATAGGAACGTGCCGAGGCGTTTACCGAAAACCCGCGAGTCAGAATTTTTGCGAAGCACTTAAGGTAAACGACAATGCGGAGCCCTCGCCTGCACTTTTCTGGCCATCGCTCCTTCAGACCGGCTACTCCCCAGACCCCATGGCAGCGGCACGGACCGGTTCAGACGCCCGGCCGGCAATATGCTCGTTTAAGAATTGCTGCATCGCCGCCTCGAATTCATCGGCGGCGAGCGGGTTTGTGCAGGCAAGTGTTGTGACCAGACCCAAGATCAGTTTCTTCATGATGTTCCTTCTCAATTTGCCGCAGATTGCGGCAGAAGAGCCAAAAAATCGTTGACGGTTGGACGGCGTTTGACGGGGGTAATTCTTAACGGCGCGTTCATAATCGGACCGCGCGCCGCCTTAATCCGCCCAAATCGGCCCTTGGGGTCCGACGCAAGTCCGACGTTTTGCCGACGCGATGCCGACACGGCAAAATCGCCAAAACCCCAGTATTAACTGATGATTCGCAAAATTCGGCGTACTGGGGTGTTGCGTCACCCCACCGCCCCCACCGAACGTTGCTACCGCTCGGTGAGTTTCAGTTCGATCCGGCGGTTCTGTGCGCGCGCCTCTGGCGTGTCATCCGGGTTCAGCGGCTGGAACTCGCCAAAGCCATTGGCCGCCAGCCGTTCCGGCGGAATATCCAGATCCTCGGACATAAATCGCACCACCGAAAGCGCGCGCGCCTGGCTGAGTTCCCAGTTATCGCGATAGCGGCTGGTGTTGCCGACGGGGATGTTATCGGTATGGCCATCGACACGGATCACCCAATCGATATTCGGCGGAATATCATCGGCGATCGACCGTAAGATACCGGCAATATTGGCAATTTCGGCCTGCCCATCCGCTGATAAAGTCGCACGGCCCGGTTCGAAAAGCACCTCGGACGCAAAGATGAACCGGTCCCCTTCGATCCGCACCCGGTCCTGACCTTCCAGCACCTCACGCAGCTGGCCGAAGAAATCCGATTTGAACCGGGCAAGGTCCTGTGCCTCCGCCGCCAGCCGTTCGGCCTCTTCGGCCAGTCGGGCGGCCTCGGCCTCCAGCCTGATCCGCTCCGCCTCTTCCAGCGCCCGGCGCTGACGCTCCTCTGACGCGACTCGCGCGAGGGCCGTGTTCAACTGCGCGCCGAGGGTTTCGATCTGGACCTGCGCCTCTCGATCCGACTCTTCCGCAAGGTTCAGAAGGGACTGCAAATTGCCGACCTGCGTGCGCAGCGCGGTCACCTGTTCGTTCAGCAATGCGACCTGTCTTTGGCTCTCTGCCGATAGCGCCTCTTCCTCGGCAAGTGCTTGATTTGCCTGCGCTAATAAGGCGGCCTGACGTTCGGCTTCGGTGCTGCGAACGTTCTGGGCACCCTCGGCCTGCGACAGGGCGGCAAGCGCATCTGATAGCTGCGAAAGCAGCGCATCATTCTCGGTCGCACGCGCGGCGGCTTCGGCTTCTGCGGCGGCGCGGGCCGCTTCGGCCTCTGACAGGTTCTGGCCCAGTTGGGACTGGCTCGCAAGGATCGCCGCAAGCTCTTGATCCAGCTGCGCCCGGGCCGCGCGGGCTGCGGCGAGCAAGGTCAATGTTTGTTCGGCCTCGCGCCGTTGCTGTTCAAGGTTCAGGGTCATCGCCGTCAGTTCGGTATCGGCATTGGCGAGCCGTTCGCGCAATGCCTCTGCCGCAGCAGCGTCAGCCAGACCTTCGGCCTCAAGCGCAGTGATCCGTTCGGCATTTTGCGTGTTTTCTGCTTCCAGATCAGCAACTAACGCCTCCAGCGCCTCACGTCGGGCGGCGGCCAGACGGGCGGCTTCCTGTTCGGCGTCAATCTCGGTTCGGGCCTGCGCAAGGGCGAGGTTCAGCGCCTCCTGCTCCGATATCAGATCGGCCTGTTCTGCCAGCAAACGGGCCTGATCCTGCTCAAGTCCCGCGATGTTGGCATTGGCTGTCTCGCGCTCTGCCAGCAGGCCTGCGACCTGCGCCTCAAACCCGGTGATCTGGGTCTGCGCCTCCACCAATGCGCGGTCCTGTTGATCCCGCTCTGCGATCAGCGCGGCAATGCGGCCCGCCTGCGCCTGAGCTTGCGTATTGGCGGCATCCAGATCACTGCTGAGTGCAGCACTCCGCGCCCGTTCGACACCCAGCGTGTCGGTAAGCGCTGCGATCTCACCGCTCAGCAAATCAAGTTCACTTTCCTGCCCGGTGATCGTTTCGCGGAGGACAAACTGGATCACCATAAAGATCGTCAGAACGAACATCAGCACCAGCAAAAGCCCGGTCATGGCATCCACGAAACCCGGCCAGATGGCGTTCTGAAAGCGGTTGGATGATCTGCGGCCCAGCGCCATGGATCAGCCCCTGTCTTTGATCGCGTTGGCCAGCGTCAACAGGTCCTTGCGCAGATCCCCGACGCTTTCCTGACGGCCCGCTGACATCTCTTCAAGGATGCGTAGAAGCTGCACATCGATGGACCGCAGACGCATCCGGCTTTCCGCGTCGATGCCTTCCATGCCGCTGTCGTCCAGCTTCTTGATCAGGCGTTCCTGCCCGTCAGCAACACGTGTCAGCAATTCATGCGTCCCGTCATTGCGCGATGTCTGGGTCAGTTGCTCAACCGTTGCGGCGAGGCTGGCAAAGCGTTTGTCGTTTTCCTCGCGATCCTCGTCAATCTGGCCCATGCTCATCTGGATGGTATCCATCAACTCGCCCAACTGATCGACAAAGGCGGCCATGACGCCGTGATCGGCACCGCTGCCGCTCTCATCGCCCTCAAGACCGACACGGGTGATGGTGGACATCCATTCTTCCAACTCGCGGTAGAACCGGTTCTGGCCGTGGCCCGCGAACAGTTCCAAAAGGCCGACGACCAGCGATCCAGCGAGACCTAAAAGAGAGCTGGAAAAGGCCGTACCCATCCCGCCCAACTGACTTTCCAATCCAGATTGCAGACGGGCAAATATATCGGCACCGTCTTCGCCTTCACCGGGATTGAGCGAGCGGATGGTCTCAACCAGCGCAGGCACGGTTGTGGCGAGGCCATAAAACGTGCCCAAAAGACCGAGGAAAATCAACACGTTGCCGATGTAGCGCGTAATCTCGCGGTCTTCGTCGATCCGCTGGGCGACTGAATCGAGGATGGATCGGCTGGACGAGGATGAAATCTGCGTACGTGCGCCGCGCGACCGCAGCAGCGTGGCCAAGGGTGCCAGCAGGGATGGTGCAGTGCTGTAGGAATGCCCGCCCGCATCTCGTGCAAACCGTTCAATCCAGCGTACCGATTTGATCAGCAGGAACACCTGATTGAAACAGGACAAAACCCCTAGCACAAAGACGGCCAGAATGACCCCGTTGAGGTAGGGGTTGGAGTTGTAGATCGCAATGATCTGGGCCTGCCCCAGATAGAAGCCAGCCCCGATCAGCCCGATCACGACGAACATGAACAGGATCTGTCGGATCGGCTGCGAAAACTGTGGCTGCGCCTTGGGTTCCCTTTTTTCGGACACGGGTCGCCTTATCTTTGTTACTGCTTCGCCCCGATTGGACCATAGGTGCAGCGCCCGAAAAACCCAAACGAAATCGCGGCGGGGGTCATGTTGCTGTTAAGGCACGCACACGGGTGACCAGCCACTCCATATCCTGATCGCGAATGCCCAGTTCCTGCAGGTGGTCGGCCGTGTTGAAAAGGTACTCGGTGTTCGGGCCGCGCCCTCCCACCGCCCGCGCGATGATCTGTGCCTGTTTTTCAAGATCGAACTGGCAATACTGCACATGATCACGGTTGATGATGTAGGCCAGCGCGGGAATGGTTTCGCCATCATCCGTGATCAGATCGACCGTGTCTTCGTAGTAGGCAGAGGAGATCAATTCGCGCTCCCGCAACATGGTCAGCACAGCGTCCTCTTCCGTTTCCGCCACCTCTAACGCGACACCGGTGCATTGCCCATCGGGAAAGGTATCAAGGGCAAGCACAAGCCCAGGGTCTTCTTCGGAACCACGATGGTGGATCGACAGCATGCAGAAACTGCGGTGATAGTCGTGCAACCGCGCCTTGACCTTGCGGACAGGCGTAAAGCCCGGGTTCCATAGCAGTGACCCATATCCGAAAACCCAAAGCGCCATGATCACGTCCCCTTTTATGGCCCCATATCATTGGAACCATCGGGACGAAAAGGGCCGTCAGACAGCCCGCATCAGATCGCCGAAGATGGCGGTGGTGTGATCCTGCAGATAGATGCGCAGCCACGGGGTATATTGTGCCGGGTGGCGGGCTACATCGGCAGAAAGATCATAGAAATCAACCCACCGGGTGGCCATCACCTCGTCCGGATTGGGCGCGATCTTCAGGCTGTCCGGCGCATCAGCGACGTAAACCTCGACCACCTCGTGTTCGATCAATCCATTGCCCACATCGGCCCTGTATTCAATCTGATCGCGATAGCAGGGATAAAGCCCCTTGATCCCGAGTTCCTCGTCGAGCCGCCGCATGGCACAATCTGCCGGGTCTTCATCCCATGCGGGATGGGTGCAGCATGTGTTCGCCCAAAGCCCGGGCGTATGGTATTTCTCCATGGCGCGCTGCTGGATCAGCACGCGCCCCCGGTTCATCACAAAGACGCTGACCGCCTTGTGCTTCAGGCCGCGTTTGTGCGCGTCGAGCTTTTCCACTGGTACCAGTTCACCATTGACCCAGGCCGGGATCATGATCGTCATGTGCGCAACGGCGACACAAGTCGCGTCAGATGCGCGAGGTTCTTGATGCCGATCTTGATGTGGGCCATTGGACGTGCCTTTACCAGTTTCTTGTTCATATAGGCCTCAAAAGTCAGCTTTTGTACGTCCACATCGTGGCAGAGTGAGACAAACCGTTCACGCCGTTCGTCGCTGCGGTAATAGGCGTTTTGCATCGCGCCCAAAACCCTGAACACCTGTTTGTGTTCGCGCATGAAAAGTTTGCGGGCCAATTGCAAATCTTTTGCGCGCCCTGATGCCAAAGTAGCCGCAGCAGCGGTTGCTGCCACCCGGCCGCCGACCATGGCGTAATATATCCCTTCGCCGGATGAGGGGGCCACCACTCCCGCTGCGTCACCGGCCAGCACGACATCCTTGCCGTTGTCCCAGCGGTCCATCGGTTTCAGCGGAATGGGTGCGCCTTCCTTGCGGATGGTTTTGCAGTCGGTCAGCCCTGATGCCGCGCGCAGGTCGGCTGTAGCCTGCTTCAGGTCGACCGACTTTTGCATCGATCCCATACCGACGCTGGCCTGTCCGCCGTGGGGAAAGACCCAGCCGTAGAAATCGGGGGAGATACGCCCGTCATACACCACATCGCAGCGCAGGGGATCATAAGTGTCGGTCTGGTCCGGTGCTTCGATGATTTCGTGGTAGGCGATCACGTAGGGCGTCTTGTCGCCACCGGGGACCTCTAACCGGGCCACGTTGGATCGTGCGCCGTCAGCGCCGATGATCAGCTTGGTTTCAAGCTTGATGACATTCCCGCTGATCTTGTCCCGAAAGACGACTTTCGTGGTGTCGCCTTCCCGCTCGATCCCTTGAAAGGTGCCGGTATAGCGGTGTGCGCCTGCGTCCTTGGCCCGATTGCGCAGGAATTCGTCGAAATGTTCCCGGTCGACCATGCCGACAAAGCCGTTTTCGATTGGAATATCCACGTGCCGCCCCGTCGGTGATATCATGCGCGCGGTGTTGACCTTGGCGACCAGTTGTTCGTCGGGAATGAGGAAATCCTCGATCAGACGCGGCGGGATCGCCCCTCCGCACGGCTTGATCCGTCCGTCGCGGTCGATAAACGCAACCTTGTGCCCTGACCGGGCGAGGTCTTCGGCAGCGGTGGCTCCGGATGGGCCAGCGCCCACGACGACAACATCATATTGCATTGGCTATTCTCCCGGAACGAGGGTTGCGGACGGCATGCGCCGATCCATGATTTTCGCCGCCATCGTGGCAGCCGCAACAAAAAGTGTGGCTTCGAAAAGGAACACCGATCCAAAGGCTTGCGTGTCGGTGAAAAGCGCGCGCAGCACGTCAACCATTCCGGCCCCGACCAATCCGCCAAAGCCGGCGGCAACAGCCTGGGCAGCGCCCCAAAGGCCCATGCGCGTCCCTTCGCGTTGTTCACGGCCTTGCCCGGCCAGCGCCATCATTGATCCAATGGCCGCAACAGCGAACATCCCGTTAAAGAACCCAAGCCCGACAACAGCAGGGGTAAGCGGCGCAGCGGGCCCCACTGGTCCCAGCATGGCGATCACGGCCAGCGCGGCCGCAGAGCCAAGACACCCGGCTATGACCCAATGCCGCAGCGCCCCAATCTTGAGACCGGTCGCGAGGATACCGACGGTTAGCATCCCGATGAAAACGCCACCATTTTGGGCGCCCGAAAGCGATGTGGACTGTCCGGGCGTGAATGCAAAGACCAGACCCGCATAGGGTTCCAGGATCAGTTCCTGCATGAAATAGGCGGTCATTGAAAGAAAGACGAAGAGGGTAAAGTTGCGGGCTTTGCGTTCCTGCCAGACCTCGGCCAGCCCTTGGCGGAATGGCGTTGGATCGGGTTGGCGCACAGCGATCAGCTTCGTCTCGACACCCCAGACGGCAAGGCAGGTCAGACCCGTGGCGGTGAGCACCACAATGCCCACGATCTTGATCAGTAATTGCGGTGTATATGGGTCGATCAGCTTGCCCACGACCCCCGCGGTCACAGCGATGCCGAAGATCATCATCAGCCATGTAATTGTTGCTGCAGCGGCGCGGCGGTGAGGTGCGGTTGTGGTCGCCAGCAAGGCCAGCAGTGACGTACCGGATGCCCCGACCCCCAACCCGATGAGCGCATAGGCAATGACCGAGATGACCATGCCAGCCGCAAAAGAGCTTTCCAAAACAAGCACACCAATAGCGGCAAGAAACGCACCAAAAGCCAGCATGGCCATACCACCGATGATCCAGCGTGTTCGGTGCCCGCCCGCGTCAGACGCAAACCCCCAATGTGGGCGGGTCATTTGAATACCGTAGTGGAGCGCCACTAACAGACCGGGGAGGACGGCTGGCAGCGACAACTCCACTACCATCAACCTGTTCAGGGTTGATGTCGTCAGGACAACGATGGCGCCCAATGCCATCTGCACAAGGCCAAGGCGAAAAATCTGGAACCAGGACAGTGTCATTCTATCCTCCGATTGCGGTGGCGGCGATCATCATGCCGCTGATGTAAAAGAGAATGCCCATACCCTGATACCAGGGCGTCTTGCCTTCCGGGTCTCGCAGCAGCACGCGCATCGCGCCCAGTTGGACGGCCAGCATCGCCATGACGCCAAGTGCATGAAACCCATGCCCCCAATAGGTTAAAAGACCGACCACAATGACCTGCGGTACAGCCATGATCCAGCAGGCAACGCGAGCGGCGCGATCGGGACCGAGCGTAACGGGGAGTGATTTCAGGCCGGTTGCGCGGTCGCCTTCGATGGCTTTGAAATCATTCAGCGTCATGATGCCATGCGCACCGAGACCGTAAAGCACCGCAATCACAATCACCTGCAGGCTTGGCGCGCCAGCACTGACGACCGCGGCGCCCGTGATCCAGGGCAGGGTTTCATAGGCAAGGCCACATAACCCCGGCCCCCACCAACCGGACCGCTTGGCCCGGATCGGTTCGGCGGAATAGGCCCAGGCGGCCAGCACGGCGAGGATCGTCGCGCCAAAGCCCCATGGCCCAAGCTGGTAGCCGACGATCAGGCCCAGCGCCGTCATCGCCAGCGCGATATAGAGGCCCCAGCGCCCGGGAATCCGTCCGGACGGAATCGGGCGGTCCGGTTCGTTGATGGCGTCCACATGGCGATCACACCAATCGTTGGCCGCCTGCGACATCCCGCAAACGATAGGCCCTGCCAGGATGACGCCAAGGATGACAAAAAACCATTGGCCAGAGGGGCTTACGCCTGAGGATACAACGCCGCAAAGATAGGCCCACATAGGGGGAAACCACGTCACCGGCTTGATCAGCCGCAATGCCGCGCGGGGTTCTGGCCAGCGGCGCGAGGTCGTGCTGATCTGTAAATCCGACGTGACACTCATATTGTCAGTTTAGTGTGACAATAGCCTTGCTCGCAAGTGTAAAGGCGGGTTGACACTGCGCTATCGTGTCACTGCGCGATGCGCGCGAATGCCACGTTGGCAAAGACGCGCTAGCGCAACGTCGAAATGGGCTGTTGATGGGATTTTCAGGTCGCTGGCGGTTCCAGCGCTGAAGCCTTGCGCTGCCGGATAGCAACCCGCGCTGGAACAGACACAAAGACGATCATGGCGGCAACCAGAAGCGCGCTGGTCAGGAAACTGAACCCAAACAGCACACTGACGTTGTAACGCTTTGACAAAGGCGCCTGCAGTATCTCGGTATAGGTGATCGATTCCACCTGACTGAGGGCTGCATGGATGATCGCCGCCTCTGTCAGGAAGGCGGCAATCCCGAACCCGACGATCACCAGAGCCCGAAAAATCCACCACTCCACGGCTGAACGCTGTCCCGTCATCCACTGGGCCGCAAAGGAAGATATGAAAAGAGGCGCAAGCGCAAAGATGGGAACAGTCGTGCTGGGATAGAATTTGATGCCATAGACCGGCGCGAAGTAAAATAGCCCGACCAGAACCAGCCAGAACAGGCTGGCCATGCCAACGAGGACGAAAGCGGCTTTATAAATTGGAGTCATGGTCCGGTCTTTTTGATTGGGCGTGGTCAGGCGATCACTACCCGAAGCGTTAGCCAGCTTCAATCGACGTTATTCGTCGCGCGCCTGATCCAGGTATTGTCGCAGCTTTTCAAGGATGGGTAGTACGCGATCCAGATCCGTGGGAGAGACCACCTCTGCGACTGCACGTAAATCCGGCGCAAGTGCGGCAATGGTTTCTTCGCGCAAGGTACGGCCCGCATCGGTGATCCAGACGCATTTCGATCTGGCGTCTTTCGGGTTGGGCCGGATGTCCACCAGCCCATGCTTTTGCAGACCGCCCAGTGTATGGGTCATCGTTGTCTTGGGTACCTGGAATGCCCGCGCCAAAACCAGCGGCGTTTGCCCATCCCGGACGCGGATCAAGTGGTTCAGCACCGAGAAATGTGGGGCGATGATTCCATCTGGCAGCTGCGCCTCAAGAAAGGCGCGGCTTAGCTGTTCGATGATTCCGATTTCGTTGAAGAAGGTGAAGTACCTTCCGGTTTGGATGGTTTGGGTCAAATCAATCGCGTCTCCAGTGGCCAACGTGGCGTGCGGGGGATTTGCGGACCGTAGCCCAAGCGCCCGAGTAACTGAACAGTCTCGCCATCCTTTGCCAACAATTCGTGAGCGGCGGCGTAGTGTTCTGCCATTTGTGGATATTCCTGCAACGCCTGCGAGACGGGATGCAAGGAAAGCCCTGCCTGTGTCGTTGCCAGGTTAAGCCGCAGCCATTGCCGTCCGGCCATGATCTGGTCAGCGCGGGTATTCGTGGGCGAGGTCAGGACCGCATAGGCCGGCGTTGCGTGCAGCATTTCTTCATAGATAGCCACCCCCTGCTGAAAGCCGGTGCTTTCCCGATCCAGCTGCTGCTCGCGGTTCAGCACCCCCACCAGCATCAGGCTTTCCAAAAACGGCCCGCCCAGGTCGATCCCGTCGGGATTGGCGTTGATCTCGGCCTTGCCAAAACGCATCAAATCGACGCTTTCTTTATGGGTCGGGGGATAGGCAAGCTCGGCCAGCCAGGCCTGCCAGGTCAGGTCCTTGATCGCCGCGACCTCGGCCTGATCAGTGACAATGGTCGCATAGCTGCCCAGACTTTCCGCTAGTTCTGGCGGGACTGGCCGATCCTCGAACGGTTCCTTGCAGGAACGGCGGTCGAGAATGGCGTTGAACAGCGGGTCGGGCGTGCCGCCATTGGCGAATGTGGCGACGGCCGCTGGCCCGTCTTCTCCATCGGGATAGATGTCAAAGCTGACCTCCTTTCCCTGTTGGGCGGCGGCGATTTTCATCTGTTCCAGAAAACAACCGAGGCTAACCACCAGTTGCCGGTGAAACGGGTCAGTTTCGGGTAACTCGCGGGTTTTGTCCCGCCAGAGGGTCACAGTGTCATCACCTTCCAAACCAACCAGCCACGGCTGAATGTTATGGGCATTGGGTGCCAGCAGCGCATAGGACAGCGCCCATTTGCGCGGATCGTCGTAACCGCCTGCTGCGTCCCAAGGTGCGATTGCCGCATAGGGTGTCCGCGTTCCCAGGAATGTGCCGGCGGCCACAATCGTGCCACCCCCGATAAGTGCCAGTGCCTTACGTCTGGTGAGAGCCATAATGTTATCCTCATTTGATACGATATCGTATTACTTAGTGCGATATCGTATCAATATCAAGTCCGTTTTATCGCGCTTGTATTTCTTCCTCTTTCGTCGCAACGTCGCCTCAAAGCGCTTTGAGAGGAGGGTGGCCAATGACAATCCGCACGGTCGTCTGGGGTGAGAATGTTCATGAGCAGACCAGCCAAATCGTCGCCGATATTTATCCGCGCGGGATGCATGCCGAGATTGCCGATACGTTGCAGGGTGACGATATCTCGGCGACTACCGCCACCTTGCAGGAACCGGAACACGGTCTGCCAGAAGACCGTTTGGCGCAGACCGATGTGCTGATCTGGTGGGGCCATGCCGCCCATGGCGATGTAGCTGATGAAGTGGTCGAACGTGTGGCCACGCATGTGCATGCGGGCATGGGCCTGATCCTGCTGCATTCGGCCCATTTCGCCAAGATTTTCAAGCGCCTGATGGGTACGCCCTGCAACCTGACATGGCGCGAGGCAGGCGAAAGGGAGCGGTTATGGGTAACCACTCGCAATCATCCGATTGCCGCGGGCCTGCCCGATCATTTCGAACTTGAGCAGGAAGAAATGTATGGTGAGCCCTTTGGTGTGCCCGAACCGCTGGAAACCGTCTTTATCAGTTGGTTTCAGGGCGGCGAGGTATTTCGGTCTGGCCTGACCTATAAGCGGGGGGCGGGCAACGTGTTCTACTTCCGCCCAGGGCATGAAACCTACCCGACCTATCACGATCCCAATGTGCAGACCGTTCTGCGCAATGCCGTGCGCTGGGCGCACAACCCGGCCCCTCGGGTGATCGGTGTGAATGATGCCCCCAACGTGCCGGCCGATCAGGCCCTAGAGCCGCTAGAGGCGCGGGGTCCACGGTTGCACCGCGATGGTGAGGAAGGGTTTAGATGACCCGGGTACTGATTGTTGGCACCGGGGCAATGGCCAGCGCGCACGCGGAGGCTTACGCCGAGATGGATGGGGTTGAGGTTGTCGGCGGCGTGGACACCAATGCTGACAATCTAGCTGCGTTTCAAGCCAAACACGGCGTTCCAGAGGGCTTTACCAGCGTGGCCGAGGCCTTGAAGTGGGGAAGTTTTGATGCAGCGTCCAACGTGACACCCGATGCCGTCCATCATCGCACCACCTTACCATTGCTAGCAGCCAGAAAACATGTGCTTTGCGAGAAACCTCTGGCCACCAATCAGGCTGATGCCACCGAGATGGCAGCGGCAGCAAAGGCGGCAGGTGTGGTGAATATGGTTAACCTGACCTATCGCAATGTGCCTGCCCTGATGCATGCCGCCGCAATGGTATCCTGCGGTGATATTGGCGCCGTCCGCCATTTCGAAGCCGCATATCTGCAAAGCTGGCTGACACAGCCCGCATGGGGCGACTGGCGCACCGAGGACCAGTGGCTCTGGCGTTTGTCAGCTGGACATGGATCCATGGGTGTGTTGGGGGATGTGGGTGTACATATTCTGGATTACGCAACATTTGGCGCAGGATCAGATGCCGCCCGTGTCTCCTGCCGTCTGGCGACTTTTGACAAAGCCCCGGATAACCGGATCGGGGATTATACGCTGGATGCCAATGACAGCATGACCATGCATTTGGCACTGCACAATGGGGCGATAGGTGTCATCCATGCCAGCCGTTTTGCCAGCGGACATCTCAATGACCTCAGCTTGCGCCTGTTCGGCACAAAGGGTGGTCTGGATGTGCGGTTTGAAGGACGTGACAGCAGGCTGCGCGCCTGTCTGGGTGACAACCTGCAGAGTGGTCAGTGGATCGACGTCGAAACGCCAGCGGTTGAGACAAATTTTCAGCGCTTTGTCTCTGCCATCCGCACCGGTGATCCGGTCCAGCCCAGCTTCGCACATGGCGCGGGTCTGCAACGAGTGCTGGATCTTGCGGTGCTGTCGGACACAAATGGCGCCCGTGATCAAGTCGTATAATCAGACCACCGTACGGTCCCCGTTTTTGACTTTGCAGCCTGTTTAAGGTTGAGTTCCCGAATGTCATGTACGTTGCATGACAAAGGAGCCCCATGACCGCCATTGCGCATGCCCCAGTGACACATTCCGCCCAGTTACCCTCCAGATCGAACCGGCGCGTTGATGGTGCCCGATGCCCTCCGGTTGTCAGATCTGGTGCGGCAGTCGGATACCTTCTGGAAAGGGTGCAATGCTATGACCGTGGTGCGGGTTAGTAAGTGTTTTGTGATGTGCGGGTTCGTCACATTCGGTGGCAGCGCCCGAAAAGAAAGATCCTAAATGAATGAAATCCTTGTGCCGCTGACCGCCGTAGACCTGATTGACCGTCTTGCTGTTCTGACACTTGCGTCAGAAAACGGCGGCAATGGATCGGTCTTGCAGCAGCGCGACATCCTGCGGCGCACGATTGATCGCGTACTGCCCGCCGACGACGAACTATGCGCCTTGCGCAAAGGCCTTTACGACGCTTATGCAGATCTGGAAACCTTGCGAGGCGATCTGCGTCGTTGCGAGGATCTTTCGGACTTTGGCCCAGGCTTTGTGGCCTTGACCCGATCCTATCTCGAAATTCTCGATCAGCGCGATCAGATCAAATCCGATATCGCTGCGCGCCTGCGGCAAATACAGATGGATAGCACAAGCTCCGTATCTCCCGAAAAAGAGTGATTTGCGTTAAATTGTTACCTTAAGCCTGCCTTCACTTCCGTCCGGTTACCACCTGTTCTGGGTGAAAACTGAGGTGGTGAAAATGAGTGCAGGATCAAATGCGCCGGTCATAATCAAGCGCAAAAAGGTCGTGGGCGGCGGCGGGCATCACGGCGGGGCGTGGAAGGTTGCCATATTCATTGGTCCTTTGAAGAAGGCGCTTTGCGCCGGGTTGGTTCGGAAATCCACGCGCTTTGTCGTGGGTTGAAACGTCATTCTGACGGGTCACCGCCGCTATTTCAGGGCGGTTCAGCCTTTGTGGCGATGCCTGTAGATTGAACATTTCTGCCTGAACAAGTTCTTAAGGCCCGCCAGACAAATAGCGTCAATTTGATCCAAATTACGCCTTCTTCGTCATGGCGGGGCGTGCGGTGGGCAGCTTTGCCATCTGCCCGTTGTGATCATAAGTGCTCAGGTTTTCGCGTACGTTTTGAAGCGCCGATAAACGGGAGCGCGCAGCACCAATTCCTTGCATAGCCGCCGATAGCAGCGACTGGTTTTCAGACAGTTTCTGCTGAATGACCTCAAGGTCGCGCCGCCCTGGCGTCGCAACCCGCAACCGTTCGAACAACTGCGTTTTGGCCTCAAGAAGTGGGCTCAGGGCATCAAAATCGCCGGTCCGCAGTGCCTGTCGTTCCGTATCCAGCAGGTCCAACACCTGATTGACGACCTGATCACGCATCCAACCGCACTTTCATCGCGTTGAAAAGCGCTTCGGCAAGTCCAATACCACCGGCGGCAACCATTTCTTCGGCCTGCGCCTCGCGCAGAAAAGACGCGAACTGATCCTCGCCCGCGCCGCCACCAAAGGTGTCACGCGGGGCACCGACACCGGCTGATTTCAGCATCTCAGCAAGAAATGTCGCCTCAAGCTTTTGGGCCGCTTCGCGCAGCTTCACATCTGATTGAATATAGTCCGGCAATTGTGGCGCGCCGCGCGGGGCCGGCAGTACAGGGATCGTTGTCATTCGGATTCTCCGTGTCTTGATCGCCAATCCTTTTGCCAAGCAGCCGTAAAGAATCAGTAAGTTTTTTCGGCGAAAAGAAAACCCAACCAGATTCTGTCGGAGAACCGATGATACCTTTCTTGCCAACCGATACGGGGGCCGCGCCGCAAAATGGCGTCGCCATCACGCCGGATGCAGCTACAACTGCGGAAGACACTGCATTTGCGGATGTTTTTTCCCTGCTGGCTGCAACCAACCCGGCAAAAACCGCAGTGATCAAGCTGCCGATTACAGCGCCCGAGGATCAGGAGTTGCTCATCCAACAGGATGATCTGGTAACTCCCGCGCCCACAGACACAGACGTGCCAGTACCCGATCCGACGGTTGAGGAGCGTGACACTCCGATTGATCCAATCCTTGTTGCCTACGGACCAGGGCCGGCAGCACCGCCAAATGAACCGGTAGATAAGGGCGACAGCTTTATGATGGACCGCACGCCTGCCCCGGCGCCAACCGGCCTTGCGCCATCAACTGACGTCGAACAGCCGATTGAGACAAAACCGCTAACACCCGACCGGACAGAGCCGCGCCAGGTCACCGTCTCTCAGACGGTGTTGGAGGGTCTGCTACCGCAAGAAAACGCTACAAAACCGGCAATCCCGGCTGAAAAGATGACAAATGGCCGGCTGGCCACTCCTGCAGCACAGGTGCCGACTCCCGCAGTGACACCGGTCGCACAGCCCGGTCCAACTGCCGACAAGAAAGCTCAAGCTGCGGCCCTGCCGATTGATCAAGCGCCTGTTCTGCCTTTGCCCATCCAGAAAGATGTTGAAGCTCCCCGGCGTCGTATCGAACCGCCACCAGCAGAGATACGCAACGCAACCACCACCGGACCGGCATCCAACATCAGCTATTGGATCGGAGGCAATACGACCCCGGCCATCGCGGCCCCGCTATTTGACCTGCAAAGCCGGGGGCGGGCTGAAATACCAACAGAAACCGCATCATTGCTGCCACTGACCAAACGCGGGGCATCCATACTGCAGACGCCAACCGCCAGCCCGATTACGGCCGGCGCTGAAACGGCGCGCCATGTGGCGCATCAGATGGCGGTCGCGATCAGCGCCCAGCCAGGACAAACGACAGAGATCGCGTTAAGCCCGAAGGAACTCGGGCGCGTCCGGCTCAGCATCGTGGCGGTTGACGGCGCGATCACACTGGCAGTCCTGGCCGAACGACCGGAAACCGCTGACCTGATGCGCCGCCATATCGATGTGTTGGCGCAAGAATTCAAATCGCTGGGATATGACGACATTGCCTTCTCATTCGCGGATGACAGCCAGGCAGAGCCTGAGGACAAATCGGAAAAGCCCAGCGCGAAATCAGCATCCCTTGATGGCAAGACCGTAGAAGACCCGCCATCTCACCCTAAACACACAATGCAAAGCGGGCTCGACCTGCGCCTCTAAGGATTAATCATGGAAATTGGACAGATCACCAACCCGAATACGACCGCGACCATTCCGCCAGCCTCGGAATCGAGCGGGCAAATCAGCTCTGATTTTGACACTTTTCTGCGGATGCTGACCGTTCAGATGCAAAATCAGGACCCGCTGAACCCGGTCGATTCGTCGGATTATGCGGTCCAACTCGCGACATTCTCGGGCGTTGAACAGGCGGTTCTTACCAATGACCTGCTCAAATCCCTGACCGCACAAATGAACACCAGCAGCCTTGCAGGCATGGCAAACTGGGTCGGGAAAGAGGCGCGGGCGCCAGCGCCAGCCTATTTCGATGGGGATCCCATCACGATCACGCCCAACCCGTCCGCCATCGCCGACCGGGCCGAGGTGATCGTGCGCAACGAAAACGGAACAGAGGTTCAGCGCTTCGACATCCCTGTCACTTCCGATCCTGTTCAGTGGGCTGGCGTGGCACCAGGTGGTTTCCCCTATCCGCTCGGCCTGTATTCATTCGAGGTTGCAAGCATCTCGAACAACGAGGTCATCGCCCAAACCCCGGTTGAGATTTATAGCCGCGTGACCGAAGTGCGCAATCACGATGGGCAGACCATGCTGATCCTTGAAGGCGGCGCAGAAGTTGCGAGTGGCGATGTCACGGCACTGCGTGACCCGTCGGCATAGGCGCATCTAAAGCAAGGTGATGATCCAGGCACCGCCCACAAGCACACCACCCAGCGCCATCCAGGACAAGCGTGCAATCCGACGCTGGGGTTTCGGCTCTGGCGGCGGATTGTTCAGGCGGATCAACGCATCTTCGGCCAGGCGTGGCAGGCGCGGGCCAAACCGGGCCAGAACTTGCGCGGTTTTCGCCAGATCACGCAGCAGCGCCTTGGGGCCGATACTTTCCTTGATGTAGTCTTCGACAACAGGCTTCGCAACCTGCCAGATATTCATATGCGGGTCCAGCGATCGCGCGACCCCCTCAACAACGACCATGGTGCGCTGAAGCAGGATCAATTCCGTGCGGGTTTCCATCCCGAACCTTTCTGTCACCTCGAACAGATAGGTTAGCAAACGGGCCATCGAAATGCGGCTGGCATCCATACCGAAAATGGGCTCACCCACCGCCCGCAAGGCCCGCGCAAATTCATCAACGTCACGGTCGGCGGGCACATAGCCAGCCTCAAAATGCACCTCGGCGACGCGGTTGTAATCCTTGCGGATGAACCCGAACAGGATTTCGGCATAGACGCGGCGGGTGTATTCATCAATCCGGCCCATGATCCCGAAATCATAGGCGATGATATCTCCGTTCGCCGCGACCTTCAGATTGCCCTGATGCATATCGCCATGAAAATAGCCGTCCCGCAGGGCGTGGTTCAAAAACAGCTGCAGCACGCGGGTGGCCAGCGCGCGCCGGTCATGTCCAGCCGCATCCAGCGCATCGTTGATCCCGATATTGGTACCCTCGGCCCAGTCCAGCGTCATCACCCGCCGACTGGACAGATGCCATCGGATCTGCGGCACCTGAAAACCCGCATCGCCTTCGGTATTGGCGGCAAATTCCGCGGCGGCGGCGCTTTCCAGGCGCAAATCCAGCTCACCCATGACCACCCCTTCGAAATGGGTGATCACCTCCATTGGGCGCAACCGGCGCGAGGCGGGTGACAACACCTCGATGGCGCGGGCCGCAAAATAAAAGGCATCGATGTCCTTACGAAACGCCCTTTCGATGCCCGGGCGCAGGATCTTGACAGCGACCGCTTCGCCCGTGTCAGCCAGATGCGCCTTATGAACCTGCGCCAGCGATGCCGCCGCGACAGGTTCGGAAAACGATGTGAACAGCTGATCAAACGACAACCCCAGCTCGCGCTGGATCTGGATCTTTGCCTCTTTCATTGAAAATGGCGGCAGCTTGTCCTGCAGCACCCGCAACTGAACCGCCAGCTCATCACCCACCACATCGGGCCGGGTCGAAAGAAGCTGACCAAACTTGATATAGGCCGGCCCAAGGGCCGTCAGCGCACGCGGCGCAGGTGGCATGGCTATATCACCCTGATATCCCAACCAACGGAACGGCCAGACAAGCGCGCGGAACGTGATCCGCAAAAGCGGCCCGGCATCAAACGCATCAAGAACGACTTTCATTGCGCCCGTGCGTTCCAGCGTGGCACCTGTCCGGATCAGCCGAATGATGTTGTGGGGACCGCGCAAGTTACAGTTTCCAACCCGAATGCAACGCGGCAACGCCCATGGTCAGATTGCGGAACTTTGCATTCCCGAAACCGGCATCCCGGACCATCCCCAAAAACGTCTCCTGATCGGGGAACTTGCGGATCGATTCGACCAGATACTGATAACTGTCGCGATCACCTGCAATCACCTGCCCCATCCGGGGAATGACATTGAATGAATAGGCGTCATAGGCTGCCTGCATCATCGAGTTGGGCAATTGCGAAAACTCCAAAACCATCAGGCGGCCACCGGGTTTCAGCACGCGGTATGCCTCGGCCAGAGCATCCTGCGGTCGGGTGACATTCCTGATACCGAAGCTGATCGTGTAGACGTCAAAACTGTTCGCCTGAAAAGGCAGCGCCATCGCGTCGCCCACCACCCAGTCCAGACTGTCGGACATACGCGCGGCCTCGGCCCGCTTGCGCCCTTCGACCAGCATCGGTTCGGTGAGGTCCAGCACGGTCGCATGGCCGCGGCCCGCCCGTTTCAGAAACCTGAATGAGATATCGCCAGTCCCGCCCGCCACATCCAGCAGCTTCTGGCCCGGACGCGGCGCCAGCCAATCCATCATCGCGTCCTTCCAGATACGATGAATGCCCCCCGACATCACGTCATTCATGATGTCGTATTTGCTGGCCACGGATGAAAAGACACCTTGCACGCGCCCCGCCTTTTCATCCTCCTGAACGGTTTCGAACCCGAAATGGGTCGTATTTTCTGGCTTCTCGGTCATATCCGCCTTCCGCGCGCATCAGTTTCACAAGCAGTTATACGCAGTTAGGCAGATAGACAAACTGTCAATCTGCCACGGGGTGATGCACCGGAAAAAACCTTGTGGGTCTTCGCATCATTGTCGCATATGCAAGGGCAGACCGCAGCACAGACAAAACCAGATGCCCGAACTCCCCGAAGTTGAAACCGTCAAGGCAGGCCTCGCCCCCGTCATGGAAGGGCAGGTCATCGCACGCGCGGATATCAACCGGCCCGACCTGCGCTGGCCCTTTCCCGATCACATGGCCGATCGGTTGACCGGCAAGCGGGTCACAGGTCTGCGGCGGCGGTCAAAGTATATTCTGGCCGATCTGGATAGCGGTGAAACGCTGTTGATCCATCTGGGCATGTCGGGACGCATGCTGATTTCCGGGCACATGCTGGGCGATTTTCACCACGAACACCCAGCGCCGGCCAAACATGATCATGTCGTCTTGCATATGGACACCGGCACACGGATCACCTTCAACGATGCTCGTCGGTTCGGCGCGATGGATCTGATGCCAACCGCCACACAGGAAGATCACTGGTTGATCCGCGATCTGGGTCCTGAACCGCTCGGAAACGCCTTCAATGAAACATACCTCATTGCGCGTCTGCACGGGCGAAACACCCCAATCAAATCCGCCCTTCTGGATCAGCGCATTGTGGCTGGCCTCGGCAATATTTATGTGTGCGAGGTGCTGTTCCGGGCCGGCATCCACCCCAAACGCAAGGCGGGACAAATCAGCGCAAAACGGGTCGCCACGCTGGTGCCACTGATCCGCGATGTTCTGTCCGAAGCGATCGCCGCAGGCGGGTCATCCTTGCGCGACTACCGGCAAGCCGATGGGGAACTGGGCTATTTCCAACATGGATTTCAGGTCTATGACCGCGAGGGTGAACCATGCATAACCCCCGAATGCGGAAAGAAAATCAGCCGAATCGTCCAATCCGGACGCTCATCTTTCTTCTGTCCGCAATGCCAAAGATAGCTTGATCCGCGTCCACGCTTTGATAAGCACTAAGGTCTGACCAGCGGCAACAAGGACAGCAGCATGGCATTTGAGAATATCATCGTGGATATCAGCGATTATGTCGCGACCATCACTCTCAACAGGCCGGATGTCAGAAATGCGCTGAACTCCGCACTGCTCAAAGAACTCTGCACCGCACTGGAAGAGGCCGACGCCAGCGACAAGGTCCGCTGCATCGTGATCACCGGGTCGGAAAAGGCGTTCGCGGCCGGGGCCGACATCAGCGAAATGTCCGACAAATCCTTTGTCGAGATGTATACCAGCCGGTTCTTCGAAAACGAAACCGACCGCTTCAACAGGACCCGCAAACCAATCATCGCCGCCGTGGCAGGCTATGCCTTGGGTGGCGGCTGTGAACTGGCGATGATGTGCGATTTTATCATCGCAGCCGACAATGCCAAATTCGGGCAACCGGAAATCAATCTGGGCGTCATCGCTGGTATTGGCGGCACCCAGCGCCTGACCCGCTATGTGGGCAAATCCAAATCAATGGACATGCATCTCACGGGCCGCTTCATGGACGCCGAAGAGGCAGAGCGCAGCGGGCTGGTCAGCCGGGTCGTCCCCGCCAAGAAACTTTTGAGCGAGGCCAAAGCCACCGCCGAAAAAATTGCCGAAAAATCCCAGATCGCGGTGATGGCCGCCAAGGACGCCGTCGACCGCGCCTATGAGACAACGCTGGCCGAGGGGTTGAACTACGAACGTCGCCTTTTCCAGTCTCTCTTTGCGACAGAAGATCAATCCGAAGGCATGGCCGCCTTCGTCGAAAAACGCGAGGCGCAATTCCGCGACCGTTAAGCAATTCGGGCAATTCACTCGTTTCCCGACGATTTGGCTCAGTTTTTTCATGATCTTGCCCCAATCGGGCGTCAAGCTATTTCCTAAGGATGAACCGGGCCCCTTGGGCCCTCTTTTTATGTTGCGTCGGGGTGGTGGTCGGGACCCGGATGTTCGCAAACCGGAGACTAGTGTTAATGATTTCTTTGCCGTTCACCGACCTGTCCTTGACGACCGTTACCTTTGCCTTGGCCGCTGCACTGCCAATGCATGTCGCTGCAGAAGCAACAATTCAAACCCAAAAAGCGATGATCGACGCAGATGGTCGGCCTGTCCTGATTGAACAAATCCAATTCCTGGAAGACTCCGGCGCCGCAAATCGGATCGTGGCTGGTGATCTTCTGCGCACGCTGTCGCAGGAAATCCCGTCTTCGGTCTGCCACCTGCATAACGGAATTGATGTTGAAGGCAGCATCGCATTGTTGACCAGCGGAACGGCAAAGTTTGATGCCGTGGCCGACGCATTGCTGAACGGAAACGCCGACATGGGGATCGTCGGTGGCGAAGAACGGCGCAGGACTGCGGTCGAAATCGAAGCGCTGATTTCATCTTGGGAGCCCATCCGCGATGCCGCTATCGCGGTTCTCAACGATCCATCCGATGCGGCCTCGGCCATGACAGTTTATGACTCCACCGATGTCATGCTCGAAAAGACATCCCATCTGCTCAGTGAACTTGAGGGCGAATATGCCAACCCTGTTGAACTGATGCAGTCCGACGTGATGCTGCTGGAAGTGGCGGGACGTCAGGCGATGATGACCCAACGCATTTCCTACGAGGCCTGCCGCATCTGGTCAGGTGACGGCAATGACGCGCTGGTCGCTGACCTCGACAAGACAGTGCAACAGTTCGCCTTTGCCATGAACGCCATGTCGAACGGGATGCCAGAGGTCGGGATCAACCCGCCCCCCACACCCGAGATCGCGGCACATCTGGCCACCGTCGGTGGTGATTGGGATGTGATTACGGGCTATCTTGAGACAGTGAAAGCTGGTGAAGCCGACGCCGAACTACGCGCTGAGTTGTTCCAGCGGCTGAATGCTAAGATGCACAAGATGGAAGAAATCGCAGAACTTTACGCCGCGTTTTCGAAACGCGGGTACTGAGGCGGATCAAACTGGCGTTGCATTGCAGCGCCTTTTGACCTAAGAGCCGCGACATACATGCGCGAGAGGCCCGCTTTGGCCAGAATCACCGGTTCTGAACCCGGTCGGGCTTATTGCGCTATTGGAATGATATTGACCCGACAGATGGGTCGAAGCAAAGGAACCGACACATGGCAAATTCGCCTCAGTCCAAAAAGCGCGCGCGCCAGAACGAAGCCCGCTTTCAAGTCAACAAAATGCGCCGCTCGCGGATCCGCACCTATCTGCGCGCCGTGGAAGAGGCGATTGCCTCTGGCGATCAGAAAGCTGCGACAGATGCGCTGCGCGCCGCACAGCCAGAACTGATGCGCGGCGTCACCAAGGGCGTCTTTCACCAAAACACCGCAGCGCGGAAGATGTCGCGCCTGTCATCGCGGGTCAAATCGCTGGGATAATTCGGCAGAATCTGGCCGAAACACACAAAATGAACTGATTCAAAGCGCGTCCAGACCGGGCGCGCTTTTTATTTTTCTGTTGCCCGCGTGCCGTGATTTGGCGGCATTTTAAAGAGGTCAGAGATTCTTTTTGATCAATCGCAGAGTCAAGCACGATGTTCTGTTGAAGCGGCCCCAAACCCCTTGCTAGCTTGGCGCTGCGATTCACATCGTTCCGGGGGGACATGAAGAAGATCGGCACCGAACGACAGACATCCAACACGCGTTTCGTGTGTGGAATGATGTTGTTTAGCTTGTTGAACTTCATGCAAAAATGGTGGCGGTCATCATAGCTTAGCTGTGAAACCAAACCAGTTTGTGTCTGCGCGGTTGCCGGGGTCTGCTCTCTGGCGATGGCTGCTGTTCATGTGCCTGATTCTGCCGCAAGGCACCAATTTGCGTGGTCGGCTTCACGCATTTCGGTGCCAAGGCCTATGGATTTGGTGAAAGGCAATCCGCCCGCGCATAGCCCGGGCGTGCAGTTGTTTTTGCCCGGCGCTTTGTATCGTGCATGTAAAGGGCGCAGACCCTGTTTTTGGTGAAACGGCGTGTACAAGTAGAACAAAGGGACAAGATGACCAACGATATCTGGGCGAAGGTACTGAACGCATTGGAAGGTGCCTTGGGGGCAAACAACTACTCTAACTGGATAGAGCCGTTGGAATTTGCGCAACTGACTGGTGGAGTGGCGACCTTCAATGTCCCGACCAATTTCATCGGCAATTACGTGTCGCAGAATTTTGGTGACCAGATCATCTATCAATTGAACAAGCACGGCGAAGACGTGCAGCGACTGCAGTTCAGCGTCCCGTCACAATCCCGCGCCAAACCCGCAAACAAACCCGCCATCCGCAAAGTCGCCTCATCCGACGAGGTGTCCGGCTCGCCGCTTGATGCCCGCTTTACCTTTGACACCTTCGTTGTCGGCAAACCGAACGAACTGGCCCATGCTGCCGCCCGCCGCGTCGCCGAAGGTGGCCCTGTCACATTCAATCCGCTTTTCCTTTATGGCGGCGTCGGCCTGGGGAAAACCCACCTGATGCATGCCATCGCCCACGAACTCAAACAGCGCTCACCGGAACTGAACGTGCTCTATCTGTCTGCCGAACAGTTCATGTACCGCTTCATCACCGCCCTGCGCGAACGCAAGATGATGGATTTCAAACAACTGTTCCGCTCGGTCGATGTGCTGATGGTGGACGATGTGCAATTCATCGGCGGCAAGGACAGCACACAGGAAGAATTCTTTCACACGTTCAACGCCCTCGTGGACGGCCAGAAACAAATCATCATTTCCGCCGACCGCGCCCCGGGAGAAATCAAGGACCTCGAAGAGCGGATCAAATCCCGCTTGCAATGCGGCCTGGTGGTTGACCTGCATCCCACTGACTATGAACTGCGCCTTGGCGTTCTGCAGTCCAAGGTCGAAGTCTATGCCGCACAATATCCCGATCTGGTGATCGCGCCCGGCGTGCTGGAATTCCTCGCCCATCGCATTTCCACCAATGTCCGCGTGCTCGAAGGTGCGCTGACCCGTCTGTTCGCATTCGCGTCCCTTGTGGGCCGCGAAATCACGCTGGAGCTAACCCAGGATTGCCTGTCTGATGTCCTCAAGGCGTCCGACCGCAAGGTCACGGTCGAGGAAATCCAGCGCAAGGTATCCGAACACTACAATATCCGCCTGTCCGACATGATCGGCCCCAAGCGCGTACGCAACTATGCGCGGCCCCGGCAGATGGCGATGTATCTGGCCAAGCACATGACCAGCCGGTCCTTGCCGGAAATCGGGCGCCGTTTCGGCGGCCGTGACCACACCACCGTCATGCATGGCGTCCGCCGGATTGAAGAGTTGAAGGCGACCGATAGCCAGATTGCAGATGATCTGGAACTGCTGCGGCGCGCGCTAGAAGAATAGCGCGCCGCCTCAAAAAGCGGCAATCCTGCCGACCAGATCAACGAGATCGGCGAATTTCGGCAAGGGTGGTCAAACGCCCCCGGTTTCCACTGGACCTCGATCCCGGTTCATGAACAGCTTTCATCCGGGAGGGCCAAAAACCGGAGCGGCAAATGGCCATGCCAGGACGAATAGCGATACGGCGCCTGTGGGGCGGGTCGGCAACACGGCAATTCGCCGTCGAACACCCCTTGCAAGAGGGGACAGTCTCAACGGCTTTCAGCCATCTGTCCTATAAACTTTACCTGCCGCGGCGTCTGGCCCGCAAACCGGCGATCATTGTCATGCTGCATGGCTGCACGCAAACTGCACAGGATTTCGCCACGGGAACAGACATGAACCGGCTGGCCAACCGTCACGGTTTCATCGTCATTTATCCACAGCAAAATCTATCCGCAAACATGAACCGGTGCTGGAACTGGTTTGACAGGCGTAATCAGGACCAATCCGGCGAACCGGCCGCGATCATGCGCATGGTTGATGATGTCGCCGAAGCGCATGACATTATCCCAGATACCGTCTTTGTTGCCGGTCTGTCGGCAGGTGGTGCGCTGACGGCGATTATGGGGCGGGCCTATTCAGATCGGATTGCCGGTATCGGCATCCATGCGGGCGTGCCCGCAGGCGCAGCCCAGACGGTGCAGGGCGCGTTCCGGGCGATGGAAAATGGCGACGAAGGTGAAATCGGGCCGGGTCCCACGCCTGCGATTATCTTTCAGGGTGACGCGGACAGCACCGTGGCGCCAGCCAATGGCGACAGGATCGCCTTTGCCCCAGGGGCGCCTGTCAGACGCCGCAGGCTGCTGTCGGGATGGCGGTGGTGCCACCGATATCTGATTGCGCCGGTCGACGAACACGCCCATGCCGAATACTGGCTTGTAAGGGGATTAGGGCATGCCTGGTCAGGGGGTCGTTCCCTTGGCAGCTACACCGATCCGCGCGGCCCCAGCGCGTCCCGCGAAATGGTACGGTTCTTTCTGGGGTACAGCCGCATGGCATATCCTTGGATCGTCATCCGGCTTTTCCTGACCCGTCCATTCCGCTGAGTGAGTCTCAAAGGCACCGCCTGACATCCTTTGCAGGCGCACAGGGCTTGACCCTGTCGCAACAGTAACGGACAGTCGAAAAAACCGCTTGAGCCACCGGAGAATTGCAGTACATTTTGCGTCCCGGCGGCCCCGGCCACCAAGATATGCGGAGCATGGGACATGAAATTCAGCATTGAACGCGGGGTCTTGCTAAAGGCAGTCGCGCAGGCACAATCCGTTGTCGAACGCCGCAACACCATCCCGATCCTGGCCAATGTGCTGATCGAAGCCGAAGGGGATGATGTCCATTTCCGTGCCACCGATCTGGACATCGAAGTGGTCGACAAGGCACCCGCCAAAGTCGAACGCGCCGGTGCCACAACCGTCGCAGCCGTCACCCTGAACGAGATTGTGCGCAAGCTTCCCGACGGGGCGCTTGTGACCCTGACCGAAGACAGCGCATCTGGTCGGCTGACAATCGAAGCGGGCCGTTCAAACTTTTCACTGGCGACGCTCCCGAAAGAGGATTTTCCGGTCATGGCGTCCTCAGAATACGCTGCCAATTTCTCAGCCCCCGCGCCGACCCTGCGCCGCCTGTTCGACAAATCCAAATTCGCCATCTCGACCGAGGAAACCCGGTACTACCTTAACGGCGTCTACTTGCATGTGGCCGACAGCGATGGCGGCAAGGTCCTACGCTGTGTGGCGACGGATGGACACCGGCTCGCCCGGATCGACGCCGATCTGCCCCAAGGGGCCGCAGATATGGCTGGCGTGATTGTCCCCCGCAAAACGGTGGGCGAGCTGCGCAAACTGCTTGATGATGACGACATGCAAATCGCCGTATCCGTGTCCGAAACGAAGATCCGCTTTGCGACACCCGATATCACCCTGACCTCCAAGGTGATCGACGGCACATTCCCCGACTACACCCGCGTGATCCCTCAGGGAAACACACGCAAGCTCGAGGTGGATGCCAGCGAATTCGCCAAGGCCGTGGACCGGGTTGCAACTGTATCCTCCGAACGGTCGCGCGCCGTGAAACTGGCGCTGGATGAGGACCGGCTGATCCTGTCCGTCAACGCACCGGATAGCGGTGCTGCCGAGGAAGAACTGGCAGTGGCGTATAGCGACGAACGGTTGGAAATCGGCTTTAATGCCAAATACCTGCTTGAGATCGCAAGCCAGGTAGATCGTGAAAACGCGGTATTCATGTTCAACTCCTCCGGCGACCCGACGTTGATGCGCGAAGGCAATGACACCAGCGCCGTCTATGTCGTTATGCCGATGCGCGTGTGACGAGGCGTAAAATTTTTCTCGAAAAATTTTGGGACAAGGATTTTCCGGAAAATCCTTTCACCGCCCCGTGACCGGTCTCGCCCTGTCGCAACTGACGCTCTCGCATTTCCGGTCGCATAAGCGGGCAGTGCTGGATCTCGACCCGCGTCCGATGGCGATCTACGGCCCCAATGGCGCTGGCAAAACCAACCTCCTCGAAGCGATTTCGCTCCTGTCACCCGGTCGTGGCCTGCGCCGCGCTGCGGCCGATGACCTGACGCGCAAGCCCGAGGCGCTGGGCTGGAAGGTCACCGCCCAGCTGCAATCGCTGCACCAAACCCACGAGATCGAGACATGGGCAGAGGCCGGCAGCCCGCGCCAGCTCCGCATTGATGGCAAAGCTGCACCTCAGGTAGCGCTCGGGCGCATTGCCCGCATCCTGTGGCTGGTGCCGTCGATGGACCGGCTCTGGATCGAAGGGGCGGATGGGCGCAGGCGTTTCCTCGACCGCGCCACGCTCAGCTTTGAACCCACCCATGCCGAGGCTGTTCTGACCTACGAAAAAGCCATGCGCGAGCGCAACCGCCTGCTCAAGGACATGGTGCGCGACCCACATTGGTACACCGCGTTGGAGGCGCAAATGGCAGAGGCAGGTGCCACCATCCACCGCAATCGCAACGACGCCATCCTGCTTCTGACCCAGGCCCAAGGCGAAGCCCAAACCGCGTTCCCCACCGGACTGCTCGACCTGATCCACCCCGACCCCGCCTGCGACGCGCCCGACAACGCGGAGGCCCTGACAACAGCCTTTGCCGAAAATCGCACACGCGACATGGCCGCAGGGCGTACGCTGATCGGGCCACACCGGGCCGACCTGCACACCGTGTTCGCGGACAAGGGTGTCGCCGCCAAAGACTGCTCCACCGGCGAACAAAAGGCGCTGCTGATCAGCCTGATCCTTGCCAACGGGCGCGCATTGGCCCGCGATTTCGGGGCACCGCCTATCCTGTTGCTGGACGAGGTTGCCGCCCACCTTGACGCGACCCGGCGCGCCGCCCTTTATGACGAAATCTGCAGCCTCGGCGCGCAGGCATTCATGACTGGCACGGGGCCAGAATTGTTCGATGAACTCGGCGACCGGGCGCAATATGCAGAAGTCACCGACACGAACGGCGCATCAACCGTCACACGAAAGGACAGCCCATGACCCCACAACGCGTGACGCTCATCACCTTAGGCGTGACCGATCTGGACCGGTCCAAGGCGTTCTACGGCGCCCTCGGCTGGACACCAACGCGTGAAATGCCGGGTGAGGTCGTCTTTTACCAGATCAACGGCATGGCTCTTGGCTTTTTCGGCCTTGGACCACTGGCCAAGGATCAGGGCCGCCCTGACGCGAAACTCGGCACCGGCGCCATGACACTGGCTCAGAACTTCAACACCGAAAACGAGGTGGACGCAGCCTATACAGCCGCTATTGCAGCGGGGGCCACCCCACTGAAAGCACCGGAAAAGGTCTTCTGGGGTGGCTATTCCGGCTACTATGCTGATCCGGATGGCCATGTCTGGGAAGTCGCCCATAACCCGTTCTGGCCATTGAACGAAGATGGCAGCCTGACGTTGCCGCCCGAATGACGATCACGATTCATCTGCAGATTTAGGCGGCGCAAGCCACGGCTCCAGATAAGGGGCCAATCTTTCATGGGACTGGTTGGTGTTGTGCAGGGCACAGAATTTCAGCGCCATCGCCTGAATGACGAAAGCATGCACACCTTCCGCCAATAACATCGCATCTACATCCGTGCGTACGACTGTCCCCTGCAACGCCCTGATCCATGCTGTAAACAGCTCAACCTGATGCAAAAAATTCAGTGATATCAGCTCGGTCGTTTCAATCGCGGCCGCGCCGGAAAACCGCAGAACGACGTCAAAAACTACCCGATCCTGGGCCATATACTCCATCAGCGGCGCCAGCCGGGTGGCAAAATCGCCGATCGTGGGCGGGGGTGGGCCAGCCGCAATGTCGGCCAGGATACGTTCCAGCTCTTGCCCGATCAGCAGAGCCATCAGGCGATCCTTGTCGTCGAAATGGGAAAAAAACGTACCCTTCGCAACACGCGCACGCGCCACGACGTCCTCGACCCGCAACCCCGCATATCCACGGTCTGCGATAATCTCTGTCGCAGCATCAATCAGCTTTTGCCGCGTCTCAAGGCGGCGTTTCTGGGGGGCACGTGTTTCCATGAGCAGCAATTTCGCAGTTTTTTTGACCGCGGTCAAATTTAATAATTGACCGCGGTCATTTTTAGGTATTACTAAAGTGACCATGGTCAATTTAAGGAAATCGATATGACACAGAAACGCATCCTCATCCTCAACGGACACCCCGGTGAAACCTCGCTCTCGCGGCAATTCGCGGATCACTATGCGCAGGCGGCCGAACAGGCCGGGGCCGAAATCCGCATCCATCACCTGCCAGACATGCAATTCGACGTGGATTTCGGGCAGGGAAATTACTCCAAATTCAAACCGCTGGAACTCCCGCTTGAGATGTTCATGGAAGATCTTGATTGGGCAAACCACTTTGTGCTGACCACGCCAATGTGGTGGGGTGGCCTGCCGGCAAAACTGAAAGGCCTCTTCGACCGGGCCTTCGTGCCGGGCCGGGCCTTCAACACAAAGATCAAGACCCGCATGGGCATGCCCACCCCGATGCTGACGGGAAAAACAGCGCGTGTGATCCTGACATCCGATACACCGCTCTGGTTCGAAAGACTGATCTACAAGCGCGCTATCCTGCATCAGCTCAACAAACAAATCCTCGGCTTCGTCGGCATCAGACCAACGCGCTACACCTATTTTTCAGGCGCCAGCGACGCCACTGACGACATGGTGCAGAAATGGAAACAACAGGTCACCTCCATCGGCGCAATGGCCGCCTGACAGAAGAACTGCTAAGGCAGGCTCATGACCGAAGCTGTCTCCACCAAAATGCGTCAAACCATTCTGGCGCGCCTTGATCAAATCGCGGCGGAGGAAGGGATCACCATCCTCCTCGCCATCGAATCCGGTTCGCGGGCCTGGGGGTTTCATTCGCCAGACAGCGACTATGACGTGCGTTTCATCTATGCCCGCCCCGTGGACTGGTTCCTCACCCTTGGAAAGAAACGGGATGTCGTTGAACGGCCGATTGACGACCTGCTCGATATCTCCGGCTGGCAGTTGGACAAGGCGCTTGGCCTCGCGTTGAAAGGCAACGCTGTGCTGGGCGAATGGCTGCAATCGCCGATCATCTATCAATCCGTTCCGGACGCCCATGCGCGGATCACCGATTTCTGCAAACAGGCCATGCAGCCACGCCCTATGATGTGGCATTACCTGTCGCTGGCCGAACAGCACGAAAAACGCACCCATTCGGAGGACGGGCGTGTGCGGCTCAAACGGCTGTTCTATGCGCTGCGACCCGCGCTTGCCTTGCGCTGGATGCACCTGAACGACCACCAGATGCCACCGATGGACATGACCCGCCTCTGCGACGGCGCAGGCCTCAGCGCGGCAGAGGCAGCCGCCATCCAATCGCTGATCACGCTCAAGATCGCGCGGGCCGAAAAAGCGGTCGGAGAAGCCCCTGATCCAATCATTTTCCAGATCATCAACACCGCACTCAAACAGACCCGCGAAGCCCTCGCAGACAGCCCTGACAAGCCACCGCTTGTTGCACTGGAAACGCAGGCAAATCAGCTGCATATCGAGCTGACCAAGTCATTGACTTGAAACCACAAAATATTGTGCCAATTGCGTGACAATACCGTCCAAAACGCATATATTTTGCGGGTAAAGACATGGGACAAGTGACATGGCCGACGAGAATAATAATCCAGAAGAATACGGCGCCGATTCCATCAAAGTTCTCAAAGGGTTAGAGGCAGTTCGCAAACGCCCCGGCATGTATATCGGGGACACCGATGATGGCTCTGGCCTGCACCACATGGTGTACGAGGTCGTGGATAACGGAATTGATGAGGCTTTGGCCGGCCACGCGGACCATGTTTACGTCAAAATCAATACCGATGGGCCCGTCACCGTAGGCGATAACGGGCGCGGCATTCCGGTCGGCATCCACGAAGAAGAGGGCGTGTCGGCAGCCGAAGTCATCATGACCCAACTGCATGCTGGCGGGAAATTCGACAGCAATTCCTACAAGGTCTCCGGCGGTCTGCACGGTGTGGGTGTGTCCGTGGTCAACGCCCTGTCGGATTTCCTCGAACTGCGCATCTGGCGCGACGGCAAGGAACACTACGCCCGGTTCGAAGGCGGGTTCACAACCGAACATCTGCGCGTCGAAGGTCCCGCCAATGGGCGCAAGGGAACCGAGGTTACATTCCTCGCCTCCACCGACACGTTTAGCAACCGCGACTATGACTTCTACATACTGGAAAAGCGGCTGCGCGAACTGGCTTTCCTGAACTCCGGCGTGCGGATCATCCTCGAAGACCTGCGGCCTGCCGAACCGCTCAAGACCGAACTGTTCTACGAAGGCGGCGTCAAGGAATTCGTCAAATATCTCGACCGGTCCAAGACCCCCCTGATGGACGCCCCGATCTATGTGGCTGGCGAACGCGACGATATCGGGGTTGAGGTCGCGATGTGGTGGAACGACAGCTACAACGAAATGGTGCTGCCCTTCACCAATAACATTCCCCAGCGGGACGGCGGCACGCATATGGCGGGCTTCCGCGGTGCGCTGACGCGTGCCATCGCCAAATATGCAACCGAAACCGGGATCACCAAAAAGGAAAAGGTGTCGCTGACAGGCGATGACGCCCGCGAGGGTCTGACATGCGTGTTATCGGTCAAGGTCCCCGACCCCAAATTCTCCAGCCAGACCAAGGACAAGCTCGTCAGCTCAGAAGTACGGCCCGCCGTCGAAAGCCTGATGAACGAAAAACTGAGCGAGTGGTTCGAGGAAAACCCAGCCGAGGCACGGGCGATCATCACCAAAATCGTCGAAGCCGCCGCCGCCCGCGAAGCCGCGCGCAAGGCCCGCGAAATCCGGCGCAAATCGGCGATGGATGTCAACTTCAACGCCTCGAAACTGAAAGATTGCTCAGAAAAGGACCCCTCCAAGACCGAGGTTTTCCTTGTCGAGGGTGACAGCGCCGGCGGCTCTGCCCAAACTGGCCGCGACCGGCAAACCCAGGCCATCCTGCCGCTCAAGGGGAAAATCCTGAACGTCGAACGCGCGCGTTTCGACCGGATGCTGTCGAGCCAGGAAATCGGCAACCTCGTGATGGCACTCGGCACCGGCATCGGGCGTGACGAATTCAATATCGACAAGCTGCGCTATCACAAGGTCATCATCATGACCGACGCCGATGTCGACGGGGCCCACATCCGGACCCTGCTGCTCACCTTCTTCTTCCGGCAGATGCCCGAACTGATCGAAGGCGGCTATCTCTACATCGCGCAACCCCCGCTTTACAAAGTCGCGCGCGGCAAGTCCGAGGTCTACCTCAAGGATCAGGCAGCCATGGACGAATACCTGATCGAACAAGGCATCGAAGGCGCGCTCTTACGCCAGGGCAATGGTGAGGAAATCACCGGCGCGGACCTGCGCCGCGTGGTGGATGAGGCACGGCAGCTCAAGCGAGTGCTGGAAGCTTTCCCCACCCACTACCCCCGGCACATCCTCGAACAGGCGGCCATCGCCGGGGCCTTCGTGCCCGGCGTCGTGGAAAGCGACCTGCAAGGGACCGCAGACCGGGTGGCCGAACGGCTCAACCTGATCGCGCTCGAATGGGAACGCGGCTGGCAGGGCCGGATCACACAAGACAAGGGCATGCGGCTGGCACGGATGCTGCGCGGCGTGGAAGAGGTGCGCACGCTCGACGGCCCAATGCTGCGGTCAGGCGAGGCACGGCGCACAGGCACGTTCACGCAAAGCCTGCAGGACGTCTATAACCTGCCCGCAACACTGGTACGCAAGGACCGCAGCCAAGTAATCCATGGGCCGCTCGACCTGTTCAAGGCCATTCTGGAAGAGGGCGAAAAGGGGCTGTCCCTGCAACGCTACAAGGGTCTGGGCGAAATGAACCCCGACCAGCTATGGGAAACCACGCTGGACCCCGATGCGCGGACGCTCTTGCAGGTCAAGGTCGAAGATCTGGCCGAAGCCGATGATCTGTTCACCAAGCTGATGGGCGATGTGGTCGAACCCCGGCGGGAATTCATCCAGACCAATGCGCTCAACGTCGAAAACCTGGATTTCTGATCAACGCCGCAGCCACCTGAACACCAGCGGCGCCATTCCAATCACCATGGTGATCCGGATCACATGCATGACCGACACATAGGCCACATCCTGATCCATCGCGAGCGTCAGCAGCGACATTTCCGTCAGACCACCGGGGGAGTAAGCCAGAAACGCCTGCGCCAATGGCAGGCCACTGATCCATACCAATACTTCGGCAAAGGCGAGAGTGATCACAAGCATCCCCACCGATGCGACCGCAGCAAGGCTCAGATCACGGCGCACCTCTGCGATGGTCGCCCCCGCAAACCGTGTGCCGATAATCGTTCCCATCGTAACCTGTGCGGCAATGACAAACAGGCTCGGCGGCGGCACGGTGACCCAGCCCGCCACATGGGCCACACCGCTCAGGATCATCGGACCAAAGACCGGGGCGGCAGGCAAATGGGCCATGCGGCCCAGCCACGCACCTGCAACCGCACAGGCGGCAAGGATCACATAATCACTGACGCTCAGCGCAGTCAGGTCCACCCAGTTCGACGCAGCCGTACTGCCGCCGGACACACCCAGAACCAACCCAAAGAACAACGCCACAAACACGATCACAACCAGGATGCGCGCGGCATGGGCCAGCGCGATCCGGCGCTCATCACCACCGGCCTCGCTACCCACGATCAGCATTTCATTCAGCCCACCCGGCATGGCCGCAAAATAGGCGGTCACCGGATCATAACCACCCACGCGGCGATAGATAAAATAGGAAAACGCCGCCGCGCAGGCCAGAAAGACGGGCAGCAAAACCAGCGTCAAAAGCCATGATCCCAACTGACCCAGCAGTTCTGCCGTGATGGCAGAGCCCAACATCACCCCGATCACCGGGATCACAAAGGGGCGCAGCCGGGCCGGGGCCACAACCGGCGCCTTCATCATCGCCGCGACGGTGTTTCCGATCATCGGGCCCAACATCCATGGCAGCGGCAAGCCCGCAAAATAGGCTACAATTCCGCAGATCAACCCAAGGATCAGCGCTAAAATCTGCGGTCTGGCCTCAACCATAAAGCGCCCCGTCAAAGCAGCGTAGGCCGGTGCGCATCAAATGTTGTCGCTTCGCGCTGCCAATGTCTGAAATGCCCGTCATCCGCCAACCTCTTCGCCGCCTCCGGGCCAATCATGTCAGCCGCCGCATCTGGGCTAGCCATGTGATGCAGCACCTCCGACACCATGTCCAGCAGCGCTGGATCACAGGGCGCGCCATAGCTGTCACAGATCAGCCGTAACCTGCGATGGTCCACCGCCGCATCCGCACGGGACCAATGGACCATATCAGGCGCCGCAAATGAAAGCGGCACCATCCAATAGGCGAGATATGCCAGATCGCGCAGCCGCGGGCCGGGACCCGCAAGATCAAAGTCAATCACACCCACTGGCAGCCCGCCCCGCCAGATCAGGTTGTAAGGCGCAAAATCATTATGGCAGATCACCTGGTGCTGGTCGGCGTCGGGATGGCAAAACGCCCATGACCGACCTCCGCCGCCAAAACCCTCGGTCGCATCGTGCATCCGACGCAACATAGTCGCGGCGCCAATCAAGGCACCATCACCTGACCACATATCATCCGGAAAAGTCGCAGCGCCCGGGATATAAGACAGCACCTCGCGGCCTTGATCATCCAGCCCGAGGTATTTTGGCGCTTGGATGAATCCGTTACGATCCAAATGACTCATTAGGTCGTGGACCGCAGATGCATGCGGGCCAACAGGACGACGAACGGTATCACCTATCCGGACAACGCCACTAGTTACGTTGCCTCCAGTCAGCGGTCTTGGATCTTCTCGCGGGAACATGCAAACCTCTATGGCGATGGTACGTAGGACGGTCAATTGCAGCCCCCAATCCGGAGTGCTACGCCAGTCGGGAGATGCAGGAGCATTGAAGATGGATAACTTCGAACCGGCTACATTTGGCGAACTGAACGCCGATGATTACGACGAACTCCATGATCCGGGAACGACAGACGAAACCGTCGCTTTGATCTCCAGTATGGTTGGCACGGGCCGGGTGCTGGAACTGGCCATAGGAACTGGCCGGATCGCGCTGCCGCTTGCAAAGGGCGGGTGCGACATCTCCGGCATCGACGGATCACCTGACATGGTTGCTAAATTGCGCGACAAACCAGGGGGCGACAAAATACCGGTTAAGATCGGTGACTTTGCCGATGTCGATATCTCAGGGACGTTCGATCACGTCTTTCTGGTCTTCAACACGTTGTTCAATCTGCAAACCCAAGACGATCAGGTCCGCTGTTTTGCCAACACAGCCAAACGGCTCAACCCCGGTGGCACCTTTCTGATCGAAGCATTTGTGCCGAATTTTACCGGTTTCACGGAAAACCAGCGCGTAAAAACCAAACGGGTCGATGCGCAATCTGTCTGGCTCGAGGCCGTGCAGCATGACCCGATCAACCAAAACTTTGACTTTCAACGCATCCGGATCACTGAAGCCGGTACCAAACTCGTGCCGTTACCGTTGCGATACGCCTACCCGGCAGAGATTAACCTGATGGCGCGCTTGGCCGGTTTGCGTCTGAAGCATCGGTGGGGCAACTGGGACAGATCAGCATTCACCGCCGACAGCACGTTCCATATTTCCGTCTATGAGAAACCGGTCTGATCACGCAGGCCGGTCAGTATCTTGATCAATCGTTAACAGACACCTGCGCACGCACACTTAACCCACCCCCACCGCGCGTTGGGGTCCGACGTTTTGCCGACGCAAGTCCGACGCGATGCCGACCGGGCGATTTGGCCTGCAGTAGCAGCGTTAACACATGATTCGTCGAAAACCCGCGGCCATGGTCCATCCAACACCGCACGCGCCGTTAATCAGTTGGCGGTCAGCTTGAAGCCCAGCGGCTCGGCCCAATGGATGTGACAGGATGTCGTTGTGAAACCGTTCTTACGATAATTCTGCATCCCGGCCCGAAACGCATGAAAAGATGCCACGTAATCCGGGTCGGTCTTGAACCGTGGGAACAGCGGGTTGAGCAGGACAACAATTGTTTTGGTCGCAATCCGGCAAAACTCATCGACGATCAGCATCCAATCATCAGGATGGCAGTAATGCTCAATCGCCTGCATGCAAATGACCACATCCTGCGACTTATCATCAAGTGGATAAGGGATTTTGCCTGCATCGAACAGCGTGATAGGCATGTCAATCGCTTCGATAATACGCCGATAAGGCCAGTCTTTTGCTGCACCATCTTGCGGTATGGGAATACCGTAATCATCAACGGAACGGCTGAAATTCTCATCATTCGCACGGCGATGCGTAGCCGAACTATCGGCAGGACTATCGCTCACCATATTGGCGAAATCATTGCCAAGAACTTCGTGACCAAAGTACCGGGCGACCTCCAGCATTCCCCCATGTCCCGTCGACATCTCAAATACCCGTTGGGGGGCGTCATGGTACATAAGCTCAGGCAAATAAAGCGAAAAACGGTTCCAGCATCTGTGGATATTCTGAGGCCGCTGTGCGTATTTGCGCTGGATCTCGCGCCTATTTGAAGTCTCACCGTCTTTCAGCACGTAGGGCGTCAGCAACTCGTCCGGGATTGGCCGATCAAACAGCGCGCCCTTGTCCGCAACGACCCGCTGTGCCCGCATCGCTTTTTCAAGTCTTCGCTTATCGGCGGCCGTAAATTCTTCGGTCAAAACACGAAATCCCGTTGCTGCGGTTTTTACCCCCGAACACGAGAGTCGCAACATCGTGTAGTGCGGCCAACCCGCTTATAGCAATGATTTTTTCCAGCAAACAGCATACCTCCTCCCTGTCAAAGGCCGCCGATGTGATGCGTACCGCGTTCCCTTGCCAAAGCGATCTGCTTCTGCCGTTCACGAAACCGGGCCTTATCGTCCACCGAAGTCTCATCCACGCATTGATGACACGCCACGCCTTCCTCAAAAGCCGGATGTTCCCGGTCCTCCGGTCGCAAGGGTCGCCGACAGGCATGACACAGGATATGCGGCCCTTCCTCTAACCCATGCCCGACACTGACCCGCGCATCAAAGACAAAGCATTCGCCGTCCCATTTGCTCTCGGTTTCGGGCACCTCTTCGAGGTATTTCAGGATGCCACCTTTGAGGTGATACACATCCTCAACCCCTTGGCCCATCAGATAATTCGTTGATTTTTCGCACCGAATTCCACCAGTGCAGAACATCGCAATGCGCTTGTTATGGAACCGGTGCTTGTTGGCCTCCCACCAGGCGGGAAACTCCCCGAAGCTCTTGGTCTGCGGGTCAATCGCCCCGTCAAACGTGCCAATCGCCACCTCATAGTCATTGCGTGTATCAATGACCGCCACATCCGGCGCGCTAATCAAGTCGTTCCACTCCGCCGGATCAACATAATTTCCCACCCGCGCCACAGGGTCGACATCCGGCTGACCCATCGTCACGATTTCCTTTTTCAGCCGGACCTTCATGCGGTGAAACGGGGGCGTCGCCGCCGTGCTTTCCTTCCACTCCAGATCGGCGCAGCTGGGCAGGGCGCGGATATGGGCGATCACCGCATCGATCCCGGTGCGATCACCTGCAATCGTTCCGTTGATGCCTTCCTGCGCCAACAGCAGAGTCCCGTGAATTCCCTTTGATTTACAAAGGCCTAAAAGCGGATCACGCAAAGCGGCGGGATCGTCAAATCGGGTGAAGTGATAGAGGGCGGCAACTGTAAACATGGGCTTCAAATACGCCTCCGCACTCAAAGGGGCAAGTCGCGGGATGCCGCAATCGCCAGCCCGTCAGCCACCGCCGTAAATGCCTCTGTCCGCTCCAGCTCCGCCTGTGGAAACATCGCAACCATTGCCCCTTCCACCACCTGCATCAGGCTGGAGCCGCCGACGAAGACGATTTTGCTGATCCGCCTGGGATCTACCCCCGCCATGGTCAGCGTCTCTGCTGCGCAGGCGCTTATAGCGGCTGCGTGCTCGGCCAGCACGGCATCCAATGCATCCTGTGTCAGACGCGCCCAAAACTCTGGCTCCACGACACGCAGATCAATCCCGGCATCCGTCACGTCCGGCTTGTTGATCTGGATTTTCCCGGCCTCGACAGCAAAGGCAATGTCGTGGCCCAGTTCCATTTCCAGCACGGTTTTCAGCCGATGAAACAGCTCAGGCTCGGCACCCAATTTGGCGAAATCCGCGGCCATGCGCCGGTTCTCAGCCGTGTAAAGAAATGGGATTTTCTGCCATGTTGCCAGATCGTTAAAGATCGCGTTGGGCGCCACATAGCGCCCGTTGCCAAGTGTATTCCGGACCTCTGCCCCGCGTCCCAGCAGCGGCATCACATGCGCAATGCTGATGGCACGGTCGAAATCCGTGCCGCCCACACGCACACCATGGCTGGCAATGATCCGGGTGGCCGCACCTTCGCGCCGGAAGACAGAGAAATCTGATGTACCACCCCCGATATCGACAATCAGACCCAACTGACCACCGCCCAGTGGCCCGCTGGCCAGCGCTGCTGCCTCGGGTTCGAACATGAAATCGACGGCATCGAAACCGGCGACCATATAGGCCTCGCGCAGATCAACTTCGGCCTGGGCATTGCGTGCATCATCGGACGAATGGAACCGCACAGGCCGGCCAGAGATTGCCCGGTTATAGGTTTCTCCAGTCTCGGCCTCTGCCCGTTCGCGTATCATCTGCAGGAAACGCGCGACCACCTCGATCAAGGTCAGCCTTTCGTACGCAATCTGCCGCTTTTCGCGCATCAGCGGCGTACCCAGTACAGATTTCAGCGCACGCATAAACCGGCCCTCGCGCCCGTCGATCAATGCCGCATTGGCCACCGATCCGTAGGTTGTGATCTTCCGGTCATAGTCAAAAAATACCGAAGTCGGCAGCGTCGTTTGCCCGGGCTCTACCGAAATCAAATGCGGGCGCCCCGCGACCATCACCCCCGCTGCGGTGTTGGAGGTCCCAAAGTCGATACCCAATGTCGCCATTATTGCCTCCTGTCCGAATGGTGAAAGGCGCGCGTTCTAGGCAGGCCAGCGCCAAGATGCAACCCCGTCCCGGACTTGATCCGGGACCTCCAACAGGTCAGCTTGGACGCAGGAGGCACATATGACGAAAATCATCTGGATGACCGACCCGCATTTCCAGAACGAAGGGATGGTCGGCGACCTTAACCCGCGCACGCGGCTAAAAGCGGCCATCGACCACATGAATACGCATCACGCCAATGCGGATTTCATGGTTCTGACCGGCGATCTTGTCGGCGACGATATCGAAGGCGACTACACGCTGCTTGCCACCTATCTCGCCCAGTCGAAAATCCCTGTCTATCCGCTGGTAGGCAATAACGACGACCGCGCCGGGTTCCGGGCGCATCTGTCACTGCCGGACGGGACCATGGATGACTTCATTCAATACAGCATCGACACAGGCGAGGCCCAGTTCCTCTGCCTCGACACCCACATGATCGGCTCTCACGCTGGTCAATTCTGCGCGGCCCGGCAGGCATGGCTGACCGACAAACTCAGCTCTGACAAACCCACCTACATCTTCATGCACCACCCGCCGATGGACCTGCACCTGCCGCCACAAGACGCCATCAAACTTCAAGAGGGCGACACCTTCCTCGACCTTATCCACGGCAACGTCCAACATCTGTTCATAGGCCACGTCCACCGGCTCACCTGTGGGACGGTCCGGGGTACCCCATTTGCCACGCTCGGCGCGTTGTCATTCCAGGCCCCGGCACCAAGACCGGTATGGGATTGGGACAGTTTCGTGCCCGCTCATGAGGCCCCGCATTACGGCGTCCTTTACGTCGAAAACGGCAACACAACCCTGCAACATACCCAATTCTGCGCCTACGACGTTGGCATCGAAAGCTAGCGCTTTTCATCCAACAGTTGCGCGGCTACGAAGCCGACATGCAACGCGTCATGATCTGTGGTGGGCCGGGGTCCGGCAAAAGCACGCTTGCCCGGATCATGGGCGAACGGACGGGTTTGCCTGTGTATCATATGGATCATATTCACTGGACGCCTGGTTGGGTGGAGCGGGACAAGGCCGAAAAAACACCGCTGGTTCTGGATATCATTGCGCGGGACAGCTGGGTGTTCGAGGGCGGTCATTCCAAGACCTACGATGCACGAGCTGCCCGTTCTGATGTGTTGATCTGGTTGGACTTACCGGTATCGCTCCGCTTCACGCGGGTTTTCTGGCGGACGTTACGCGATCTAGGCAAGGTGCGGCCGGACATGGCCGAGGGCTGCCCCGAAACATTCGGACATCAGACGCTGGAGTTCTGGTGGTGGATCTGGACAACCCGCAACACAAACCGCAACCGCTTAAACTGCCTAGTCGCCGACCATCCCCACCTTATCGTCCACCATTTGCAAACCCGCTCGCAGGTTGCCGCGTTCATTGCTAACCTGCCGGCGAAACAGGAGACTTCCGCATGACCCACGCCCTGATCGTCATCGACGTGCAAAATGATTTCTGCCCCGGTGGCGCGCTGGCGGTCGCAGGGGGCGATGAGATTGTTCCCGGTATCAACGCCGCCATGAATGATTTCGCTGCCGTGATCCTGACGCAGGACTGGCATCCGGCGGGTCATTCTTCGTTCGCGTCTACCCACGGTGCCGCACCGATGAGCATGACCGAAATGCCCTATGGCCCGCAGGTCCTGTGGCCCGATCATTGCATTCAGGGATCAACAGGCGCGCAGTTTCATCCGAATTTGCATGTAGACCGGGCAGATTTGATTATCCGCAAAGGGTACAATCCGGCGATCGACAGTTATTCGGCCTTTTTCGAGAACGACAAGACGACGCCGACAGGGCTGGAGGGATATTTGCGCACCCGTGGTATCGACACTTTGACGCTTGTTGGCCTCGCCACAGATTTCTGCGTGAATTACTCGGCGGTGGATGCCGCACGGTTGGGGTTCAAGGTGACGGTACAAACCGATCTGTGCCGGGCCATTGATTTTGACGGCTCGCTGGCTGCCGCAAAAGCGGGGATGGCGGAGGCGGGCGTGACCCTCGCCTAGCGTCCGCGCCCGGCAAACCAGACGGATGATACCCCAGCCATCATGATAACGGTCAGCCCGGCAAGGCTGAGCGGATCAGGCCATTGCCCGAAGACGACCAGCCCGATGATCATGGCGGCCAGCAGTTGGCTATAAATCAGTGGCGCGATGACCCCGGCGGGAGTCGTCCGGTTCACAAGCACCAAGAGCATATTTCCGGCTGCCGACCCCAGCGCAGAGATCGTGATCAAACCAATAAATGGCAGGGAAAGATCAGGGAGCGACTGAAATGCGAATGGCATCAGCATGATGGCCCCGATCACCAGTTGCGACAGCAACAAAAAGCGCGGTCGAAAATCACCGGCCAGCCAGCGCGTGGCAACAAGGTAGGTCCCGTGAAAACAGCCTGCCAGGATCGCAAAGCCCATGCCGACCGTCATTCCAAAACCGGGCCGGACGACCAGAAGGACCCCCAGAAAGCTGACCAGCAACAGCAATGTACGCGGCACGCTGATCTTTTCCCGCAGCAGAATGGCGGACAGGAAATAGGACACGATTGGCCCAACGAAGAACCCGCCAAAGACATTGGCCATCGGTTCGGTTTTCAGCGCGGTCAGGATGCACACGATCCCGCCCACGATCAGCCCCGCACGCAATGCCAGCCGCCAGTCGAGGATGAGCGGCAGTTCTTGCCGTTGCAGCCCGCAGAACGGTGCCAGCAGAACCGCCGCAAGGGCAAAGCGCGTCCAAGCCACGAAAGTCTGTGGAAACCCGGCGCCGGTCAGCACGGTGGCCGCCGCGTCGCCGCCCACGATCAGGAACATCGCCAGCACGACCATACCGATCACGCGGCCGGAATAGCTGCCGGTAATGGCCGTGATGAAGGCGCTATAGCCCTTCCCCCCGCATCCGTTCGGACCGTCGCCGCAGCGCTTCAAGCGTGAACAGCATCGCAGCCGACAGGACAACAAGCAGGGTGGCAACCGCCAGTATCGTCGGGTTGATCTGTTCGCGCAGGCCAGAAAACATTTGGCGCGGGATTGTGCGTTGTTCCGGCCCCGCGAGGAACAGGACCAGCACGACCTCGTCAAACGATGTCACGAAGGCGAACAGCCCGCCGGAAATCACACCGGGCCGGATCAGGGGGATGACCACATCCCAGAAAACCTTGACCGGGGACGCCCCAAGGCTGAGCCCCGCAATGAAAAGCGACCGGTCAAACCCGCTGAGTGTGGCTGTGACAGTGATGATGACAAACGGCACACCCAGCGCCGCATGGGCAATGATCAGGCCGGTGTAAGTACCAACGAGATTGAACTGCGTGTAGAAAAAGAACATGCCAGCGGCGATGATGATCAAAGGCACGATCATCGGCGATAGCAGAAGCGCGGTGATCAGCCGCTTGTAAGGCATCCAGGGTGAAGCCAGACCCACGGCAGCGACAGTTCCCAGCAAAGTGGCCAGAATGGCCGCGGCAAACCCCACGATAAAGCTGTTCTTGATGGCGAGCGTCCATTTCTCATCATCGAAGATTTCCTTGTACCAGCGCAGCGAATAGGCGTCGGGGTCAAGTGCCAGCATGCCTTCTGTGAAGGTGAAAAAGGGTTCCGCGTTGAACGACAACGGGATGATCACGAGGATCGGTAGCATCAGGAAGATCAGCACAAGCGCTGCAAACCCGCGCAGGGCATAGTGCCCGGCGATGTGCCACAGATTGTAGTATTCAGGAAACCGACCCATGCCCTAGCCCAACTTGATATTGGCCGCGCCGACAAAGCGGTCGAAGAGCCAGTAAAGAACAAGGATCAGGATCAGAAGCAATGCGCCCAGCGCCGCCGCCAATTCCCAGTTATTGGATTGCTGCATGTGGAAGGCGATGATGTTCGAAATCATCTGGCCGTCCGTGCCACCTACAAGGGCAGGGGTGATGTAGTAGCCGACCGAGATGATGAACACGAGCAACGCCCCTGCGGACAAGCCAGGCAAGCTCATCGGCAGGTAGATACGAAACCATGCCGCCAAAGGCCTGCTGCCCATCGACATGGCGGCCCGCATGTAGCTGCTGTCGATACCCCGCATCACCGAATAAAGCGGCAGCACCATGAAGGGCAGCAGGATATGCGTCATGGCGATGATGGTCGAAAACTGGGTGTAAAGCAGCTCCAGCGGATCATCCCGCAGCCCGAAGGCCTGCAAGGTCGAATTGACAACCCCGTTGGTCTGCAACAATGCGATCCATGCGGTGGTGCGCACCAGAAGCGAGGTCCAGAAGGGCAACAGCACAAATACCATCAGCGCATTGCTAAGGCTGGTAGACGTGTTGGCCATGAAGTAAGCCAGCGGATATCCCAAAAGCACTGTCGCCACCGTGATGATCAGGGCCATCCACAGGGTCTTGGTATAAAGTTTGACGTAGATCTGTGTGTCGCGTGCCTGAATTTCGCCCGTACTTCCACGTTCAAGGTCAAGAGAGGTCAGGTAGTAATCCAGCGAATAGGCGCGCCCCGCATCCTTGATTGCGCGCCATGTCTCGGGCTCCGCCCAGCGGTCATTGGCGTCGATCAGTAGGGCCGGACCGTTCGCGGCGAGTTCGGCATCATCGACGCGACGCACCGCGCGGGCGGTGGATTTCACGACGCTGGACATGCCCGGCAATGCCCGGTTGATTTCATCCGCGAGCCTGCCGGATGTGCGGTCATTTGCTAGACGCTTCAGATCAATGGCAAATTGGGTCAGCACCGCGTCGGAGGGGCGTTCGTCACTCTGTTCCCATCCCTGCAATGCCACGAGCGTATCCGGCAAAAGATCTGCAACCGTCGGATTGTAAACACTGCGGTACAGCATCGTGGTGATTGGGGCCACGAATGAGAACAGGATGAATATCAGCAGCGGGGTCACAAACAGAAACGCCTGCAGTCGCCGCTTGCGGACCTCGCGCGCGGCACTGCGCGCGTCATCGCGGTTCAGGCCCGGTGCTAAGGGCTTTTGTGCAAGTGTTGCTGTGTCGGTCATAGCCTTCGGATATCTTTTGGTCAGGGGCATCGCGCGGCTGGTCGCCGCGCGATGTCGTTTTCAGCGCCTTATTGCAGCAGCCATTCGTTGAACTTTTCGCCCAGCGTTTCGCCGTAATCCGCCCAGAAGATGCCGTCGGCCTTCAGGCCTACGTCAAGATGTGCGGTTGGCAGATCCTGCTTGATGGCTTCCGGCAGCAAGGCTTGGGCCGAGCGGCGAGTAGGGCCATAGGCCACGTCCTGCATGCCAGACAGCGGCACCGTCCGCGTGGCGAAGGAAATGAATTCCATTGCCTTTTCCATGTTGGGTGTGCCTTTCATGATCGCCCAAACATCGAGGTCATAAACATGGCTGTCCCAGACGATGGTGAAGGGCGCGCCTTCATCCTGAATGGCCGCAAAGATCCGGCCGTTGGCGGACTGCACCATCTGTGCGCCACCGTCATTTAGCAGAACGGGTGCCTGGCTCCAGCTGTCGTACCAGACGATGTCATCCTTGATAGTGTCCAGCTTGGCGAAAGCACGCGCCTGACCTTCTTCGGTCGAAAGAACCTCGTACACTTCTTCCATCGGAACACCATCGGCAATCAATGCCCATTCCATGTTCACCTGGGGCCGCTTGCGCAACCCACGCTTGCCGGGGAAGTTTTCGGTGTCGAAGAAGTCCGCGATTGTCTGCGGGCCTTCACCATTGGCGTTGTTATAGGCAAAGACGATGGACCAGACGATGTTACCCACACCGCATTCATTCGCCAGCGCCTCGGGGATGAAATCATCGGCGGCAGCCGCCCCATCATCGCCAGCTGGCAGGACAGACTGGTCGATGACTTCCAGATAACCTTCCGCGCAGGCGCGTTCGAGGTCGATCACCTCGATATCGACGACGTCCCACTGGATGTTGCCGGCTTCGACCTGGGCTTTCATTTCAGCCACGCCGCCGCCGTAATCCTCAAACAGGATGTTCGTGCCGGTCTCGGCCACGAACGGGTCAATCATATGTTCCTTCTGGGCAGCACCATAAGCCCCGCCAAAGGACGTCACCGTCAGGTCCTGGGCTGATACCGAACTCGCGCAAAGCGCAAGTGCCGCTGCACCAGCCATCAATTTCAGATGTCGCTTCATCATTCTCTCCTTGTTCGTTCCGGGCGTTTATCAGGGCCCCGGTTTTCCCCGTTCGACCGCACCGTCAGGTGGCGGCCGGAAATGCGATACAGTCCGTAGTTAACCAAAGCAGCTTTCCATCCTGCCCGTCGCTGAATTCAGGTGCAGACAGGTCATTGAGCATCTTGATCACGATATCCGTGCCGTCGGACAGACGAAAATAGTAGCGAATGAAATCACCCACATAGATGCGCGACATGAACCGGGCGGTGATTTCGTTGTCATGGGCATGGGTTGTTGGGTGAATAAACAGCTTTTCCGGTCTGACAGAGACGCGGCAGGGTGCACCAGCGATCAGCCCGTCAGAGGTTTGCGCGATCACCGTTGCCCCACCGGGTGTGGTGACATAGACCAGACCTTCATTGATCCGTTCGACCTGTCCGTTGATGAAGTTATTCTCGCCAATGAAATCCGCAACAAAGGCGTTGGCGGGCCGCTCGTATAACTCGGCAGGGGCGGCGCACTGCTGGACGATGCCGTCGTTGAAGACGGCGATTCGGCTGGACATCGACAGCGCCTCTGCCTGATCGTGTGTCACGTAGATGACTGTGAAACCCAACTTCTTGTGCAGGCGGGTGATTTCATACTGCATCTGTTCTCGCAGGTTCTTGTCCAGAGCGCCCAAAGGTTCATCCATCAAAATCAGGGTCGGTTCAAAGATCATCGCGCGGGCCAGCGCGACCCGCTGACGTTGTCCGCCCGACAGTTGCGCCGGGAATCGGCTGCCGAAATCCTCAAGCTCTACCAGAGCCAGGTATTCGGCCACCCGTGCCTTGATATCCGCCTTGGACATGTTTCTGACGGTCAGCGGATAGGCCAGATTCTGGGCCACTGTCATATGTGGAAACAGCGCGTAGTTCTGGAACACCATGCCGATGTTACGCAGGTAGGGCGCGGTTTTGTTGATCGATTTGCCTTCGATGGCGATCACGCCGGATGTGACGCTTTCGAACCCGGCCAGCATCATCAGGACAGTTGTTTTTCCTGACCCCGATGGCCCCAGTAGCGTTATGAATTCACCCTGCTGGACATCAATATTGAAGCCTTTGACCACCAGCGTTTTCTGGTCATAACTTTTTTTGACATCATCGAATTTCAGAAAAACATCAGACTTAATGCCTGTCATCGGAAATCATCCCGTCCCTTTGGCCGCCCTGTTTGAGCGTCGCCAAAGCACACCCCACTCACCGAATGGAGTTAATCAGCCAATGTGAGGTTTGACAACTCCGCAATAGCGATTGGAACGAGGGAAAAGAAAACCGGCTTGGGGGCTGCCCCAAGCCGGTCGCTGTTTTGCAAATTACCGCCTCAGATGTTTCCGGCGTTCATCTCTGCGGCGATGTGATCCGCCTGCCGGATCGCAAGTGCCACAATCGTCAGGGTCGGGTTTTCAGCGGCCCCGGTAGTGAACTGGCTACCGTCCGAGACAAACAGGTTCGCTATGTCATGCGTCTGCCCCCACTTGTTGACGACCCCGTCGCGCGGATTTTCGGACATCCGATTCGTCCCAAGGTTATGGGTCGATGGATAGGGTGGCGTCGGGAAGACCCGTGTGGCGCCCACGGCCTCGTAAACCGCCATGCCCTGTTTGTAGGCGTGGTTGCGCATGGCGATGTCGTTGGGGTGATCATCAAAATGCACATTTGGTGCCGGCAACCCATATTGGTCCGTTACATCATAGTTCAGGGTGATACGGTTGGTCTCTTGCGGCATGTCCTCGCCCACGATCCACATGCCTGCCATGTTTTCGTAGCTGTCGAGCGCCGTTGTGAATTCACGCCCCCATCCGCCGGGATCGAGGAATGCCGCCATAAACGGCAGGCCCAGCGCCAGCGTTTCAAGTTCATACCCGCCGACAAAACCACGCGACGGATCGTGCCGCGCCTCGTCCTGGATGATCCCGGCCATGGTGGTGCCGCGCCACATCTTCACCGGCTTGTCGAAGGTCGCATAAACCGATCCGGTCATGTGCCGCATATAGTTCCGCCCAACCTGGCCGGAGGAATTGGCAAGCCCATCAGGGAACATGTTGGAGGCAGAGTTGAGCAGCAGGCGTGGGCTTTCGATGGAGTTGCCCGCGACGCAGACGATCCGTGCGCTTTGTCGCTGTTCGTTACCATCCGCGTCGGCGTACACAACACCGGTGACCTTGCCACTGTCGTCATGTTCAATGCGCAGCACATGGGCGCGCTCGCGCACCTCCAGATTCCCGGTCTCTTCGCCTGCGGGGATATCAGTATAGGCCGATGACCACTTGGCGCCCCATTTGCAGCCCTGAAAGCAGAAACCCGTCTGCTGACAGGCCATGCGCCCGTCATTTTCGGCGGAATTGATCGCCATGCGCCCGGTGTGGACCTCTTTATAGCCCAGCGCCTTTGCGCCCGCTTCGAACACCTTGTAATTGTTGCTACCGGGCAGACCTGCGCGCCCGCCAGTGCGGGTGACACCCAGCTTGTCCTCGGCCTTGGTGTAGTAATCGTCCATCTCGCGCGGATCGATGGGCCAATCCAGCAGGTTTGCGCCCTGCACATTACCGTAATTTGTCTTTGCCTTCCACTCGTGATCTTGAAAGCGTAAGGATGCGCCGGCCCAGTGGGTCGTGGTCCCCCCTACAGCTTTCACGATCCAGGCTGGCAGGCCGGAAAAGTCATTGGCGACCCGCCAGTCACCTGACGTGGTGCGCGCATCAAGCCAAGCCAGTTGCCCGAAACTTTCCCATTCATCATTGATGTAATCTTGCGGTAGATACCGCCCGCCTGCCTCAAGCGCGACAACACTCACGCCTTTCTGAGCCAGTTCGTTTGCCAAAACCCCGCCGCCCGCGCCGGTTCCGATGATGACGACAACGCTGTCGTCGCTTAGTTCAAATGGTGCAGCCATTGTTCCGCCCTCCCTCAGATCCAGTTGATGTCGTCAAAGCCGCGGTCGATGTAACCGCCTTGGCTGTAGCTTTCGCCCTCATAGCCAAAAAGCGGCCAGACCGCTTTCTGGTTATAGAGGCCGGTCACCAGCCCGCCGCGCACCATCTGAAAAAAGGCGCTGTTTTCCATGCCCCGCAGAATATCGACGCGGTCGCGTTCCCAGCCTGTATCGACGTAAGAGGGGAAGCCTTGGCCGACTGCTGCCGCATTCAGGGCGGCGATGCCTGCCTCAACTATATCTTTGGCGTCTTCGCTGTCGTAGCCTTTGACCGCCGTGGCATAGTACTCATCAGCCACATGGTCATGCGGATAGATGTCGCGTGCCATCTGGATCAGCGTGGCCATAGTGGCTGGTTGCAGGTGCGCCACTTCCATGGCCCAGGCCGCCGTGCTGCTGGCTACGTAGCTGGTGCCCACGACGAATGCGGTTCCCAAGGCCGCGCTGCGCGATAGCAGGTCGCGCCGTGTCATATGTGATGTTTGGTCTTTCATGGATCTGATCTCCTCCCAAAGTTCAATTCCGTTAGTGGTAGCGGCCCGCCTTTTGCAGGACCTCAATCTGGTATCCGTCCGGATCCTGAATGAAGAAAAATCGGGCCAGCGGTTCGCCGCCGGGGGCAAAATCCACGATCTTGCGCGGCTCATACCCCGCATCCGCCAGGCGCTTGTGCTCGGATTCCAAGTCATCGACGCAAAACGCCAGATGCCCGTACCCATCGCCCAGATCGTAAGGATCAGTGCGGCCCTTATTGATGGTCAGTTCCAGCTCAAAGCTGTTTTCGTGATTGCTCAGGTAAACAAGCGTGAAGCTGTCAAAATCCAGCCGCTCGGCTGCTGTTAGCCCGAACGCATCTTCGTAAAACCGAACGGAGCGTTCTTCATCCAGAACGCGGATCATTGAATGGATAGCCTTCGCCATCTGGTCCTCCAATCGCTGACTGCTTATTCAAACAGTCTGCCGGACCACGGCCGGCGGCGGGTAGTATCTTGGTACTACATGCGCTGAATTATTCAGCCGCGATCGTTTTGCCCGCTGCAAGGATCTGTTCCTGCCGGATCAGACAAGCGCAGCGCAGAAGCGAGGTGAAATTGGGCGCTTCGCCCCGTAGTTCCAGCACTTCGGCATGAAGTTTGGAGATAAACGCGGGCGTCGTCATGCCTTCGTGTTGGGCAATACCATCGACGATGCACCAGAAATTACGTTCCAACCGAATACTCGTGCTTTGACCGTTCAGCCGCAAACGACGCGTCACCGGGGTGTAACCTTCCGGATCCTGACCCGCAAAAACCTGACACATGAAAGATGCCCCCGCTGAATGGAATACAAATATCTTTGTCCCTTAGCCGGATTTTAGCAATCCCCAGAAGTTGCGGCACTCATATGCTGAGCACCCATATCTAGGCTGTGGCGAAGAATGTGCCTGCTGCTTGGGCTTATGGGCCGTTTTGCCCGTAGCATATGTGCACCCTCACCCGAAGCGGCTGGATCATGTCAAAGGCATTCCCGTCAAATGCACTGCAACTTAAACTTAATCTCTGTCTTTCATGGTCCGTGGCGAAGGAAAGTGGGATTCGTCAATGCACCGGCTGCGCGCCATATTTAGATGGGGGACACGCCATATCGATCCAGAACGGCTATGGCTCCAATATGGCTTTGCCTTGCTGCTGACGCTTTGCCTGCTGACGGCCGTTCATTTTGTCAGCGATGCAATCGGGCGACATAGTGACTCTGCCACCGAAACGATCGACGCAAGCGGGCGCCTCGCGGTGCGAAGCCAGCAGATTCTGCTGCTTGCCAAGAATGCGCCAGGCCTTGATGGCGCGGGGCGCGATGCAATGGCGCAGCTGACCCAAGACTTCGAGACGACGTATCAGGCCCTCCTTCAGAGTGAAATCTGGGCGAACCGGTTGCAAGATCACCACGATGGTGGCCTCGCCCCACTGAACTCGCTGATCACCGAATTTGCGGGTCTGGCAAACCAGATGGCTATTCGTCCAGCAGAAGAAAGTCCCACCGTCATCGCGCGTCTGCAGGAATTGCACGGCCCGCTGGGGATGTTCGATGCCCTTCAAACATCGGCCAGCCTGTTCACGGCCCAGTCACGCTCCGAAGCGCTGCGCCTGCAATACATACTCGACACGATCCTGATCATCTCTGGCGTGGCATTGGTTGTTGTTGCCCTTTTCATTTTTTTACCCGCCCAACTGATGGTAAAATCAGTCATCAAGGAACTGCGAAACAAGACCGCCGTTCTTTGCAGCTCTCAAAAACAGCTGCGGGACATGAACGATCAGTTGAACCATCTGGTCAGCCATGATGCACTGACGGGCCTGCCCAACAGGGCACATATGTCAGAGTTCATGAACAGCCTGATGGACACGGGCAAAGTCAGAAAATACGGCGTGTTGTTTATTGGTCTCGATGGTTTCAAGGCGATCAATGACACGATTGGACACGAAAGCGGCGACCTGTTGCTGACCTCTGTGGCGGGTCGATTACAGCGTTGCGTCGACGATGACGACCTGGTGGCTAGGGTCGGCGGTGACGAATTTCTGCTCACCACCACGGAACCGCCCGATGATGTCGCAAAGCGTATTCTGACGACCTTCGAGGATCCATTCGGGATCAACGGACGTAACATCACGCTCACCACAAGTATCGGATATCTGACGACATGTTTTGAAAACCGCCAGCCGGATCAGATTTTGGGGAATGCCGCGATTGCACTGCACGCGGCCAAGTCCGGGGGTGGTCGACGGGCGGTCGCCTATTGTCCGCGTCTGGGCGAAGATTCTGCGCTGATGCGACAGCTACAAATCGAGCTGCGCGATGCAATAAGGGATGGTCAGATCGAACCCTGGTTTCAGCCGCAGGTTAATCTGGCGGATGGCACTTTGCATGGCGCAGAAGTGCTGGCCCGCTGGCGGCACCCGACACGTGGCTTGCTGACCCCTGACCGGTTTTTACCCGCCGCAGAACGTGCGGGCCTGATTGTTGAACTGGATCACGCCATCTGGCAGGCGGCGATCCGTCAGGCGGAACGGTGGCAAGCCGATGCTTTATGGCGCCCCCAGATTTCATTGAACGCCGCTCCTGACACAATTGCTGACCCGCATCTGATCGAAAAGCTTCTGAAACGAATTCAGGAGGCATCGCTCGAGTCCGATCAGGTCATTATCGAAGTGCTGGAGACGACGCTCATCGAAAGTGCGGACGATATGGCAGCGATCAATATTGATACGCTTGCCGAATGCGGTATCTCGCTTGAGCTGGATGATTTCGGAACCGGGTATGCGTCCTTGTCCAAGCTGACACAGCTTCCGCTGGCGGGCATCAAGCTGGACCGGTCCCTGATTGCGCCGCTGCCTGATGCCGGTGCTGACAGCGTGGTGCGGGCCATTCTTGCGCTCGCGGCCGAATTGGGCCTTTCGGTTGTAGCCGAGGGAATTGAAGAAGCCGAGCAAGCCGAGCATCTGAATGTGCGCGGCTGCGCAATCGGTCAGGGATATGGATTTGGCAGGCCCATGCCGCCAAATGAGTTTACCAACTGGCTAGGAAAACACGCAAATGAGCAGTTAGTGGCGGGCCGTGCCGCCTGATCGCTGCCGATGCGGGGTTGAGCAATGAAGCCGCAAACCGTATTCCCGACACAGAATATCCCAGAAAGGGGCCTTCCGTGGCAAATCATCTTTATCAAAACGATCTGCCGGAAGGGCTGACGCTCGGGCCGATCGTTGCCATCGACTGCGAAACGATGGGTCTGAACCCCCATCGCGACAGACTCTGCCTGATCCAGATGTCCGGTGGCGACGGCAACTGTCATCTGGTCCAGGTCAGCCCTGGTCAAACCGCTGCGCCCAATCTGTGCGCCATGTTGGAAGACCCGAACGTCTTGAAGCTGTTTCACTTTGGCAGGTTTGATATCGCTGCCCTGCTGAATGCATTTGGCGTTCTGACAGCACCCGTCTACTGCACAAAAATCGCCTCCAAACTGGTGCGTACATTCACAGACCGGCACGGGCTAAAGGTGCTTTTGCAGGACATGGTTGGTGTGGATATCTCCAAACACCAGCAGCAAAGTGACTGGGGAGCCGAGACTTTAACCGACGCGCAGCTGGACTATGCCGCATCCGATGTCCTTTACCTGCACCAATTGAAAGACGCCTTTGATGCGCTTCTGACCCGCGAAGGACGCACGGAGATGGCACAGGCCTGTTTTGATTTTCTGCCGACGCGGGCGAAACTCGATCTGGCTGGTTGGCCAGAGATCGACATCTTTTCGCACTGATGGCCGATCACGCGACATTTCTGGCAGCCGGGCGGCGGGTCATCACAGCCGAAGCCCAGGCACTTTCAACCTTAGCCGAAGGACTTGGCGAAGGCTTTGGCGCGGCTATTGATCTGCTGATCAATGCCAAGGGTCGAGTGATTGTCTCTGGTATGGGCAAATCCGGCCACATCGCCCGCAAGATCGCAGCCACATTTGCCAGTACCGGAACACCGGCCCATTTCGTACATCCGGCCGAAGCGAGCCATGGCGATCTGGGTATGATCACCAGCGCCGATGTAGTTGTTGCCATCTCGAATTCCGGTGAAGTTCCCGAACTGGCAAATCTGGTCGCGTATACCCGGCGCTTTGACATACCGCTAATTGGTATCTCCAGCCGCAAGGAAAGCAGCCTTGCCACCCAATCCGACATATTGCTGGAGCTGCCGCAACTGGGCGAAGCGTGCAACACCGGCGTTGTGCCCACAACATCAACCACCATGACGCTGGCGCTGGGCGATGCTTTGGCGGTCGCACTAATGGAACATCGGGCATTTACGCCCGAAAATTTCCGCGAATTCCACCCTGGCGGCAAACTGGGCGCGCGGCTTTCCAAAGTTGGTGATCTGATGCACAAGGGCGATACCGTGCCGCTTGTCGGGCGCGACACACCGATGGGCGACACGCTTCTCACGATCAGTCAAAAAGGCTTTGGGGTTGTGGGCGTGACGGGTGATGATGGCGCCTTGGTCGGCATTATCACCGATGGTGACCTGCGGCGTCATATGACCGGTTTGCTGGATCGCAATGCCAGTGAAGTCATGACAGAAAAGCCCACAACGATCGAACCCGGTGCGCTGGCCGAAAAGGCCGTTTCGATCATGAACGAACGTCAGATTACCTGCCTTTTCGTACTGGATAAGGACACAAAGCGGCAGGTAGCGGGTATCTTGCACATTCATGATTGCTTGCGTGCAGGGGTGATCTGACAGATGAGCAGCCGCGACAATTTTCACTCGCAATTGGTGGGCTGGTCCAAAATACTTCTGCCGCTTTTTGCGCTTGGGTTGTTGTCGACATTATTTCTGTTCTCTCGCCAAACCGGCCAACAACCCGATATTCCATTTGCGGAGATCGAGGCGATCGCCCGTGATCAGCGCATCAGCGCGCCGCGCTTTTCCGGCGTGACAGATGACGGCGCAATCATCGCGATATCCGCACATAGCGCCAAGCCTGACCTGACCCGGCCCGACACCGTCAGTATCGACCGCATGGCTATGCGCATGGATAATCCTGATGGAAGCCATATCAATGTGACAGCTACAAGTGGTGAGGTTGATGGGCGCGCCGAGATCGCGCATTTTCTTGGTCTTGCTCGCCTTGTCACATCCACCGGGTACGAGATGGAGACGAACGGTCTGACCGCCAAGCTTGATACAGGTGTTGTCACTTCAAACGGTCTGTTGGAAATCCGGGCGCCATTTGGCGAATTAACGGCCGGGCAGGTTACTTTTCAAGTATCTGCGGAAGATACTGGTCAGCAGATGCTTTTCACCGAAGGGGTCCGGCTGATATACAGACCGCAAGACTGACGAGATGATGTCATCAAAGGAAACCCTCGCCGTGTTCAAGAAATTTGCACTTGCCGCTATCGTGTTTGTTTGCGGCATGGCCGCGGCGCAGGCCCAGACCAATATCAATCTGGGCGGTGTCACGACAGATAGTACCGACGCGGTCGAGGTGACAGCGGACAGTCTTGCTGTGGATCAGGAGACCGGAACGGCTGTTTTTTCCGGCAATGTTATTGTGGGACAGGGCGAGCTGAAGCTTTCAGCCAGCAGTGTTGAGGTGATTTATGCCGAAGCGAGCGGACAAATTGAGCGACTGATCGCGTCCGGCGGCGTGACCTTTGTGACCGCGACAGATGCTGCAGAGGCGCAAGACGCGGATTATAATCTGGCAAATGGCACTTTGACCCTGACCGGTGATGTCCTGCTAACCCAAGGGGCCAGCGCAATCTCGGCCGAAAAGATGGTTGTGAATGTCACAGATGGTTCTGCCGTGATGGAAGGCCGTGTGCGCACGGTTTTACAGCAAGGCGAGAACTGATGACGGATGCGCCAACTCTTACTGTGCAAGATGGCGAGGTTGGCCTGAACATCGTCAACCTGCGCAAAAGCTATCGCAAACGCCCGGTCATTCGCGATGTAAGTATCGACCTTGGTCGGGGCGAAGTCGTTGCCCTACTTGGCCCGAACGGATCGGGTAAGACGACCTGCTTTTATGCGATTGCAGGATTGATCACGCCAGAAGGTGGCAAGGTGATCATTGATGGCCGGGATGTGACGACATTGCCCATGTACCGCCGGGCAAAGCTGGGGATCGGATATCTTCCACAGGAAATGTCGATTTTCCGCGGCATGAATGTTGAAGACAACATCATGGCAATTCTCGAAATTGCGGTGGATGATCGCCACAAGCGCCGTGAACGGCTGGAAGAACTGTTGTCAGAGTTTTCGATTGAACACCTGCGCCGGGCATCCGCGATGGCCCTGTCCGGCGGCGAAAGGCGGCGGGTTGAGATTGCCCGTTGTCTGGCGGCGGGTCCGAAGTATGTGCTGTTGGACGAACCTTTTGCGGGGGTCGACCCCATCGCTGTGGGTGAAATCCGCCACCTGGTTGCCGACCTCAAAAACCGCGGCATCGGCGTGCTGATTACGGATCACAACGTGCAGGAAACGCTGCAAATTGTTGACCGTGCCTACATCCTGCATGATGGCAAAGTCCTGATGAGTGGGACAACCGACGAAGTCGTGCAAAACGAAAATGTCAGACGTGTATATCTGGGCGACAACTTCCGCGTAAATTGAATCCTGTCAGAATGATGCTGACTGCATCATTGACAAACAGCCCCGTTCTGTCGCCAAATGAAGAGGATGACTGGCCCGCTCAACTTTTCCCCAATCGTGCCGCAGAAATGCCTGCATACCGAGGGAACATCAGCGACACGGGACGTTATCGTTTTCCAATAGTATGACGTATCGTCCGCAATTGCGGGCTATTCGCTACGTCGTCAGACAACACATAGGAGAAACGATGCGGTATCAAATCAGTGGTAAGCAAATCGACATCGGCGAAGCATTGCAGACACATGTCAAATCCGAAATGGACGAAATCCTGAGCAAGTATGCCGGGCGTCCAACCGAGGCATACGTCGTGTTTTCGAAGTCGGGCCACGAATTCAACTGTGAAGCGGTCGTTCATCTTTCCACTGGTTTGACAGCGCAGGCGACCGGCCGCGCGGCCGAGATTTATGCGGCGTTCGACAGCTGCGGCGAAAAGATGGACAAGCAGTTGCGCCGGTATAAACGCCGCCTGAAAGACCACCACAGGGAACGCTCGCAACCCGTTGAACTTTCCGACGCAGGTTCTTATATCCTCGAATCAAGGGATGAGTCGGAAGAGGCCGCCGAAGATAGCGTGAACGCCATGATCGTGGCCGAGATGGAGACGAAAATCCCATCGCTTTCTGTTGGTGAGGCTGTGATGCAAATGGAAATCGCAAGCGCGCCGGTGCTTGTATTCCGGAACGAAAAACATAGTGGAATCAATGTCGTCTACAGAAGGGACGACGGAAATATTGGCTGGATCGATCCCCGGACAACGGGTTGATCCATAGATGACTGTGAGAGAAGTGACTTATGCAACTTGTTGATATTCTTGGGGCCGGCGCGGTTAAGACAATCGCCTCGTGCACGAGCAAGAAGCGCCTCTTTCACGATCTGGGTGAGCTGGCCGAAAGCTGCTATGATCTAAACCCGACCTCAGTCATTGATGCATTGATTGAGCGTGAGGGGTTGGGCCCGACGGGTGTGGGACATGGCGTTGCACTGCCCCATGCCCGGCTTTCCGATATCGACAGTGTCAAAGGTATTTTTCTGCGCCTTGAAAAACCCTTGAGCTTTGACGCCGTTGATCGGCAGCCCGTTGATCTGGTTTTCGCACTGCTCGCCCCGCAAAATGCTGGCGTTGAACATCTCAAGGCGCTGGCGCTTGTATCACGTACCCTGCGCGATCAGGCCGTGTGTGCGAAGTTGCGTGCCAATAGCGATGCTGCAACGCTGCATACAATCCTGACAGAAGTTCACGCAACGCAGGCCGCCTGAGTCAGGCCCAAGCAGCAAACCCGAATGCCAGGCAATCCCGGGCATATGCTTCTTGTGCAGCCTTTTCTACGGCTGCATCATAAACCTCCGCAAGCAATGTTGTCTCGACATCTTCGTCTGGTGGCATCACTGGAAGGTTGTTGAGGCCGATCTGCGATCCTAGAAAATCCAGATCACTGACAAGGCGCTCTTCGCGCAGGATCACATCAGGTAATCCGAACTGCGCCATACCCTGTAGTATCGAAAGCTGGCTGGCCCATGCGGGATCAATGCGAACTGCTGTTTGCGCGGATAAGTTGTGTTTCAAGAAGCCCAGAAAGGCCAGAAAGGCATTGTGGTGCGCGTTGATATCATACCCTTTCAGGTTTCGCTTCAACAGCGGCTCTTGCGGTATGGGCAGCTTATGAACCCTGCGTAGCGTCTCGCGAATTTTTGGAAAGTTGCGGGGTCCGTCAAACAGCACATGCGTGCAAAACGCATGATGTGCCCGAACGACCGGGTGCCGCAAAACGGCAAAGCTGCGGTGACCGGCATGATCACGTTTCCATTGGCGCAATGTCTTCTGTGTGAACTTGGTTTTCAGGGCCGAACGCGATTTTCCGTCGACCGCTGCCAGCCAGTCACCCACCCGGTGATCCAGCCCGCCGCGCAAGGGCAGATACAAAAGTCCGCTATCCGGTGCAGCCATATAGGCAGGGATCATCGGCCCGCGACGCGGCTCGAAATTTGGTGTTCGGTTCAGGTTGAAACGATCCAGCCGCGCCAAGGCAGCCTCCATATCTGCCGGGTTCACCACCTTATCGATCGACGCTTCGGGGTTTTGCTTTTTCAGTTTCCGGTCGAGAGATGTGAGACGGTCGTGACAACCCAGAAATGACGCTAGACCATTCATCACCTCCACATCAGACAGGTCATCATAGGCCAGATAGAACGCGGTTTGGCCTGTCTTCTGGAGGTGATTTAACAGCTGCGTTTGAAACTGCTGCACCCGAGCCAGAAATGTCTCGAACTCATCAGCGTCGAAATGCACATGCTCTGATTTGGCATGGGTCGCGTTGGTCAGTTTCCATTGCCCCGTCGCCTTGGCGATTTTCCAGCTGACGAAACTGTCGATCGGGTTTCGGGTCAGGACGACTTTGGCGCATCGCGGGTGAGCAAGACTGATTTCAAGCGCGCGTGGATCGTGATCACCAAAGAACCGAAATCCTGCCAGACCATCGGCGGCCTTGATGGCATTGATCAGGGCACCGGGATCGCCTTCGCGCTGCTCCAGGGTGATGCCCAGAATATTGTCAACTTGCGGGTAACCGATAAAGCTGGGGTTGAACGCCTCACCATAACAGGTCAGCCCGTCAAAATGGTTGATATTTGCTTCCAGATAGTTGGACCCTGTCCGCATCTCTGCGAAGATAACAAAGTAGTCAAATTTCGACATGGCTAGCGAACCAGATAGGGTTTGCGATGAGGGTGATCATCCGGGCGCACATCGAAATCCGTAGGAAATTCGCCCGTCAGGAAAGGATGCATGCCTTGATTACGCAACTCTTGCAGAAACGCCCCGAAGCCAGACAGATCAACCATATTGGGTACTTCGGTCAGGCGTGGGCGGGGTTGGCCGCTCATCTCATCGACAATGGTTTGCAGCGTATCCATGGGTGATCGTACAAATTCAGCGAGCGTCTGGACCCTCACCCGTGCCTTAGCGAATGGTGACCGCAGGATCTTGAGCTGTTTGTGCTCGATGCGTTGCAGCCGTGCGGCCTCCCGACGGATATCGGAAAAGGTCTGACGCGCACGAAACAGCGGAATGATCCATGCCCCGGCCACAACCGTAATGCGTGCATTAGTATCTTTGGCGATCATCCAGTTGATGGTTTGTATGTCTGTCGGCCCAAACTGAAAGGCCTGATGCGTACCTCGCGTGTTCCATAACAGATTGGTCAGAAACATCTTTGCATTGTAGTCGCGCAAGGTCGGGTCATCAGACAGCCCGCCGATATACACGCTGCTTTGGTCGGCAAAGTGAGCGCGGTCAGGCGCGTAAAGATGTCCATGTACATCCGCACCTGTCTGATTGGCGAGCCAGGCCTCAAACCCCTCAAACGTTTGCGCCAAGCCTTGCAGTACCGAATAGGGCCCAACTGTCACGGCGTTTTCACGATCAATCGTCGGGAAACGGCTTTGCATATACAACCCAGGTCGTCCCCTGGTTCTCCGATCAACCGCATTGGCAAAAACACGGTCCACCGAGCTTGGGTTGGGTTCTACCAAACCTTTCACGCCGTTCAGAGGTTCTGGAAAAGCGTCATAAAGTTTCGACGCACGGCGCCAGATTTTACGTGCCACAAAGCAGCCAGAGCGCTGAAGCATCGCCAGATGATCATCATAAAAAATATGTGGTTTGCCCTGATAGTCGAACTTCGACAGGGTAAGTGAACGGCTCTCGATCTTGGTAGAGTGCAGTCGCGCCATTGTCTGGAAATAGCTTTCGTCGGGAATCCAGACCTTGCGGAAATAGCGATCATGGGCGGGACGTCTGGGATCTTTCAGAATCGCGCTGAGCGTCTGGCGTGTCAGGCACCACCATTGTGATCCCATATGAGGGATCACGCCATCGGGAATCCTGCGCCTGAACCTGATCAGCTGCTGCAGTTTGACATAGAGGTCAAAAATCTTGCGATGCCGTCGCCAGGAAAACGGAAACCGCAGCGTAAACCGCTCTTTGTCGAGCCCACCAACTGTCCAAGGGACATCAGCGGTGGTGGAACTTTCGATGAAATCTGTCTCTGGCCGCGCATCAAGATATGCGCAAAGCTCTGACACCGGACGTAGCGGCAAACAGGCCCCCGAGGCCAGATAGACATGACGTACCTTTGGGAAACTGTCCAACAACTGTGTTGCGGCGTCCTGCGTGGCGGCCACCAGCGCCCATGTACCCCAATCACATGTGTGACGACGCGAAAACTGCACGGTTCCAAGATCTGATAGCGCATCAACAAAGCTGGCATATTGCTTTGGCCCCACTTTGCGATCCACATGCACGACGACCGGGCAACCGCCATCGACCCAATGCCGGATCGCCTGTTCGGCCCGGTCCAGCGCCGTATGCACCAGCATGATCACCCCGACGCTCATGCCCAGTTTCCCTTTGACATCAGCCCAAGGCCCTCAAGTTGTCGCCAGTTCAGATACTGCGCGCTCCACTTTGACCAGAGGTCAGCCTCTTGTTCGGGCATATCGGCGTAGCGTTGATATTCGCCAGCTCCGCCGTAATGTTCACCGCGCGATGCTTCTTCTTTGGCCCGGTCACCGAATGTGTTCAGGAACTTGGCGTGCAGCAGAACGCCGGATGTCTTCTCACCGCCTTGTTGATCGTAGACCAGGTTCAGACCGCGCGGCAGGATCATATGGGTGGAGCTGACATAGGTATAACGACGGCTCCACTTCACAAATGGAACTTTATTCAAAGCGGGTGCCTTCTCGGGATTATCCGCGAAAAAGGCACGCGCCCGCGGTCCACCCTGTATCCAAAGGTTCCGCATCCGCTTGTTGCGGCTGATCGTGTAGTTGCCCGTGTCGAACCAATCTGCAATCTGCAATGGGTCCATACCGCGCTCATACACCGCCTGACTGACGGGTCCTTTCGGGTACATATCCAGCATCATCGTGCCGAATGATCGGACGTCCGAGGCATCCAGCCAGTCACCCAGTGCCGCCAGCGGGCGGGTGTCGCAGAACGGATAAACGAAAAACTCGTCCACATCGACCGTCAGCGCCCAATGCCCATGGGCATAGCGCAATTGCAGATATGTCAGCCAATCCATCCCAAAGCGGGAATTGCCATAGCCGGCCTGGGTTGACCAAAGCGATACGTCAGGTTGTTCTGCAGCGAATGCGGAACCGCCATCGCTGCTGCCGTTATCGACCATCAGAAAGTGATCGACACCCAGATTGCGGTAATATTCGAAGAAGTAAGGCAGGCGGATATCTTCGTTTCGAAAGGTACAAAACAGCAGGATATCACCGGGCTTGATAGTTGTTGTCCGGTTCTGCACAACCGACAACTCGCGGCGCTTACGAAAGGCACGAAACTTCCACCGTTTGCGCTGCAGTCGCAGCATGTATGACGTAAAAACTGTCAAAAAACCGTCCCGTTTCGCCCTGTGGCTATCGACATCCTATCAGACCCAGTGTCCCTTTGACATCAACCTGAGGTCTACAAGCTGTTGCCAGCCTTCGTAGCGGCAGGCGCCCGGGTGCCAAAGATCGGGATTCTGCGCCAAGGCTTCGTGGTATTCTACATAAAGCGCGCTGTTTTCAAAGTGTTGTCGACGCAACAGTTCTTCTCGGGACTTTGCCGTTGTGCTGTTCAGAAACTTCGTGTGAAGCAGAGCGCCAGTTACGCGGTCATCCTCATTGCAACCGAACACATCATGCAACCTGCGCGGTAGCACTTGGTGAGTGGAACTGACATAAGCATAACGCCGATGCCACCTGACCAATGGGGTCTTGTTGAGGGTAGGCGCGCGCGCTGGTTCATCCTTGAAAAATACACGATCCCGAACCCCACCTTGTATCCAAAGATTGTCGTAAACCGGATGCCACTGCGATCGATGATTGTCATGGTCGAAATAGGGAAGGGCCTGCACCGGATTGTCGCCCGGTGCATAGGCGTGGTCAGCGACTGGTCCCTTTGGATAGAGATCAATCATCAGGGCGCCGAATGAAACCTGTTTCCGTTCATCCAGCCATCCGACCAACTCCGGCAGTTTCCTGTCCGCGTGGTGTGGATAGATCAGCAACTCATCAGCGTCGACCGTCAGACACCAATGCCCGTGGCCAAACCGAAACTGCAGCCACCCCAACCAGTCCATTCCGAAGCGGGCCAGGCGGTAGCTATCATCGGTAACCCAAAGCGATACATCGGGTTGCGCCGTCAGATATTCAGCGGTGCCATCGTCACTGCCATTGTCTACAAACAGGAAGTGATCAACGCCAAGGTCGCGGTAGTGCTGCAAGAAATAAGGTAACCGCAGCATTTCGTTTCGGACGCAACAGAAGGCCAGGATGTCGCCTGCCGCAATCTCGCCCGTCCTGTCCATCTGCACAGCAAGCTGCCTGCGTTTGCGTAGAATGCGAAACAGCAATCGCCTGCGTTTCCAACGCAGACGATAGGCGAGCTTTAATTCAGCAAGGGTCCCCCTGCGCGGTTTGGGACCGGATGCGAGCAAGGGTTATTGCGCTGCCTTGTCGACCGAAACCATCTCGGTCAGATACCCGTACAAATCGTCGCGTAATTCGTCCCGTGCAAGGGCAAAGGCCACCGTGGCCTGCAGGAAACCGGCCTTGGACCCGCAGTCAAAGCGTTGCCCGTCAAACCGGAATCCGAACACGTCGCGCCCCTGGCTGATCTCGGCAGCGATGGCATCGGTCAACTGAACTTCGCCACCGGCACCCTTGGTGATATGGGCAAAGTTCTGCATGACATGGGGCGTCAGAATATAGCGACCGATCACCGCAAGGTTCGACGGTGCTGTTCCCTGTTTTGGCTTTTCAACCATGCGGTTCACCGACACCACCGGTCCATCGCCGCCTTTCACATCAAGAATACCGTAAGACGATGTCTTTTCAGGTGCCACTTCCATCGCGGCCACCATCGCACCGCCTGTTTCCTCATACGCCTCCACCATCTGCTGCAGGCAGGGTTTGTCGGCGGCAATCACGTCATCAGGCAGAATAACGGCAAAGGGTTCGTTCCCGATCAGCTTGCTTGCGCAGGACACCGCGTGGCCAAGCCCAAGCGGCTTGTGCTGGCGGATATAGGCGATGGCACCGCTATCCATGTTGGTGGTGCGCAGGATATCCAGCAGTTCTGTCTTGCCCGCAACTTCCAGCGCAGCCTCCAGATCGGGGGCGAGGTCGAAATAATCCTCAAGCGCGGTCTTGCCGCGCGATGTGACGAAAATGAAATCCTCGATACCCGCCGCCCGCGCCTCATCAATCGCGTATTGGATCAATGGGCGGTCCACCAGCGTCATGATCTCTTTCGGAACAGACTTGGTCGCCGGCAGAAACCGCGTTCCCAAACCGGCAACGGGGAAGATTGCTTTCGTAACTTTTTTCTTCATCTCTAATCTCTCTTACCAAGGGGCCCGGCGAATGAGACCCCGGTGAAATACAAATGCTCTTTGCAGAATTTCATTAACAATGATCAATACTTTAAGGCATCGTAAGCACAAAAACACCGACAAAATGCGGGATTATGGCCGAAACTGGCCTGACGGTGATCATGCGATGCCCATCTGCTGCATCATACCTTCGATCCGGGGCACATCTTCGGGGTTGTTGAGCTCCCAAAACTGCCGCCCTTGGGCGGACACCTCCACGCAAAGCACAGGCGTCCCCCGTTCGAGGAATCGCAATTGTTCGAGACCTTCCAGTTGCTCAAGCGGGCCGGACGCCCATGTGGGATAATCCATTAGGGCAGCCGGACGATAGGCATAGACACCCACATGGTGAAAAACTGGTGTTTGCTCGTCATCATCATACTTTCTGGTGGTGAACGGGATTACCTCCTTCGAAAAGTAAAGTGCGGTTCGATCAGTACCAAACACGGCGGTCGTCCCACCGACCCTACCCGCACGACGATCTTCAAGGAAACCATTCAGGGCGCGTCCGTCCGCGCGCAGCACAGGTGTGGCGACCGCTGCCTGCGGGTTGGCCAGCAACCCTGCAACCAGATCCTCGATGAACCACGCCGGGGTCAACGGCGCGTCACCTTGTAGATTCACGACGATATCATAGGCATCGCCAAGATGGCTCAACGCCTCCGCGCAGCGTTCCGTCCCGTTCTGACAATCAGCCGAGGTCATGACAACCTCCGCCCCAAACGCCTCTGCCGCATCTCTGATCCGATCATCATCGGTTGCAACGACAACCCGATCAATGCCGTCCACAGCCATTGCCGCGTCCCAGGACCGATGGATCAGGCTCTTGTTCTGATCGGTGGCCCCACGCAGGTTGACCAGTGGCTTACCGGGATAGCGTGTCGATGCATACCGTGCCGGGATAACGATCAGAACAGCCATCACGGTTTCTCCAATGTGACACCCGGCGATGTGGCAATGAAGAACGGGTTCTCAAAACCCGGCTTGCCATACATCAGTGGCGCATGATCATCGAAACGCACGACATCACCACCTGCACCTCTTAACACCGCATGACCTGCAGCGGTGTCCCACTCCATCGTGCGGCCAAGACGTGGGTACAAATCCGCCTCGCCAGTCGCGACCAGACAGAACTTCAACGACGAACCGGCGCTTTTCATATCAGCAACCTTGTATCGGCCGATGTAATCATCGGTGGTCTGATCGCGATGCGATTTCGACGCCACAACCAAAAGCGCATCGTTATCGGGTCTGGAAACCTGCAGTGTAGTTTGTGAACCAACGGATTGCTGATCAAACGGGCCAGCTTCCTCGACCGCCCTGCCATCGGACAACGTGTAGAACATGCGAGATTTCGCAGGGGCATAAACAATACCACGGATCGGAACGCCGTCAGCAACATAGGCGATATTGACGGTAAAATCACCGCGACGATTAATGAATTCCTTGGTGCCGTCCAGCGGATCAACGATCAGGAATGTGCTGACATTCTGAGCGTGGGTAGCTGCCTGTTCTTCGGTCACAAGCGGGATGCCGGGAAAGGCCGTGCGCAGACCCTCGCTGATGATCTGATCAGCCGCTTCATCGGCTGCGGTAACGGGGCTGTTATCACTTTTTGATCGCACATCAAAGTCGGGCGACTGATAAACATCCATGATTGCATCGCCAGCCTTGAGAGCCAGATCGCGCATGACCTGACCCATGTGGTCAAAATCCAACTTTTCCATCTCCAAGGCCTCATGTTCATTGAAAATAAGCGCTTTTCCCCTTATGGTCGGGCGTCAGGTAAACGGCAAGCGGTCAGCGCAGGCTTCGGCAGTCCAGTAAGAAAGCACAGATGTTTCAGGCGGCAACACGAACGAACAAGATGCGGGGGGCGATCAGTTTACTGGAACTGATCTATTTCAGCATTGTACGTTCGCTTCGTCAGTCGCATCGAAACGCCGTGATCGGCCTTCTGATCAACATGATGCAGGCGGTCATTATGGTTGGCGCCTTCTTCGTGATGTTTCAGTTGCTCGGCTTGCGCGGCGCCGCGTTGCGGGGCGATTTCCTGCTTTACATCATGTCTGGCATCTTTGTGTACTTGACGCATATCAAAGCTGTGAATGCGGTGATGAACTCCGAAGGGCCTGCATCGCCGATGATGCAACATGCGCCCATGAACACATTTGTGGCGATATGCGCATCATCGATTTCGTCACTCTATATCCAACTGTTGTCTCTGTTCATCATTTTGACGATCTATCACATAACATTCACGCCTGTTTATATACTGGATCCAATCAGTGCGATGGGGATGTTTCTGTTGGCGTGGTTTTCAGGCTGCGCTGTTGGCATGGTTTTCCTTGGTCTCAAGCCTTGGGCACCGGGACTCGTCAGTATCATCTCGACCATTTACATTCGGGTGAACATGATCGCGTCGGGAAAAATGTTTGTGGCTAACACGCTTCCTTCGTCGAAACTGGTGCTGTTTGACTGGAATCCGCTTTTTCACATCATCGACCAGCTACGGGGATACGTGTTCCTGCACTACAACCCGCATTTTTCATCATGGGAATACGCGTTGAAAGTTGCCGTCATCCTGCTGCTGATCGGCTTCATGGGCGAATTTTATACGCGGCGTCACGTGTCAGCCAGTTGGACGGCAGGGCGCTAGACGCGACTTCGTTAACAAACGGTAATCGGCACCTGCAAAAATCCGATATTTTCCTTACGTTCATGTGGAAGCGGCGGTTGCAGGCCCCATTTCCCATCCCTATATACGCCAAGATCGAAGATCGGGGATAAGCTCCTGATCAGATTCATGTAATAGGCGCGGGTGCCGAAACGGGTTCGCGTTGCTCAAACCGCCTGAACTAGAGGGATTTGAAAAATGGCCAAAGTTATTGGTATCGACCTGGGAACGACCAACTCCTGTATCGCCATCATGGATGGCTCCAAACCCCGTGTGATCGAAAACGCCGAAGGTGCGCGGACGACACCATCTATAGTAGCCTTCACCGACGATGAACGTCTCGTCGGTCAGCCGGCCAAACGTCAGGCCGTCACCAACCCTGAAAACACCATCTTTGCGGTAAAGCGTCTGATCGGCCGTCGGTTCGACGACAAAGACCTCGCTAAAGACAAGAAAAACATGCCATTTGCAGTGGTCGATGGCGGCAATGGCGACGCATGGGTCGAGGCCAAGGGTGAGAAATACTCCCCCAGCCAGATCTCTGCCTTCATCCTTGGCAAGATGAAAGAAACCGCCGAGACATATCTTGGCGAAGATGTGACACAAGCCGTCATCACCGTACCTGCCTATTTCAATGACGCCCAGCGTCAGGCGACCAAAGACGCCGGCAAGATCGCGGGCCTTGAGGTACTGCGTATCATCAACGAGCCGACAGCCGCTGCGCTGGCCTATGGTCTCGACAAGAAAGACAGCAAAACCATCGCCGTTTATGACCTTGGCGGTGGTACGTTCGACGTGACCATCCTGGAAATAGATGACGGCCTCTTCGAGGTGAAATCTACCAACGGGGACACGTTCCTGGGTGGTGAAGATTTCGACATGCGCATCGTCAACTATCTGGCTGACGAGTTCAAAAAGGAAAACTCTGTCGACCTGACCAAGGACAAGATGGCGTTGCAGCGTCTGAAAGAGGCTGCAGAAAAGGCGAAGATCGAACTGTCCTCGTCCTCCAGCACCGAAATCAACCAGCCGTTTATCTCAATGGGGTCCAACGGCCAACCGCTGCACATGGTAATGAAGCTGACCCGCGCCAAGCTGGAAAGCCTTGTATCCGATTTGATCAAGCAGTCGATCAAACCATGCAAAGACGCCATCAAGGACGCCGGCCTGTCGGTCAGCGACATTGATGAGGTGGTTCTGGTAGGTGGTATGACCCGGATGCCGAAGGTGAAGGAAGAAGTTGCTAAGTTCTTTGGTAAAGAAGCCCATCAAGGCGTGAACCCCGATGAAGTGGTGGCCATGGGTGCCGCCATTCAAGCCGGTGTTCTGCAGGGTGACGTGAAAGACGTTGTTCTTCTGGACGTGACACCGCTGTCGCTGGGCATCGAAACGCTGGGTGGTGTCTTTACCCGCTTGATCGACCGTAACACGACAATCCCGACAAAAAAGTCCCAGGTTTTCTCGACCGCCGAGGACAATCAGAACGCCGTGACACTGCGCGTGTTCCAGGGTGAGCGTGAGATGGCCGCCGACAACAAGATGCTTGGTCAGTTCAACCTTGAAGATATCCCACCGGCCCCACGCGGCATGCCACAGATCGAAGTGACCTTTGACATCGATGCCAACGGTATCGTTGAAGTTGGTGCTAAGGATAAAGGCACCGGCAAGGAGCAGAAGATCACGATCCAGGCCTCGGGCGGTCTGTCCGACGAGGATATCGAAGCCATGGTCAAGGACGCCGAGGCGAATGCCGAGGCCGACAAGGAACGTCGCGAACTGGTCGATGCCAAAAACCAGGCGGAAAGCCTGATCCATTCGACCGAAAAGTCGATGGAAGAGCATGCCGACAAGGTCGACCCAACCACGATCGAGGCGATCGAACTGGCGATTGCCGCGCTCAAGGATGATCTGGAAGCCGACGATGCGAAGGCCGACAAGATCAAATCGGGCATCCAGAACGTGACCGAAGCTGCCATGAAGCTCGGCGAAGCGATCTACAAGGCCTCTCAGGAAGAGGAAGGCGACGCAGAGCCGCAGGCGCGTGCCGCAGATGAAGCCGAAGACGATATCCTTGATGCCGACTTCGAAGATCTGGACGACGAAAAGCGCGGCAACTAAGGCGGTAAACCGCAAGGGATATGACCGGCCCACATACCGGGCCGGTCTTTTCCGTTCCCAAAGGGGAAGAGTATCATGGCAAAACGTGACTATTATGATGTGCTGGGTGTCGCCAAAGGTGCTGATGCTGCCACAATCAAAAAGGCCTATCGGGCAAAGGCGAAAGAACTTCACCCGGACCGCAACTCCGACAACCCAAATGCAGAAGCGCAGTTTAAAGAGGCGAACGAAGCTTACGAAGTCCTGAAAGATGAGAACAAGAAAGCCGCCTATGACCGGTATGGTCACGCCGCGTTTGAAAACGGTATGGGCGGCGGTGGCGGGCCGCGCGGGCAGCAAGGCGATTTTGCCAGCGCGTTCTCGGATGTATTCGACGACCTGTTCGGCGATTTCATGGGTGGCCAGCGCGGTGGCCGCCGTAGCGGGGCGCAACGCGGCAATGACCTGCGCTACAACCTGCGCATCAATCTCGAAGATGCTTATTCAGGCATGCAAAAGACCATCACAGTGCCGACATCTGTTGGCTGTGACGCTTGCAATGGTACAGGTGCCGAAGGTGGATCAGAACCACAGACCTGCCCCACATGTAACGGCATGGGCAAAGTGCGCGCACAACAAGGTTTCTTCACCGTTGAACGCACCTGCCCGACATGTTCCGGCATGGGACAGACCATCAAGAACCCGTGCAAAACCTGCCACGGCGCTGGCCGTGTCGAAAAAGAACGGTCGTTGTCCGTCAACATCCCGGCTGGTGTTGAAACCGGCACTCGGATCCGGCTGGCAGGTGAGGGCGAGGCCGGAATGCGTGGCGGGCCAACCGGCGATCTCTACATCTTTATCGAGGTGAATAGCCACGCGCTGTTTGAACGGGAAAGTACGAACCTGTTCTGCCGGGTGCCAGTTTCCATGGCGACGGCGGCGTTAGGCGGCGAAATCGAAGTGCCAACCATCGACGGTGGACGTAGCCGGATGAAGGTGCCCGAAGGATCGCAATCCGGGCGACAAATGCGCTTGCGTAGCAAAGGAATGCCAGCGCTGCGCGGTGGCGGTTCCGGCGATATGTTCATCGAACTGGCGGTGGAAACACCTGTAAAACTGACTTCCCGCCAGCGTGAACTGCTCAAGGAGTTCGACAAGTTGAGCGAAGAAAACAACCCGCAAGGATCCAGCTTCTTCAAGTCAGTGAAAAGCTTCTGGGATTCGATGAAAAGCTGACATTAACGCGCCGGTAACCAAACCCTCGGCAAAGTGGGGCCATGTCTCAATTTGCCGAATCCCGATCCTTGTTTGCTGATCATGATGACGTCGCCATCGTCACGCCGATGCCAACGGGCCGCACGCCGTCCTATATGCGCGATCACAGAAAACGCCTGCGTGAACGGTTCATGGCCGGTGGCGCGACGGCTGTACCAGACTACGAGCTTCTGGAACTGGTCCTGTTCCGCGCAATACCGCGGCAGGATGTCAAACCCCTTGCCCGCGCACTGATTGAGCGGTTCGGCGACTTCAATCGGGTTTTGTCGGCCCCTATCGCCCAACTGAAACAGATCAAGGGCGTCGGCGACTCGGTCGTTATCGAATTAAAAGTGGTTGAAGCCGCTGCGCACCGGCTGGCGCGTGCTAAGGTGATGCAGCGGCATGTGGTTTCAAGCTGGGATGCCTTGCTGGACTATTGCCATACGGTGATGGCACATCGCGACATCGAACAGTTTCGCATCCTTTATCTGGATACAAAGAACGTGCTGATTGCGGATGAGGAGCAGGCAAAAGGCACGCTGGATCATGTGCCCGTCTACCCGCGGGAGGTGGTCAAACGCGCCCTTGAATTGAACGCAGCATCCATCATTCTGGTTCACAATCACCCGTCGGGCGATCCCACCCCATCACAGGCCGATATCCAGATGACTGCCCAGATCGACAGTGCGGCTAAAGCATTGGGAATTACGGTTCACGATCACCTGATTGTCGGAAAATCCTGTGAACTCAGTTTTCGGGCACAGGGATTGTTGTCTTAACGGGCCGCCAGCGTCAGCGTGTCAAACAAATCCGGCCGCATGAATGACTGGCCAACCGTGTCGCAGCCTGGCATCTCGATCTCGAACGCGCTGGAGGCCAGATATCGGCCCGCGTTGGTACGGATACCTTTCACATCCAGCTCTCGACCGCAGTTTTCCTCGGTTACTGCCGCCCCGACCTGAAGCTTGATCTGACCGTCACGGCTGATCAAGCCAGTGGGATAGGTATAGACCTCTGCCCAATAGGGAATCGTAGCATTCGATGTGCCAAGTCGCGTCATGAACCCGCGTTCGCCATCATGCGCAAGTTCCGGACTATGGGTCGATGCGGACCAGATATGACCGGGATCGCCAATTGTCGCGCCGAATTCCATCGCATGAAGCTGCAAGTTGCCAGTACCGCGCCATTGCAGGATTGCGCGATCAAACATATCGGCGTCCGGCACATGAACGATTGTGCGCGCCTCTTCGATGTTGTCAACGGTGACAACAAACGTAGCTGAACTGCTTAGCGCCGGAACATCCAGTGCCAGACCACCCACGTCATCAGTCCGGGCCGAAAACACCATCTGTTCGTGCCAGACCACAACTTCGGCATTCGGATGGCAGGGCGATTGAAGCGCCAGACCGACCATCGCCGCAAAACGCGGTTCAGCGATCAGATCGGTTTCACAACTGTCCAGCGGCGAAGCCGGCATGAAACTGGCCTGCGGCGTTTCCATTTCGGCAAACCGAGCATCAACCGCGACAAGCGCTGCTTCGCTTTCAAATTGGTGGATAGCTGGCGCATCAATGGCGCGGGGCATTCCAAAAATAGCAGCTCCGACGGTATTGGTCGAACTTGCGACACTGTACACCGCGCTAGCCGTCGGCTGGCTGGCCTTGCGCACAGAACGCGTGTCCGACGTCCCGTCACTCTGGACGATGTAACCGAGCCCCAGAACAATTGTCGCCGTCGCGATTGCTGCTACGCCATAGCGCATAAGGGACATACCCAACTCCCACGTGTACCCTCTCCTCCGGGTCATCGCAGCAAACGGTGGCCCTAGCACGACGCAATTATGTCAGGTTTCAGGCAAGACGCCCATGGCAATGCTTGAATTTCTTGCCAGAGCCGCACGGGCAACTGTCGTTCCGGCCCGGATTCCCCCACGTCTCAGGGTTGTTTTCGTCAAACCCTTCAGCGGCGGTTTCCGACTTTTCCAAACTAGGTGCTGCCTGTGTAGCGGCACGTTGCTGTTGTTCGCGCAATTGCGCAATCAGTTTTGCCTGCTCTTCTTCCGACATCGGGCGGATCTGACCCAACTTTTGTGTCACATCCACGCGCAATCCGTCCAAAAGCCGTTCAAACAGTTGGAACCCTTCGGTCTTGTACTCGTTCAGCGGATCGCGCTGGGCATAGCCGCGGAAACCAACAACAGAGCGCAAATGCTCTAGCGTCAGAAGATGTTCGCGCCATTTCGCGTCAATGGTTTGCAAAAGCAACTGCTTTTCAATGCTGCGCATGGCATCCGGACCAAAGGCTGCGGTCTTTTCTTCCATGAACTTGTCAGAGGCTTCTTCAAGCCGCTCTCGCATGACGTCATCGTCAACGCCCTCTTCCTCGGCCCATTCCATGACCGGCGCATCGACACCAACATCGCGGATTACAGCAGCATAGAGCCCTTCGGTATCCCATTGATCGGCATAGCTTTTCGGCGGCATATATTCCGCCACAAGGTCATCGATCACCTGATGGCGCATGTCCTGCACAATCTCGGACAGATCAGACGCTTCCATAATCTCGCGCCGCTGCGAAAAGATCACTTTCCGCTGATCATTCATCACGTCATCAAATTTCAGAAGCTGCTTGCGGATGTCAAAGTTGCGACCTTCGACCTTGGACTGCGCACGTTCCAGCGATTTGTTCACCCATGGGTGTTCGATCGCCTCGCCCTCTTTCATGCCGAGGCCCGATAGCACCTTGTCCAACCGTTCTGATCCAAAGATACGCATCAGGTCATCTTCCAATGACAGGAAGAATGACGACCGCCCCGGGTCACCCTGACGGCCCGAACGGCCGCGCAGCTGGTTGTCAATTCGCCGGCTTTCATGGCGTTCAGTCGCCAAAACAAACAGGCCTCCGGCGGCCTTGACCTTTTCCTTTTCGTCAGCGACTTCAGCCTCGATGGTGCTGCGCAGCTCTTCCGGATCAGCGTCCGGATTTTCGTCCATCGCCTGCAGTACGTGCATTTCGACGTTTCCGCCCAACTGAATATCGGTCCCGCGGCCGGCCATGTTAGTGGCAATCGTTACGGCACCCAGTTTACCGGCATCGGCAATGATCTGGGCCTCTTGTTCGTGCAACCGCGCGTTGAGGACGTTATATGAGATGCCTTCCGACTTCAGCAGGTTTGCCAGATGTTCTGATTTCTCGATCGAGGTGGTCCCGACAAGGATTGGCTGGCCATTGCCATGTGCATCCTTGATTGCTGCAACAACGCCTTCGAACTTTTCACGTGCGGTGCGATAAACCTGATCATTTTCATCGACGCGTGCGATGGGCCGGTTCGTCGGCACCTCGACCACACCAAGCCCGTAAATCTGTTGAAATTCCTCCGCCTCGGTCAGGGCCGTACCGGTCATACCGGCCAGCTTGTCGTAAAGACGGAAGTAATTCTGGAACGTGACAGAGGCCAGCGTGACATTCTCTGGCTTGATCGACACGTTCTCCTTGGCCTCAATCGCCTGATGCAGACCATCAGACAGACGGCGACCAACCATCATGCGCCCTGTAAACTCATCAATCAGGACAACTTCGTCATCACGAACGATATAATCCTTATCCTTGGTGAACAGCTTGTGCGCGCGCAGGGCCTGATTGACGTGATGTACCAGCGTCGCACTTTCCGGATCATAAAGCGTCTGACCTTCCGGCAGCAAACCTCGCGCGGACAGCTTTTCTTCCAGCCAATCGTTGCCTTCGTCTGTAAAGGTCGCCTGACGTGTCTTTTCATCCAGCGTAAAATGCGCTTCGTCGATATTGGGCACGATTTCGTCAATCGTGGCATACATCTCGCTGCGATCCTGCGCCGGACCGGAAATGATCAAGGGCGTCCGCGCCTCATCGATCAGAATACTGTCAACCTCATCCACAATCGCAAAGTTATGGTGACGCTGATAGATCTGGGCCAGATCCGATTTCATGTTGTCGCGCAGGTAATCGAACCCAAGCTCGTTGTTCGTGGCATAAGTGACGTCACAGGCGTAGGCCTCTTTTTTCTCGTCTTCGGGCTGCTGCGGTACAACCACACCGGTGGTCAGGCCGAGCGCGCCGTAAACCTTGCTCATCCATTCCGCGTCACGGCGGGCAAGGTAATCGTTCACGGTGACGATATGCACACCCTTGCCGGTCAGGGCATTCAGATAAGCAGGGAAAGTCGCGACAAGTGTTTTCCCCTCACCAGTTTTCATCTCAGATATATTGCCCTGATGCAGGAAAATGCCGCCGATCAATTGAACATCGAAAGCGCGCAGACCCAATGCGCGCTTGGCCGCCTCGCGGCAGTTGGCAAAGGCTTCTGGAAGCAGCGCATCGAGGCTTTCGCCCCCCATGGCCCGTTGCGCCAGGCTTTCTGTTTTTTCCTTGATCTGCTCGTCGGTCAGTTTTTCGTATTCCGGCTCCAGAGCGTTGATCTTGTCGACCAGCGAACGCACAGATTTGACTTTGCGGTCATTGGGTGTGCCAAACACCTTTTTGGCGATCGTTCCGATACCCAGCATATTCACTCCGGCGGCGCGACGGCGCCTGTCTGACATCTATTTGAGAGGAGGTCGCTTGTAGGCCCGTTGCGGGCCACATACAAAGGGCCAAGACCAGCCCCCTCGAGGCATTCATGGGATGTAAGGGGCCGGATATGCAGTGTCAACGCCACGCGCCCGCGTCGGCTATCAAGGGATCGTATAATGCTGAAACATGTTACACTTTTGGGGTCCGCCGTGCTGGCCCTGTCCGTTGCGACACAGACTGCCGCGCAGGACGAGATCACGGGCGACACCGTTGTGGCCAAAGTGGGCGATACAGAAATTACCGTGGGCCAGTTAATCATCGCGCGCGCCCAATTGCCCCAACAATACAGCCAGTTCCCGAACGAAGCACTGTTCGACGGGCTGATTGAGCAGCTGATCCAACAACAGCTTTTGGCAGACGCGCTGGAGGAGGTCCCGTCAGGGATCGAATACACGTTGCAGAACGAACGCCGGTCACTGATGGCCGGTGAATTGGTCAATGCCATCTCAGCCGAAGCCGTAACCGACGAGGCGATCCAGGCCGCCTATGACGCTGCATTTGCGGATGTGGAAGAGGTCAATGAATTCAATGCCTCTCACCTTCTGGTCGCAACCGAGGAAGAGGCGCTGGCCGCCAAGGCGCGGGTGGATGAAGGTGCCGCCTTTGCCGATGTGGCGCGGGATGTGTCGACGGGGCCGACGGGGCCAAACGGCGGAAATCTTGGCTGGTTTGCGCCGGGCGCGATGGTGCCCGAATTTGAGGAGGTGATCAGCAACCTTGAAGTCGGCGCTGTTTCGGATCCGTTTGAAACGCAATTCGGATGGCATGTGGCAACGCTGAACGAAACACGGGTTCAGCCGCAACCGACACTGGAACAGATGCGCAATCAGCTGGCCAACGACATTCAGGAGGCTGCGATTACCGCGCGTCTGGATGAACTGGCGGCAGCGCAGGAGGTTGTCAAACCGGCGACCGGCGATTTCGACCCCAATATCATCGACCGTCTTGAGCTGATTGAGTAAGCGCCAATGGCGATATCACCACTTGCCCCGGCCGCATTCCCTGACCTGCCGGTTATTGATGGGGTTACCTTCGCTGCAGCCTCTGCTGGCGTAAAATACAAGGGTCGCGCGGATGTCATGCTGGCGCTTCTTGCGCCGGGCAGCGCCGTTGCTGGGGTATTCACACGCTCCGCAACGCGATCAGCGCCGGTGCTGGATTGCCAGGCAAAACTGGGCGCTGATCCATCGGGACCTGCGGCCATTTTGGTAAATTCTGGCAATTCAAATGCCTTCACCGGTAAGAACGGGAGTGATGCGGTTGCCGCGCTGACCTCTGCCGTGGCTGAGGTTACTGGCGTGGACGCCAAACGGGTTTTCACCGCTTCGACTGGCGTGATCGGCGAACCACTGCCTTTTGAACGGATTACCGCAAAGCTGTCAGACCTTTATGACGCGCAATCGGCGACGTCGATCACTGATGCCGCGCGTGCGATCATGACCACCGATACCTTTCCAAAGGGTGCGACCGCGACGGTCGATATCAGCGGCAAGTCGGTAAAAATTGCAGGAATTGCAAAGGGTTCGGGCATGATCGCACCCGACATGGCGACGATGCTGGTCTATATCTTTACCGATGCGCTGATCGCGCAGGATGATCTGCAAGCGCTGGTTTCGGAGTGGAATGACAAGACCTTCAACTGCATCACGGTCGATAGTGATACTTCGACATCCGATACGCTGATCATGGGCGCAACCGGGGCGTCTGGGGTCGATGTTACTGGAAACGCTGCATTTTCCGAAGCCCTGCATCGGGTCATGCTGGACTTGGCGCATCAGGTTGTCCGCGATGGTGAAGGGGCCAGTAAGTTCGTGACCGTCGGCGTCACGGGTGCTGCAAATGATGATGATGCCCGTAAAGTCGCGCTTTCAGTCGCAAATTCGCCACTAGTCAAAACCGCCATCGCGGGCGAGGACGCCAATTGGGGTCGCGTGGTCATGGCGGTCGGTAAGTCAGGCGCGGCGGCGGATCGGGATACGCTGTCGATCCGCTTTGGCGATATCACTGTCGCCGAAAATGGTTGGCGCGCACCGGATTATTCTGAAGAGGCCGCAGCGGCTTATATGAAGAACGATGAACTGGTCATCGGCGTTGATATGGGTATTGGCGATGGCGCCAGCACCGTCTGGACCTGTGATCTAACCCACGGATATATCAGCATTAACGCGGATTATCGGTCGTGAAGACAGTTCTTGTTTCGGCGGTCGCGCTGATTGACGTGGATGGTCGTGTGCTGCTGGGCCAACGCCCGAAAGGCAAATCCATGGCGGGCCTGTGGGAGTTTCCTGGCGGCAAGGTCGAAGCGGGAGAGACGCCGGAGGCGGCTTTGATCCGCGAATTGCATGAAGAACTGGGGATCGACACCTGGGCATCCTGCTTGGCCCCGCTGACATTTGCGAGCCATTCATATGATGATTTTCATCTGCTGATGCCGCTTTTCGCCTGCCGCAAGTGGGAAGGCGCGCCGCAATCACGGGAAGGACAGGCTCTGAAATGGGTGCGCGCACATGAGCTGCGGGATTATCCGATGCCTGCGGCAGACATCCCGCTGATCCCGATTTTGCGCGACTGGTTATAGGCCGCCGCGCAACGTTCGGTGGTGTTGCGTAGGGGGTACCGCGCGGTGATTTGGTCGGAATCCACGAATCATTCGTTAATACTGGTGTTTTCGTCAATTTGGGCGGTCGGCATCGCGTCGGCAAAACGTCGGACTTGCGTCGGACCCCTATCAGCGATTTTGCGGGATTAAGGCCGCGTGCGGTGTAAACGTAAATGCGGCGTTAAGGTTTTGCGGTCGAGTTGAGCTGCAGGCGCACAAGCTCAGATCTGCTTAGTTGTTTCTGCCATAGCTGATTGATCCGGTGATGCCGGACCCGCCTATGTTTTCCCGTCGCGCCGTGACACTGCCACTGGCAGAATGGCCGGATTTGTTATTGAAGCCGAATGTCAGGGAGCCACTGAATTCGATCCCGGATTCCCCATTTTCCGGGCGCGGATCACTGGCCGCATCCAGCGCGGATTGCAGTGCGATGGCGTCCGCGTCAGGTTGGGTGTCCATGATCATGTCCGACAGCACCTCGCCCGTGGTCTGGCTGACAATCACCTCGCGCCAGTGTTCCCCGTTGTTGGCCGTGATACGGGTACGCCCGAGCGTGGTCGTGGTGACATCTTCGATCTGATAATCCACCGCCTCTAACCCGCGTACAACGTCGGTATAGTCGCGGTTCTGGCCAAGCTGGTAGGTTTGCCCCAGCCCCGAATAATCAGCGTCTTGCGCAAGGGCCAAAGCTGGTATCGCAGCCAATGACAGCGCGACGGGCAGGACGGCGGAAAATCTCATGATGCTCTCACTTATGGTTTGACGGGTGCCGTGATCAGCAGTTTAACCGATCTTTGCCGGTTCATCACGCATGACGATGGATATCCATATGTATTTCGCGTCTTTCAATCACAAACGAAAAGGGCGGCCCTGCAGGACCGCCCCTTTTTCAATGTCTGTTTGACCGGATCAAAGGTTACGTTCGACCTCTTCCCGCTCGAAGATTTCGATCACGTCATCGGGCCGGATATCTTCGTAGTTTTCGAAGGCCATGCCGCATTCCTGACCGGACTGGACCTCTGGCACTTCGTCCTTGAAGCGTTTCAGGGTTTTCAGCGTGCCTTCGTGGATCACGACGTTATCGCGCAGTAGACGCACACCGGCAGAGCGGCGCGCCACACCTTCGGTGACGATACAGCCGGCGACCTTGCCCACGTTGGAGACCTTGAAGACCTCTTTGATGGAGGCGTAGCCGATGAACTTTTCCTTGATCTCAGCCGAGAGCAGGCCGGAGGCCGCTTTTTTCACGTCGTCCACTAGGTCGTAGATCACCGAATAGTACCGGATTTCGACGCCCTTCTGGTTGGCCGTGTTCCGTGCTGTCGCGTTCGCACGCACGTTGAAGCCAAAGACAGGCGCACCCGATGCTTCGGCCAGGCCGATATCGGTTTCGGTGATGGCGCCCACGCCGGAATGCAGGACGCGCACGCGCACCTCTTCGTTGCCGATTTTTTCCATCGCCTGCACGATTGCTTCGGCAGAACCCTGCACGTCGGCCTTGACCACGATGGGCAGTTCGCTGACGTTTTCGTTTTCCTTGGCGTTGGCCATCAGCTGTTCAAGCGTGGTTGCCGCACCGGCAGCCGCACGTTTTTCCTTGGCCGCTTTTTCACGATATTCGGCGATTTCACGCGCCTGCGCATCGGTTTCGACCACGTTAAGAACGTCGCCTGCTTCTGGCGTGCCATTCAGACCAAGCACTTCGACCGGAACGGCAGGGCCTGCTTCCTGAACCCGCTCACCCTTGTCGTTGATCAGCGCGCGGACCTTGCCGTACTGTTCGCCGACAACGAAGATGTCACCCTGATGCAGCGTGCCGTTCTGGATCAGAACGGTCGCCACGGGCCCGCGACCCACGTCAAGCTGCGCCTCGATCACGGCACCTTCGGCGGCGCGGTCTGGGTTGGCTTTCAATTCAAGGATTTCGGCCTGCAGCGCGATGGCTTCGAGCAGATTGTCGAGGCCCTGACCGGTGATTGCCGAAACTTCGACGTCCTGCACTTCGCCGGACATCTTTTCGACGATGACCTCGTGCTGGAGCAGATCGGTACGCACCTTGTCGGGGTTCGCAGATGGCTTGTCGATCTTGTTGATCGCCACGATCATCGGCACGTTGGCGGCCTTGGCGTGGTTGATCGCCTCGATCGTCTGGGGCATCACGGCGTCATCAGCAGCGACCACAAGTACGACGATATCTGTCACTTGTGCCCCGCGCGAACGCATGGATGTAAACGCGGCGTGGCCGGGTGTGTCGAGGAATGACAGCACCGCACCGCTATCGGTTGTCACCTGATAGGCACCGATATGCTGGGTGATCCCGCCAGCCTCGCCCGCGACAACCTTGGCGTTGCGGATCGCGTCAAGCAGCGATGTCTTGCCGTGGTCGACATGGCCCATGATCGTGATGATCGGTGGGCGTGATTTGAGGTCTTCGGGTTTGTCTTCGACGGCTTGAATGACGTCTTCGACGTCGGCGTCAGAGACGCGCACGACCTTGTGCCCGAATTCTTCGATGATCAGTTCGGCGGTGTCCGCGTCGATCGTCTGGTTCTGGGTCGCCATGATCCCGTTATTCATAAGGGCCTTGACCACATCAGCCACACGTTCGGTCATCCGGTTGGCCAGTTCCGAGACGGTAATCGCCTCTGGCAGGGCCACATCGCGGAAGATCTTTTCACGCTCGACAGATCCGCCCATCGCCTTGGCGCGGGCACGGTCCTGCTTGCGTTTCATTGCGGCCATGGATCGCTGGCGTCCGCCTTCGCGACCGGTCAGCGCATCGTTCAGTGTCAGCTTGCCGGACCGGCGGCCATCGTCGCCACCGCGACCCGGCTTGGACTTGCCACCCTTGTCGCGGTCGTCGCTGCCACGGTCCGTCTTGCGCGGCGCGGCTGTTGGACGCGAGACCGCAGTCTCGCCCGGCACGGAAGCAGCGGCGGGTGGGGCATCGGCGACGGCTTTAGCCTTTGCGGCCTCTTCACGCTTGCGTTCTTCTTCGTCAGCCTTGGCTTTGGCACGTTCTTCACGTGCCTTGTCTTCGGCTTCCTTGGCCTCAATCTCAGCACGGCGTGCCTCGCGTTCGGCGGCGCGTTCCTTTTCCTCGGCTTCGCGTTTGGCTGTTTCTTCAGCCTCGCGTGCCTTGGCGTTGGCAAGCGCCTTCATCCGGCGTTCGAGTTCGACATCCGAAATGCCTGCCGGACGTTTCGACGGATCACCGCCAATCGGACCTGTGGGTTTTGCTGTCGGCTTGGCCGCACCGGGCTTGGGCACCACAACGCGCTTGCGCTTGGTTTCCACCACCACATTCTTGGTCCGCCCATGGCTAAAGCTTTGCTTCACGTTGCTTGGACGCGAACCACCCAGGCCGAGTGTCTTTTTACCGTCGTTATCGCTCATCTAGCTTCTTTATCCTTCCCGGCGGCCGTATCACCACCGTTCACTTCGCGCAGACCACGTAGCTTTGTGGCTTCCTCTACAACACGATTGCTGAGTCCACCAGTGGCAAGCGCGCCATGTATCACAGTTTGCCGCCCAAATGCCAAACCCAATTCGGTTGACGTGAGGCACCCGAAATAGCGGGCCCCTTCGGGCGTCCATAATTTCGTTTTCCCGCGTTCGGACCCGTCAGAGGCCTGAACAAGAACGCGGACCCGTTCACCACCGGCAAGCCAGCCCTTTACCTTTTCAAACCCGCAGACGGCAAGGCCGGCCTTGCGGGCCAACGCGATCAGATCCACGACCCGGCGCGCCAATTGGCGTTCCACCTCATCAACCAGACCATCGGGCACGGTGACCGCTTGCTTGGCCGATCTGGAAAACTGGCCTTTGCGGGCGTCTTCCAGCGCCTTGCGGTCGGCGGTTACATATATACCACGTCCCGGTAACTTACCCAAAATATCAGGTACAACCTGATTGTCGGGGCCCACTACAAAGCGGATCAGTCCAGCCTTTGGCTGCACCTCACCGGTGACGATGCATTTGCGTTCAGCATCGTCCCGATCCTTGTTATGGCCGCCCCGCGCCATCTGTTGCCCCACCGGAGACCTGAAATCAGGCCTCCGCCTCCTCTTCTGTCTCTTCTTCTTCGGCGTCTGCCTCAAGCTCGGCCGGGTCGACCCAGCCCAGCATGACGCGCGCGGTCATGACCATGTTCTGTGCTTCTTCAAGCGACACATCGAACGGTTCCAGCACGCCATCGTCCTTGACCCGTTCGCCATCCACCGTCGTCCAGCCGCCAGCCAGTTCCCAGTCAGCACAGGTGGCGAAGTCTTCCAGCGTTTTCACGCCATCCTTGCCCAGCGCCTCGAGCATTTGCGGTGTCAGCCCTTCAAAATTGGCAAGGCTGTCTTCGACACCCAACGCACGGGCGGCTTCCATCGCCTTTTTGGCCTGTTCTTCGAGGTAATCACGGGCACGCGCCTGCAATTCACCGGCAGTGTCTTCATCGACGCCTTCGATCACCAGAAGTTCGTCAATTTCGACATAGGCGACTTCTTCTAGATTTGTGAAGCCTTCGGACACCAGTAGTTGGGCAAAGAATTCGTCCAGATCAAGGGTATCCATGAACAATTTTGTCCGCTGCTCGAATTCAGCCTGACGCCGCTTGGATTCTTCTTCCTCGGTCATGATGTCGATGTCGAGGCCGGTGAGCTGGCTGGCCAGACGCACGTTCTGACCGCGCCGCCCGATGGCGAGCGAAAGCTGTTCCTCGGGCACGACGACTTCGATCTTGCCGGCTTCCTCGTCCAGAACGACCTTGCTGACCTCGGCAGGCTGCAATGCGTTGACCAGGAAGGTCGGCATGTCCTCATTCCATGGGATGATGTCGATCTTTTCGCCCTGCAATTCGTTCACGACGGCCTGCACGCGGGAACCGCGCATACCGACACAGGCACCGACAGGATCAATTGAGTTATCATAGCTGATGACGGCGATCTTGGCGCGAGAACCGGGGTCACGGGCGACCGCCTTGATCTCGATAATGCCTTCGTAGATTTCAGGCACTTCCATCTTAAAGAGTTCGGCCATGAATTCCGGCGCTGTGCGCGACAGGAAAATCTGCGGGCCGCGCTGTTCGCGGCGCACTTCCTTGATGTAGCAGCGGATACGGTCGTTGGGGCGGTATGCCTCGCGACCGATCTTTTCATTGCGGCGCAGGATCGCCTCGCCAGCGCCCACATCGACGATAACGTTGCCGTATTCCTCGCGCTTGACCAGCGCGTTGATGATCGTGCCGGCGCGATCCTTGAATTCTTCGTATTGCTTGTCACGCTCGGCTTCGCGGACCTTTTGCAGGATCACCTGCTTGGCCGATTGCGCCGCGATCCGGCCCAGTTCGACGGGTGGTACCTCTTCGATCAACTGTTGGCCGACCTCGGGGTCTTCCATGTATTGCTTGGCTTGTTCGACAGTGAATTCAGCCTGATAGTTTTCCAGCTCTTCATCCTCGACCACGGTGCGGACGCGGGTGAATGTCGCCTTGCCGGTCTTGCGGTCGATGGACACGCGAATGTCCATTTCGGCCCCGTAACGGGATTTCGCCGCACGGGCGAGCGATTCTTCCATCGCTTCGACCACCAGATTGGGGTCGATCATCTTTTCGCGGGCCACGGCCTCTGCTGTTTGCAGAAGCTCGAGCTGGTTGGCTGATGTGATTGCCATCAGGTGTTCTCCTCACCTTCAATTATCGTTTCGATTTCATCAAATTGGGTCTCGTCTATCTGACCCGCATCCTTGCGTCCGCGCAGTACGTCGCGGATCAGTTCATCTGTCAGGACCAGCTTGGCGTCGGACAGCCAGTCGAACTTCAGCCCGATCGTGCCTTCCTCGATCGTGATCAACACCTCGTCGCCTTCGGTGCCCGCCAGCGGCCCCTTGAACCGGCGGCGGCCGTCGATCAGTTGTTCGGTTTCGATCTTGGCTTCGAACCCTTCCCACTGGTCAAAATCCTTGAGCCGGGTCAGAGGACGGTCGATCCCGGGGCTTGAGACCTCGAGGTTGTAGACATCGACAATCGGGTCTTCCACGTCCAGCACAGCGCTGAGGGCGGTCGAGATCTGGCCGCATTCATCCACCTCGATCTGGCCATCGGGGCGCTGCACCATGATTTGCAGGATCGTTTCCTTGCCGCTCATCAGGCGGACGCGCACGACTTCGAACCCCATGTCTTCGACGACAGGGGTCACGATTTCCGCTACACGACGGTCAATCGCCGCCTTTGCAATCAGGTCATTCGTCATGGTCAAATCCGCCATTGCGGCACAAAAAAACGGGCGCGCGGCCCGTCGATATTTCCCGGTGGAGCCTTGGGGGTGGAAGCCAAAACGCCGCTATTGATGGTGATATACGCAGAGTGGACTGAGTCTGCAAGGGGCATGATTTCATGACGCCTGCGCAGGGTGTCATCGGGGATGTAGATAACATCAGGACCGGCCTCGCAAAGGGCCGGTCCTGGACCATGGACGTCAGTGGACTACGACCATGATCCTCTGGTCAGGATCGCTGCTTTAAAGCCCAAGTAAACGGTTGAGTTCGGCCAGCGCAGCGGGCGACAGATCTGACCCGCCAGTCAGAGCGGCGAGGACTTCTTGGGTTTCCGCCTGCGCGTCCAACGCATCGTCCCGTGCCGCCTGATATTCATCGGCGGCGGTTGTCACTGCGTCTTCATATCCGCCTTCGGGAAATTCTGCGGTGATTTCTTCTTCGCTGAGGCCGATGAGGCGCTGGTATTCGGCGTAGGCTTCATCCTGAACGGCAACGACATCCGCAAAGTCGCCGCGCGCCTGTTGATAGGCGTAAAGTTTGCCTGGCATGCTGTTGGGCGAGGCGTTGCGCAGCGCGTTAGGGTTGGCGTGTGCCGCGTTCAGGCTGCCAAGTTCGCGGGCGAGCGCGCCGCGTCCGTTGCCGTTACCGCGCCCGTTGCCGTTCGCATTGGCATGCTGATTTCCGCGGCTTTCAGTGCGATCCCGGCCACCATTGCCGCGCCCGTTACCATTGCCATTCCCTTTGCCGCGTTCGGCGTGAGCCTGAGTGGTCGACATGAATGTCACCGTTGCAGCGGTCGTAGAAAGAATGAGCGCAACAGCGCTGGTCTTGAGAAGCGTGTTGAGAATCGAGGTCATGTTTGTACCTTTCCCGTTAATTCGACCATTCAGGCGTATCAGCGGTGCTGTGAATGACGCATGAACTGCTTGTTATGTTGGAGTTCCGCGTCAGATCTTCATAACAGTTTGTAAAACATGGGATTTTCTGGATGGGTGTTAATGCGCGAAGATGAACAGCCGCACCGCGACCGGCGGAAATCTGCTGTCAAAGTATTGAGGCTTTTAGTTTACGCGCCCGAAACCCTGAAAACAAAACACCCCGCCGTTTGGCGGGGTGTTTGCGTAACCACTACTGATACCTCAGTCCACTCGTTCACTAAGACACAAAAGAGGAGTCGGAAACCCAGGGCTGTTTGATAGAGCTCGGTCCTGCCATCTGTGGAAGGCAGATTGTCGCCCTGACATCCAAAACATCACAATATCAGAATACTTACAGCATTCTGCGTGAACCTCTGTTGAACAATTCGTTATCTGGAGATGTTAGGTCTTGTCGGAAAATAGTAAGGAAACCATTATTTTCCAAGGGTTTAGCACGTTAAGACAAATAAATCGCCAAAATTTCATTCAAAAAATCTCGTTTGAGACCGGTAAATTGACAAACGCCCCACCGATTGGCGGGGCGTTTCGAAAAATCAGACCCTGCCAGAGGATCAGGCGATAGACCACCGTTCGGCCATGCGCCCGTTATCCATCTGCCAGAGGTTGCCCACCGTGTCCGGCGTTGCAATCCGGTTGTTCACCGCTTGCACATAGTTGGCGAACATCGGGATCAACACACCGCCTTCGTCGCGCAGGATCTGCTGCATTTCGCCGTACTGTTCGCGGCGCTTGTCGCTGTCGAGTTCGGCGCGGGCCGTCAGCAGCAATTCCTGGAACCGTGGGTGATCCCACTGGCTGTCGTTCCAAGGCACGCCAGCCTCGTAGGCGGTCGAGAACATCCAGTCTTCGGTTGCGCGACCGGACCAGTAGCAGGCGCAGAATGGTTTTTTCAGCCAGACATTGGACCAGTAGCCGTCTGACGGTTCCTGTACGACATTGATGTTGATGCCACCTGCCGCTGCAGAGGCTTGGAACAGCTGAGCCGCATCAACGGCCCCTTCAAAGGCGGCATTCGAGGCGGACAGGTCGATATTGATGCTGTCCAGCCCGGCCTGTTGCAGGTGGAATTTGGCCTTGTCGGGATCGTAGGCCAGTTGTTCCATATCACCGGCATAGTACTGGTTTGCGGGGCCGATGGGCGTGTCGTTCCCGACCTGACCATGGCCCAGCAGGATCTTGTCGACCATTTCCTGCCGGTTGATGCCGTATTTCAGGGCCTGGCGCACATTCACATCGTCAAACGGCGCCGTCTTGGTCAGCATCGGGAAGCTGTAATGCTGGTTGCCGGTCACTTCCTGAATGCGCAGGGCGGGGTTCGCCCGCAGCAAGGCCTCGGTTTTGAAGTCGATCCGGTTGATCGCGTCGACCTGCCCGGTCATCAGCGCATTCATCCGGGCGGTGTTGTCGTTGATGGCGATATATTCGATCTCATCAAAGAAGCCGGCGCTGTCGCCCTTGTAGTGGTCGGCGTAGCGGGTAGCGACCATGCGCACACCGGGATCGAATGCCTGGACCTGATAGAGGCCTGTGCCGATCCCTTTGGCGATGCCTTCCTCGATCTGTCCGGCGGGGAAAATCAGGATGTGATAGTCCGACATCAGATAAGGGAAATCCGCGTTGCCGGCAGCCAAGGTGAACTGGACTTGATGATCGGTGATCTTCGTCATCTCGGTGATGGCTTCGACGATTGGCTTGGCCGCTGATTTGGATTCTTCACCGAGGTGCATCTGGAGTGATTCAATCACGTCATCCGCACCGAAGGGCTTGCCATTGTGGAAAGTCACGCCCTGGCGCAGGTTGAATGTCCAGGTTTTGGCGTCGGCGGATGCCTCCCAGCTTTCGGCCAATTCGCCCTTGAGCGATCCATCAGCGGCAATTTCGGTCAGACTGTCGAACACGGTACCTTGTGCAGACGCAATCATGAAAAGATCGGAATGGGTCCGGCCATCCCAACTGTCTGTCGTGTTTGCACCGCTGAGGCCCGCAGTCAATTTCCCGCCACGGGTCTGCGCGCGCAGCGGCATGCCCGAAAGGCTTAGAACACCGGCGGCGGCCCCTGTCTTGAGCAGCCCGCGTCTACTAATTCCATTCATGATTGTTCTCCCTGGTTCGTTTTATCCGCACCCGTCAGGGCACCTGATTCGCATTACATCTTATCAACTGCGGCATCGCCGATGTTATCAACTCCGCGTTCCGCCAGCAGATTGGTCAGCCAGTCGGGGTCCATTTCAGGAACCGACGACAGCAAAAGGTCGGTATAGGCGTGGTGAGGCGGTTTGAACATGTCATCCTTTGGCCCCTGTTCGACCACGCGGCCATCCTTCATCACCACCACCTCATCCGAAATCGCTTTCACGGTGGCAAGGTCATGGGTGATGAACATATAGGTCAGCGACAGGTCATCCTGCAATTTGGCGAGGAGTCGCAGGATACCTTCGGCGACCAGTTGGTCCAAGGCCGATGTGACCTCATCACAGATGATGAATTTCGGTTCCGCCGCCAGTGCCCGAGCGATGCCGATCCGCTGTTTCTGCCCGCCCGAAAGTTCGGACGGTAGCCGGTTGTAGTATTCTGTCGGTTCCAGTTCGATCTGTTCCAGCAGCGCATCGACCCGTTTACGTTTTGCGCCGCCCGTTAGGCCCAGATAGAACTGCACGGGCCGCGCGATGATCTGGCCGATGGACATGCGTGGGTTCAGGGCCGTATCGGCCATTTGGTAAATCATCTGGACCTGACGCAGCTGATCCTTGGACCGTTTGCGATAATCAGGTGGCAGCACCTCGCCATCGAGCAGGATCTGCCCTGCCGTCGGCGGCAACAGCCCTGTAATACAGCGGGCGGTGGTCGATTTGCCCGATCCGCTTTCGCCGACCACGGCCACGGTTCGGCCTGCATGCATGTCGAAACTGACGTCGTACAGTACGGGAACCTTGCCATAGGCCGCATCCACATTCTGCACGCTCACCACCGGGGTTGATCCGGTGATGACGTCGGGTTTACGTGGCCGTTCAAAGCTGCGCACGGCCCAGAGCGATTTGGTGTAGTCCTGCGTCGGGGCGGCCAGCATGGTGCGGGTGTCGGCGGTTTCGACCTCATCCCCTTTCAGCAGTACCTTGATGCGGTCGGCCATCTGGGCCACGACCGCCAGATCATGGGTGATGTAAATCGCCGCCGTATTGAACTGTTCGACAATATCCCGGATCGAGGCGAGAACCTCGATCTGCGTGGTCACGTCGAGCGCGGTTGTCGGTTCGTCAAAGATAATCAGATCGGGGCGGCAGGACATGGCCATTGCCGTCATCGCCCGCTGCAATTGCCCGCCGGAGACCTGATGCGGATAGCGGAAACCGATCTCCTCCGGGTTAGGCAGGCGCAGCTTGCGGTAAAGCTCGATTCCGTCCGTCTCACTTTCGCCCCGACCCATGACGCCGTGCTGCACGGGCCCTTCCACATGCTGATCCATCAACTTGTGGGCCGGGTTGAAGCTGGCGGCGGCGGATTGCGCCACATAGGCGATGCGTTTGCCCAGCAGTTCCCGCTTGGTTGCCGCTGATGCGGTCAACAGGTCGATCCCGTCAAATTCTACGGTGCCTTCGCTGATCCGCACGCCGTCGCGGGTATAGCCCATGGCGGCCAGCCCAAGGGTGGATTTGCCAGCCCCGGATTCACCGATCAGGCCCAGCACCTCGCCCCGAGCAAGGGTCAGGTCAACCCCATTGATGATCGGGTTCCAAGTTTCATCGCTACGGCCTTCAAGCTTGACGCCGCGCATTTTGACGAGGGGGGTTTCGTCGCTCATTCTTTTAGGCCCGATGATTTGTGCAGCATCCAGTCGACGACAAAGTTGACCGCAACGGTTAGCAAAGCGATCGCCCCGGCAGCGAGCAGTGGTGCGGTGGCGGCCATCGGCGCGAATTGCGCGTAGTTTACGAAACCGCCCAGATCGCGCACCATGGTGCCCCAGTCAGCCAGTGGTGGCTGAATGCCGACGCCAAGGAAGGACAGCGCCGCGATGGTCAGGAAGACAAAGCAGAAGCGCAGCCCGAATTCGGCCAGCAGGGGGGCCGTGGCGTTGGGCAGAATTTCCTTGAAGACGAGGTAACCCAGACCTTCGCCCCGCAGCTTGGCCGCCTCGATATAGTCCATCACCACGATATTCTGCCCGACCGCCCGTGCCAGCCGGTAGACACGCGTGCTGTCGATAACGGCGATGATCAGGACCATGAAGACCGTGAGTGGTATGCCCAGTTCGGGCGCCCAGACGCTGGCGATGGTCATCAGGAGCAGCGCAAAGATCAGCGATGGGATGGCCATAAGAACGTCGACAAAGCGCGACAGGACTTGATCAAGCCAACCGCCCAATGTGGCCGCCAGAAACCCGAATGTGCCGCCCAGCAGGAAGGCCAGCAGTGTCGTGGCAAAGGCGATGCCAACGGTGTTCTGGGCCCCATAGATCAGGCGGCTGAGGATATCGCGCCCGATCTGGTCGGTGCCAAGCGGGAAATCGGGGCTGCCGCCCAGCGCAGGATCACCGCCGGGGGTGATGTTCGCAGCAACGCCCGGGATGATCTGTTCCTGTCCATAGGGGGCGATGGCGGGCGCAAAAATCGCCAGGATGGCGTAGATCAGGATCGTCAGGATGCCGAAAGAGGCGGTCAGCGGCATGGAGCGGAACATCTTCTTGGTCCAAGCGGTGCCGACCGACCGGCCAAGGATGCGGAAGAGCCATGCGGCGATGGCGAAGATAATGAAACCTTCGATTGCGATGCGAAGGAAAAAGAACTTGTTGGCGACCAGCGGATCCGCGCTGCGCCCCTGCAGATAGGCCCAGCCCAACCACAGCAGGACAACAGCACCAAGAACATAGCCATAGGCAACGCCAAAAGGCATATCGCGGAATTTCGGCGCATTGCCAGTCGCGGCCTGCCCGGCAAAGCGGAAGCCCCAGGCCACTGCCCCCATGCCGACCAAAGTGGCTAGGATCCAGATAATCATTTCGGATGCCTCAAACGCGGATTGGACAGGATCGACAGAATGTCAGCCGTCAGGTTCAAAAGGATATAGGCCGCGGCGAAGATCAGGCAGCAGGCCTGAACGACCGGGATATCGCGGATTTTCACGCTATCGACGAAGAGCTGGCCAATGCCCGGGTAGACGAACACCACTTCGACCACCACAACACCGGTGATCAGATAGGCAAGGTTCAGCGCAATCACGTTGATAATCGGCGCCAGCGCGTTGGGCAGGGCGTGCTTTACAATCACCCGCATCGGCGACAGGCCCTTGAGCCGCGCCATTTCAATGTAGGGTGAGGCTAACAGGTTGATGATGGCCGCGCGGGTCATCCGCATCATGTGGGCGGTGACCACCAGGGTCAGGGTTAATGCCGGCAGCATCGACTTTTCTAGTCGTTCACTGAAGGCCATCCCCTCAAAGATATTCGAAAGCGATGGGAAAATCGGGTTCAAGACTGCAAGAAACAGGATCAGGATATACGCGAGGAAGAACTCTGGGCTGGAAATCGACGACAGCGTGAAGATGTTGGTTGCGCGGTCAAAGACAGTATTGCGATACAGCGCTGCCAAAATACCAAGGATGATCGAAAACGGCACCGCAATGGCCGCCGTCACCATGGCCAGAAACATCGTGTTGGCAAAGCGGGGCGCGATCTGGGCGGCGACGGTTGTTGCGCCCGAGTCGGTGCCGGTAAAGCTTGCGAAATTCGCCTGTGCAAAGCTGGTGCCGAGATCGCCGCGCAGCACGCCACCCAGCCAGTCGAAATACCGCGTGATCGGCGGCTGATCGAGCCCCAGGTCACGCCGGATTGACGCCACCGCATCAGGCGTGGCCCCCTGGCCAAGGATATTCTGTGCGAAATCGCCAGGCAGCAGATTTACCGCCGTAAAAATCACAACCGAGACAATGAGCAAGGTCAGCACACCCAATAGCAGGCGTTGCAGGATAATCGTCAGGACATTGCCCAAAAGCTTTTGTTCCCCGTTAGTCTTGATGAACTTTAGCGGCTGGTTTTCACCTGTAAACCCTAAAGCCCGAGCGTTCCGCGCTGGGCACCCATCATATCCATCGTGCGCACCAGTTCCGCGCTGATCCCCGGTTCGGACAAAGCATGGCCTGCCCGACCGATCAAGGTCAACCGCGACTTGGGCCACATCTGCGCCAGCCGGTGTGCCGAAATCGGTGGGCAGATCATATCGTACCGCCCTTGCACGATGACGCCCGGGATGTCAGCAATCTTGTCCATCTGGGCCGGGTTCAGGATTTGCTGATCCCCTGACAGGAACCCGGCATTGTAGAAGTAGTGGTTTTCCAGCCGTGCAAAGGCGCGGGCGTAATCGGCAGGGCTTTCCCCTGTGATCCCGTCGCTGTCGATAGAGGCCAGCGCGTTTTCCCATGATGCCCAGGCGCGTGCATAGCGCGTCTCTTGCGGTAGATCGCCAGAGAACAGCCGCCTGTGATAGGCCGCGATAAAGTTATCCTGCTCGTCTTTCGGGATGAGACTGGCAAAGCTTTCCCACAATTCCGGCCAGAATTTGCCCGCGCCGCCACCATAGAACCAATCCAGTTCCGGCTGGGTCATCAGGAATACGCCGCGCAGGGTCAGCGCCGCAGCCCGGTCGGGATGGGCTTGGGCATAGATCAGGGCCATCGTCGCCCCCCATGACCCGCCAAACACGATCCAGCGATCGATGCCCAGCGTTTTGCGGATCAGTTCGATATCCGCCACCAGATGCCAGGTCGTATTGGCCTGAACGCTGGCATGGGGCCGTGACCGGCCACAACCGCGCTGATCGAACAGGATCACCCGAAAGATATTCGGGTCGAAATACCGGCGCATCGCGGGGCTGCACCCGCCACCAGGACCCCCGTGCAGGACAACAACGGGCACCCCATCGGGATTACCGCATTGTTCGACATAGATCCGGTGCCCGTCTCCCACATCCAGCATCCGTTGATCGAAGGGATCAATGGGCTGGTAAAGATGTGCACCTGGGCGCTTTTGTCCTACGACTTTGTCCATAACCGATCTATATCCCCTATCGACACGACTGACCATCATTCGGAGCCGCAAAATGTCAGCAACCGCCACCAACACTGTCGACCCGTCCGAGATCGCGAAATTCGAGGCGATGGCGGCGGAATGGTGGGACCTGGACGGCAAGTTCAAGCCGCTGCATATGATGAACCCGGTACGATTGGACTACATCACACGGCAGATTGCAGCAGAGTACGGGCGCGACCTGAACGGACCGGAACCGTTCAAAGGCCTGCGCATTCTTGATATCGGCTGCGGTGGCGGTTTGCTGTGCGAACCGATGGCCCGGCTGGGGGCGACCGTTGTCGGGGCCGATGCGGCCGAACGCAACATCCCGGTCGCCCGCATTCACGCCGAACAATCAGGGCTGGAGATTGATTATCGCCACACCACGGCGGAAGCTTTGGCTGAAAGCGGCGAACAGTTCGACGCCGTGCTGAACATGGAGGTGGTCGAACATGTGGCCGATCCGCAGGGGTATCTGACCGCCTGTCAGCAATTGATGAAGCCGGGCGGAATACACATCTGTTCGACGATCAACCGCAATCCCAAAAGCTTTGCCATGGCCATTGTCGGGGCCGAATGGGTGATGCGCTGGCTGCCCAAGGGGACACATGAGTGGAACAAGTTTATTACGCCCGACGAGCTGTTTGCCCTGCTGGAAAAGGCGGGCATGACACCGGTGGACCGCAAGGGGTTTGTTTTCAACTTTGCCCGTTTCACATGGTCGATCTCTGACCGGGACCTGTCGGTGAATTATGTGACTGCGGCGACAAAACCGGCGTGACGGGGTACAGACTTTCGCCGAAAGTCTGTTTGCAAATCCTGCAAGAGGATTTGGTAGCAATTTTTGGGCCGAAAATTGGCTAATAGCTGGGTTTCGTTGCTTCGACCAACGTCTCTGCAATGCGAAAGCCCATTCGCCGGTAAAGGCGACCGGCATCGCTTTTCGCCTCTGCCACGATGATGGGGCGCGCCTTTGGTGCCCGGCCCAGCGCCCATTTCGCTGCCTGCACCAGAAGTGCGGCACAGATCCCGCGCCGCCGGTGCGAGGCGCGTGTTTCAACTGCCTGATAACGGGCGATCCGGTCGTCATGGAACATGCCCATTGACCCGACGAGAATACTGCCATCAAAGGCACCAAACCACGCGCCCATCCCATCGGCAACCTGTTCACGGCGCGCGGTATTTCGGCGTTGCAGGAAAGGGGTATGGAGCTTTGGATCATAACCGTCCTCAAGCGCTATTTCGGCCTGAAGATCAGTCAAAGCAGTCCAGTCGGCGTCACTGTTGAGCGTCCGAAAGATGATGCCCTCCGGCCTCCGCACATCCTGCATTTTATCACCGAGGGCTAGCGTATCCGACGTTCCCACCTCGTAACCGTGGGGCGTCAGGGTGGCGGCCAGCGGTGCGGGATCAAGACCCGGCACGTCCCATATGATGGTTCGATGCGTCGCATCGGGGAAATCGGTCTGGAACTGGGACACCTGCGCCAGCGCATCCCCTGGCGGATATTTCATGATGATTAGATTACCATGCCAGTAATCAGGTTCGTCCGGCGTCCGCATGACAACGCGGTCTTCATATGCCTCGAACACCGATTGGCCCTGCATGACCAGCGCATCACTTGCCAGCGCCAATGACCGAAACTTCATTCGATCTGGCTGAGTTTCAGGCGCATTTCCCGCAGGACTGGCAAGGCGATACGTACCTTGTCCTCGCCGACTTTGCCCACGACCTCGGCGATCACGGGTGCGATGGCGGCCAAAGCGGCCTCGCGGGCGGCGTGGCCCGACGGGCTAATCGCGACCATCTTGCGTCGTGCATCGTCCCAGTCGGGGCGGATATGCACCCAGCCCGCCCATTCCAGCTTGTGAAGGGTATTTGTCATCGCCCCGCGGGTCAGGTGGAATGTCTTGGCGAGTTGGGCTGGTGACCGTTCCGCGCCCGCATGTGCGAGATGGTTGAGAACGGAGAAATGCGACAGCTCCATCCCTTTGGGCAGGACCCGCGCCACGCTTGCGCGCGCCAGCTGATCCACTGCCAAAATCTCGCTGAAGAGCGATACGGCGAGATTGGAGGACGTTTCAGACATCAGGGTCCTTCGAAAGGGCGGTCATGGGATAAGGCCGCGATACGTTTGCGGCTTTGTGACACTTCCCTTAGGTCAAGATCAACCAATGCGATACCGGTATCTGTGCCCAAATCCGCCAACACCTCGCCCCAGGGCGAAATCGCCATGGAATGCCCATAGGTTTGGCGCGGTTTGCCTGCGGTCGCGGAATGGGTACCGGTTTGGGCGGCGGCCAGCACATAGGACCCGGTTTCAATCGCCCGCGCCCGCAACAGCGGTTCCCAATGGGCAGCACCGGTGACGGGTGAAAAGGCGGACGGGACCAACAACACCTCGGCCCCCGCTTGCGCCAAGGCCCTGTAAAGATAGGCAAACCGGATGTCGTAACAGATGCTCAGGCCGATTTTGGCAAATGGCGTGTCCGCAATAACGGCCTGTTTTCCTGGTCGATAACCGGCGGATTCGCGATAGGTTTCGGTTTCGGACACGGTGACATCGAACATGTGGATCTTGTCGTAGCACGCCACGATCTGACCTGCCGGATCGATGAGGAAGGACCGATTGGCGAACCTGCCATCCGGATCATCGGTTTTCAGCGCCAGAGAGCCGATAGATAGCCAGATGCCATGCCGGATCGCCGTTTCGCGCAGACCCTTCAGCGTCAGATCATCCGCCTCATGCTGCAGCACCCGGTTCTGATGCGCCCGGTCCTGTGACACGCAGTTCGTCACCTCTGGCGTCAGCACAAAACCGGCCCCTTTACCTGCCGCCTGCCCAATCAAGTCACTTGTCCGGGGCAGGTTTGCCACCGGATCATCGCCGGAGTTGAGTTGGATCAGCGCCGCCTTCATGCGGCCAGCATAGCATCCAGTTTGCCGCCACGCTCAAGCGCCATCAGGTCGTCGCAGCCGCCCACATGTTTTCCGTCAATGAAAATCTGCGGCACGGTGCTGCCACCATTGGCGCGCTGGATCATTTCGGCCCGGCGTTCCGGCTGGGCGGAAATATTGACCTCGGCAAAGCTTACCCCTTTCGACTTCAGCAGTCGTTTGGCCATAAAACAAAAGCCGCATGTGGGCTTGGTATAAATCTCAACAGTCGACATTGATCGGGTCCTTGGATCGGTTTCCCAATCATTTAGGCGTCTTTGACCACCCTTGCCAGTGTAACAATCGACACATTCGCGGCACCGGCCGCTTTCACGGCCTCCGCGCTTGCGGCCAATGTTGCCCCTGACGTCATGACGTCATCGATCAGCAGGACGGATTTACCCTTGATGATCGGAACACGCCTGGGATTTGGCACAATCGCATCCGCAAGTGCAGCAAACCGGGCGTCGCGGTTATGCCCCTCCAGCGGTTTGGTCTTCTTGGGCCGAAGCAGGGCATCGGCACAAACAGGACGCTCCAGAACCCGCCCCAATCCGTTCACCAGCAATGCCGCCTGATTATAGCGTCGCCGCGCCAGCCGTACCCAATGCAAGGGCACGGGCACCAGAACCGTATCATCCCGCAACAGCGGGTGCGCGATCCGTGCCATCCATAGTGATGCAGGGCGTGCCAGATCTGTCCGATCCCCATGTTTCAACCGCAGTACAAGTCGGCGCCCGATGCCCGTATAAACCAGCGCCGCGCGGCCCCTGTCCCAGGGTCGGGCGATGGTCATGCAGTCGTCGCATTTTATCACCTCGCCCTGATCTTCGCCCGGCAATGGTGTTCCACAAGTGTCGCAAACCAGCCCGCCAATAAACAGCGTGTTGCGCCAGCATGGTCCGCAAAGCCCGAACTCAGCCTCGGTTTGCGCATCACAGGCCACGCATTGGGCCGGGTAGATCGCACGAATGACGCTTTGCAACCGCATGCCGGCACCCTAGATGGTGGTCCATGGACAAAATGCCCGACCTTGTTGACCGCACAGCAGTCGCCCGCAATCGCGTGCGCGCCGAACCCGACGCGCTGTTCTTGCAAGAAGCCGTGGCCGATGAGCTGCAAGAAAGACTGATCGAGGTTAACAGAACCTTTAAATCCATCGCGATCGTGACGGGTTTTCCGGATTTCTGGGCGGCGCGTTATCCAGACACCACTATCGTCGCTGACGATGACACACTCGCGCTTGAACCTGCCGCGCATGATTTGATTTTACACTGCATGTGCCTACATTGGGCCAACGATCCGGTCGGGCAACTGGTCCAATGCCGGCATGCGCTCAAGTCTGACGGGCTGCTGCTTTGCGCCTTTCTTGGCGGCCAGACCCTGCATGAATTGCGCGCGTCTCTGGCCGAGGCTGAGGCGGCGATCACCGGTGGCCTGTCGCCGCGCATTGCGCCAATGGGGGAAATCCGCGATCTGGGTGGGCTGTTGCAGCGCGCCGGTTTCGCCTTGCCCGTCGCCGACAGCGCCCCGCTGACGGCAAGCTATGCCAATGCCTTCCACCTGATGCACGATCTGCGCAAGATGGGGGAAAACAACGCGCTGACCGACCGGATCAAACATCCGACACGGCGCAATGTACTGACCGAAGCGGCAAGTATCTATACCGCCAGTTTTAGCAACGAAGACGGTCGGGTGAACGCCACCTTTGAGATTATCACCTTGACCGGGTGGGCGCCCTCGGACACGCAACAACAACCTTTGCGCCCCGGCAGCGCCACGGCGCGACTTGCCGACGCATTGGGCACGACTGAAACGCCTTTAGACAGGTCCAAAGATTGACGCGGGCCGTATTCCATTTAACTGCATCACTAATCACGCTACGTAGAGGGTCATGAAAATGTTCGACGCACAAAGCCAGGCCGCAGAGCGCCCAGCAACATGCCCCGCGCATGCGCCAGCCGATCACCCTAAGATCAAACCGGCCCGCGTCGGTATTCTGATTGCCAATCTGGGCACGCCGGACGGGACAGATTACTGGTCAATGCGCCGCTATCTGAACGAATTTCTATCTGACAAGCGGGTCATCGACTATTCCGCCTGGATCTGGCAGCCGCTTTTGCAACTTGTGATCCTCAGCAAGCGGCCCTTTTCATCGGGTGCCGCCTATAAATCCATCTGGAACGAAGACGCGGACGAAAGCCCGCTGATGACCATTACCAAGGCGCAGACCGCAGCAATCAAACAGCGCATGATCGACCGCTACGGCGACGATGTACGCGTTGATTTCTGCATGCGATACGGCAATCCATCGACCAAATCCAAGGTGCGCGAAATGGTCGAGGCCGGATGCACCAGGATCCTGTTTTTCCCGCTTTACCCGCATTATGCCGGGGCCACGTCAGCGACGGCGAATGACCAGTTTTTCCGCGCCCTCATGGAAGAAAAGTGGCAACCGATTGCCCGGGTCGTCGAACCCTATTACGCGGACCCGGCCTATATCGAGGCTTTGGCCCAATCCATCGAACGGTCTTATGCGGCGGCCGAGGTAAAACCGCAAAAACTCGTCTGCTCTTACCACGGCGTCCCCGAACGGTATCTGCGCGAAGGCGACCCGTACCATTGCCAATGCCAGAAAACGACGCGGCTTCTGAAGGAACGGCTCGGTTGGGACGACACCCAGATCGTAACGACATTTCAGTCGCGGTTTGGGCCAGAGGAATGGCTGAAGCCATACACCGTGGAAGAGGTGGCCCGGCTGGCAGAGGAAGACGGGATCAAAAACATCGCCGTCTGCGCACCGGCTTTTTCAGCCGATTGCATCGAAACGCTCGAAGAAATCAACGAAGAGATCAAGGAAAGCTTTGAAGAGGCGGGCGGCGAGCATTTCACCTATATCCCCTGCCTGAACGATGACGCGGCACATATTGATGCCTTGTCTGGCATTGTCGAAAAGAACCTCAAGGGGTGGCTAGGGTAAACCAGCCGAGATCTGGGGCTGACCTTCGGATACCCGCCCGTAGCGCGGCGGGTATTTGCAGCGGCGTGAACGCAATTTTCTCAGCAAACGACATGTTTCAGATCACAAAAGTCGCCGGGGACACCGAAGGGTGTGAATAGTGTTGCGATGACCCAAGTTTTCGGACCATCGCAACACACCCAAATGGCGCAACCCCGAAAGCACCCTGGCATTCGAACCGTGCCGTTGTTTTTCTGTCTGCAGGCTTGGTAAAGCGCCTATGCTGATCGGGCCAGGTCAAAATCCGACTCCGATGGTGCGATGGCGATGGGCCCTGAATGGCGCTGGCTATGCCGGAACCGTGCGACCAGATGTTGCATTTCGTCTGCCTTTTGCTGCAGCACCCGTGATGAATTGGCGCTTTCGTCAACCATGGCCGCGTTTTCTTGGGTCACCTTGTCCAACATCAGGATGCCAGTGTTGATTTCAGACAGGCCGGTGGCCTGTTCTTCAGCCCCGCTGGCGATGTCACGAATATGCTCTGACACCTCGCTGACACTGTTCAGAACCTGCTCGATGGCCGTGCCCATATCCGCGACAAGCTTAACACCATGTGTGATGTTTTCATTCGAGTTGACAATCAAGTCGCGGATTTGCGCCGCACTTTCCGATGATCGCTGCGCCAGTGCCCGCACTTCCGATGCGACAACGGCAAAACCACGCCCGGCCTCACCTGCCCGGGCAGCCTCGACCCCGGCATTCAGGGCCAAAAGGTTAGTCTGAAACGCAATGTCATCCATCAACTGGACAATCTGACCGATCTGATCGGATGATTCCTCAATTGTTTTCATGGCCAAAACTGCGTGCGATCGCACATCTTCACCGTGTTTGGCCTGATCGCGAGCCACATCGATAGCTTGCACAATACCGCGCGCACCGCTGGCCGTTGAATTCACGCTCGCGCTGATCTCGTCCATGGCTGCAGCTGTCTGTTCAAGCGTTGCTGCCTGGTTTTCGGTGCGGCGGGACAAGTTGCCGGTCGCATCGCTCAGCTTGGTTGCGTCGGTATTGATCAAGTCAGCATTGGCTTGCAGGCTGCTCACAATCTCTGACAGCGCGATGACGGTCTGGTTGAAATTGCGGCGAAGCGGCTCATAAGCTTCAGGAAACTCTTCTGAAATCACGCAGTCCAACGATCCGTCAGCCAGGCTTTCCAGTGATGTCTCTACCTTTTTCATGATTTTTGCCTGCACCTCGGCGCTTTCGACACGATCAGCTATCGCCGCCTTGCCCTCTGCAAGCTCGGCCTTGAACCGCTCCAGCGCGCGGGCGATATCTCCCAATTCGTCACCTGTCTTTGTCTGGGCGACGATGCTTTCGAAATCTCCCTCTGCGATGCCGTTCACGCTATTTGCCAGCGCTATGATGCGGCTGGTCAGGGTGCTGGCGATCCAAAAGGCCAGGGCCACGAGGATGAGCATCACAACTGCAGTCTGCAGCGTTGCAAAAGACAACAGTCGATTGGCGGCTGCGTTTGCCTCGCTCAAGTCCTGTTCTAGGATCATCCGCCACTCTGTCCCAAAGAAATCGAACACTTTGGTGTAGGCGATCACCGGGTTGCCGGATAATCCGGGCGCATTGGAAAAGGTCGTTTCTACGCCATCCCGGGCTGCCAAAGTCTGTGGCAGGTCCGGCAGGCGATCAAGAATGTCAAAGCCACCGTTCCCGGAAGAGCCTGACCGGGCGGTTCCATCAGACCCAATCGCATAGACCCGACCCGTTTCACCCAGAAGGGGTGATTGCGACAGGATCACGCCAATTTCATCTATCGGCAATTGGAGCGCCACAACGCCGATCCGTTCGCCAGCATTATCAAAAACCGGCATCGCCACGAATTTGGCGGCAGCACCATTGCTGGGGGCGTAAGCGGCAAAGTCGGTCACATGGATTTCGCCGCGACCCAGTGTTGCGGCAGTGCGATAGGCAACGCCAAGATCGCTGTTGGCATATGTGCCAGCCCGGAAATTTGTCGCAAAATCAAGCTCTTTGAAAACCGAATAGATCAGGTTTCCCTCCAGATCGAACAGGAAGATGTCGTAGTAGGACCGAACCGATTGAAGGCTCAGGAAGCTGTCGTGAAACGTGGCGTGCGCCTCCGACCAGGCGGAACCATCATCAGCGTCAATCAGTTGGTCCTTTTGCCCAACCGGATTGGGATTATCGGTGATGTAAAGACGCTGGAGACGCTGTTTTGGCTGATCGCCGAGCTGCGCCCATCCTTCGCGGAACGCCATAATCGCTTGCTGCGTGGTCGTGTCATCGGCCAGAATCCGAATATCCTGCTCGACCGCCGAAAGCCATTTTTGCAGGCCGATTGTCTTGTCTTCCAGTAACTGTTCGAAGGCGACATTCCGCTGCGTAGTCAAGGCCGACTGAGCGGTCACGATCGACAGGGCCGACACGGCAATCATCAAGACCAGTGTTGGCACGCCGATCAGGATCGGCATTTTGTATTTCAACTTCAGACGCCGCCATCTATTGCGCCGGTTCTTGCCGTTCCAAGGCTTTGTCATATCGCCGTCTCCAATGCCAATAACGCACGCGGGCAGGAATTTCCTGCCCGAGAGGAGTGCTAAACCCCATGCGTTGAAATTCGATTAAGCCCGACGCGGCTGATCCAGCCCGAAAGCTATACCTGACCTACAGACGAGCAAACTTACGAACCGCTGATCTGTCCGAAGGCTGAATGTCGATAACATGTGCGGCAGGACTTGGACGCTCTTGGGATCTGACAACGTGCAGCTTTGTCCGCAACTGCGCCAGCATCGCCGCACCGCGATCCATATGGTCACGCAGTTCCGTGATTGTTGCTTCCAGTTCGGCATGCCGCTGCACCATATCTTCGAGACGGAGTGCTGCAATCTTCTTGGCCTCGCGCAATTGGGCCCGTTCGCCATCCTCACCATCATAGAGGTTCAGAAGCTGGCGCATTTCTTCCAGGGTAAAGCCAAAACGCTTGCCGCGCAGGATCAGCTTGAGCCGGGCACGATCACGGGGTGTAAACAACCGCTTCTGCCCCTCGCGGATCGGGAACAACAACTCTTTCGCTTCGTAAAACCGCAGTGTGCGAGCGGTGACATCGAATGCATCGCACATGGCACGGATGGTCATCAGATCGGATGTCATTGGGCCACCTCCCGCTTTACGTTGTCCAGGCGAGGACGCACAAACAGCATTGCCGCCAGTTCCTCGACTGCTTCGAAAACGGCAGCGCCCTTTGGGGCAGTGGTCATAGTGTGTTGTGTATTATGCATTGCATCCCTCCTAATGACTTCAAAAAGAGCGATGAGACCCGGCAAACAGTTCTTTCAAGACGCGGCCCCACGCTCGCTGAAAGGATCATACATCCAAAGCGCTTTGGATTTCAGGCTACCGGGGGTGACTCTTAGGTTACAAAATGGGGTAAACCATTGATTCTAATATGATGTCATGACTTTTTTGTACGAAAGGCAAACTTGATGCCGCGGACAGAATCAATGTCAAATAAGATTTGCGCGGCAGCAACACATCGGCAATGATCAGCCAAATACCCATAACTTTTCCCATGTTGGCCGCAAAGCAAACATATTTGCGCTGCAGGAAGGACTCGTTTGGTTGAAACGGGACGTGCTTTTTTCAGGCACAGGACATGGTGGCAGATGACTTCGGCACAGAGCACAGAGCTCGAAGGACCTCCGGAAGAACGGAGTGAGGCGCTTCCCGAGGGAACGCGGCTTCTGGGCGACCAGTTCACAATCAAAAAGCAGATCGGCAAGGGTGGTTTCGGCATCACCTATCTGGCCGAGGATAGTTTTCTTGATCGCACCGTCGTCATCAAGGAATGCTTTCCCGAAGTTTTCTGTCACCGTGCTGGCAAATCGGTTCTGGTGCGGTCCACCGCGAACCACGACAAATATCGGTCCATCGTCGATATGTTCATGCGCGAGGCGCGCAGCATCGCCAAGCTGCGTCACCCGAATATCATCGGGGTTCACCGCGTTTTCGAAGATAATGACACCGCCTATATGGCACTTGATCTGATCGAAGGCCGGGACCTCCTCGACATTATCAAGAATGACAGCCAGACGCTGACGCCTGACCAGATCAGGAATATGCTGCATAAGCTGCTGGATGCGGTTGATGTGGTGCACCAGCAGGACCTGCTGCATCGTGACATTTCACCCGATAACATCCTGATCGACAAATGGGGCAACCCAGTTCTGATCGATTTTGGTGCCGCCCGCGAAGAGGCGAGCCGCGAAACCCGCGCGCTATCTGCTGTGCTGATCGTCAAGGATGGGTATTCACCGCAGGAGTTCTATTTCTCGGGCGGAAAGCAGACCCCAAGCAGTGATCTTTATGCACTCGCAGCCACATTTTATCACCTGATCTCGGGCACCGTCCCACCCAACAGCCAGACCCGTATGGCCGAGGTTGCCGGTGGCGGCGAAGACCCGTGTGAACCGCTGGACGGCCGGTTTGACGATTACGCCCCGGAATTCCTGCAAGCCATTGACCGGGCCATGCGCGTTCTGCCAAAGGAGCGCCTGCAATCCGCCCGAGACTGGATGGATATGCTGGATCCTAACAAGAAGCGGCCCTCGCCGCTGGTCCTGTCGCAGAAGAATGATCTGAGCAAGACGCTGACCCGCCTTGTTTCGGAAACCAATGAATACGTGCTGAAATCCGAACCGCGGAAAGCAGAGCCGCAAAAACCCCCAAAGGCAGAACCTGTGGTATCAATCCCGGACTGGGTGCGCGAGTTCAATGAAGAAACTTCACAAACGCTGCCACCCACTGAACAAAAAGCGCCGGCCGCCAGAGATCGGGCGCCTGCGCCAAGTAGTTCGGACGAAATCAGCCATGATCTGGATGAGGATGAATATCTGGAAACCGATGACGCACCATCAGGTCGCCGCTTGTCCATGCCATCGGGCCTACGGTCCAAATTCTGGCGGCGCATGAACAAGATCCGCGCCAGCTGGATGGTCATCCTACTGGCTATCGTCATCGTCCAGCACGATCCAAGTGGTGTTGCCAACCTCGCAGTGGCGCTGCTGCAGTAGCACCGCGGATGGCCTTGTAAGTTTGGATGGTCGCGCCAGCGCATTTTCACGGGACTGTTACTGTCAAAGGCTGAATACAGCTTAAGGTAGTTATTGACAGCACCATCTCGCGCACGATTGCATTCAATTCAGCCTCATTTCGCTAAGAAAATAGGCGCATGTACCGCACCCTAGCCGGCGTTCTGACCGCTGGCCTATAGTCGAGCCGTCTAAGAAGTCGAATTTGTTCCAGTCGATCATCAAAAGATCAACGCAACAATCATGACCAACGGATAGGACGGTTCACATGCCACTGGATACCGACAAGAATGCCTTTTGGGCAAACCTAGAAACACGCTCAGAAGCGGATCAATGGGACGGACCTGAGCAAGGCTTCCCCACGGATGAATTCCAATTTCATGACGCGGCACAAGGTGCGACGGAACATGCAACACCTGTCAGCGAGGCGCTGCACGCTGCATTGGACAGCCGGGATATCGCGATCACGGACAGCAAAGAGGCTGGCGTTTTCAAATCGGCAGCGCCATTGCTGCAAGCGGTTTTCGAATCCGACATTGAGACACGCGCGGACGTCGACAGCCTGTTCAGTGATGAAGTGAACGTGACCTTCGTCGACGACTTTGCCACCACCGACGGCACCGCTTTAAACGGCGCCGCCATTCTGGGCAGCAACGAAGTTATCATTGATAGCGCGCTGACGGGCGATGAACTGCGCGATACTCTGATCGAAGAAATCGCCGAAACCGCTTATCAAAAGGCTTTCGACAGCACGTCCCCCGGTGATTTCGGGGCCGAGGTGCTTGCCCGGTTGAAAGGTGAATACAGCGAAGAGGCCCTTGCCGAATACTCAAAGGATACCGAAGCAGATACGGTTGAGACAGAATTTGGCGTCGCCGAGGCCATGAATGACGATGATCTGGCGCAGTTCGTCAAAAACATTGAAGACGCAAATGCCTGCATCGATATCTATGGTGCACAATTTTACGATCGTGCGACATACGACAAGTACTACGAAGCAAGTGGTGCCGGAAGCGACGATACGTTGGAGAAAACATTCTGGGGTGATGAATTCCTCGATGCGCTCACACTAGGGGGTGGCGGCTTTGACTTCAACGATGACGGCACGCCCAGTTATTCATATTATGGCTTCCTCAACGCGGCAGATGACCCGAAAGGCGAGGTCGTATCCAGAGCAAGCGAGTACGAATATACACCGATCCAAGGATTGTCCGACGAGTTCAGGTACGATGGTGTGACACCGGGGCAATTGCGAATTGGATGGAGTTACGAAGAAAATCAGACGTTCACTATTGCGGAAGAGATCAACTACTCCGAAAGCGTTGAGGTGGACGGTCAGATTGGCTTTAAAGTCGCCAACTTGGAGTTTTCTGGTGGTGTTTCCAATACAAAGGTGAGCGGAGGCAGCATCACCGAATCCAACACATGGTCTGCTACAACGAGTGCCAATGAGACATATGTCGCGGACGTAGAAAACTATCCGCCAGACGTGCCGATCTACTATGGTGAGCATACCGTTGTTGCAGACGTCAATATGCAGACACGCTATGATCTCTGGTTAATGGCTGTTGATGAAAACGGCTACTTGGATGGGATTATCCAGCTGGACGTCTCAGATACGCGGGTTGTTGAAGATTACCTGGTCAGCATTGCGAAGGCGTACACGACGGGCGACGGCTTGGTACTGGACGAAAACATTGCCAACTCACTTGGTATCGACTTTGGTTTTGTCTAGCCTTGGTCGCGATTTGAACAATAGCTGTGCTTTTAAAAATTGGGCTATAAAAAAGGGCGCATCAATCGGATGCGCCCTTTTTGACTGTTTGGATGATTTACACTTCAGATCAACAGAACCTGCGTGCCGACCTTGGCGTAGCCGTAAAGCTCTGCAATCTGTTCATTGTAAAGGCCAATGCATCCATTCGACGACCGGCGGCCGATCTTGCGTGTGTCATGTGTACCGTGGATCCGGTAGTACTGCCACGACAGGTGAAGCGCGTGTGTTCCCAACGGGTTATCCGGGCCTGGGCCGATGAAATCTGGCCATTCGGGGTTGCGCAGCTTCATCGCCGGTGTGGGTGCCCAGCTCGGGCCTTCGACCTTGCGGGTAATTTCCGTCCGGCCTTTGCGGGTCAGATCCTCGGTCAGGGGGACGCTGGTCGGGTACAGCTTGTAGATCGACTGGTCTTCGGACCAGTAATGCAGCGCCCGCGACTGGATATCGACCAGAATGGCCCCGTTGTTCAGGTTGCTGAAATAGGGCTGCCAGTCCAGCGACCGAAAGCTGGAGATGTTCCTTTTGACGCCAGCACTTATGTCGCTTTCGATTTCGGTGGTGTTGGCGGTCTGCGCCATTGCACCCGTCCCGATTGTGGCAGCGGTGGCTGCGAGAAAACCACGGCGTGACAGGCCATTCATCGTGTCTTTTGACATCAGTTACTCCGTTCGGGGCAAAAACTCTTTCAAAGCTGCAATCTAAAGTGTCCCGCCCCCATTCGCAATTCACACAAACGTCAGGCAAAGAAGGTTCCGTGCAACCGGGTTTGAACTGTCACACCATTCCCGCTAAGGAACGATGACTTATCAAGGTGAAGCAACGATGTATCGACGTGACATGATTCTGGGACTGGCTGCAACCGGATTGGCGGCCTGTAGTGGTCCACCTGCGGGACGTATCGGGCCAGATGGGCTGCCATTGCCGACGCTGTACCGGATCAGTCCGGGGCAAGAGGCCGAAATCCAGTTTCGCATGCTGGACAGCGTGAACGCCTTGCGGACCGCCCGCGGGTTGGCGCCGGTCGAACTGAACGCGCAGCTCAATGCGGCTGCCGCAACGCATTCACGCGATATGTCGATCCAGAACCGCCCATGGCTCTTTGGTTCTGACGGATCGAGCCCGCTGGACCGGGCGCGGCGCGTGGGCTTCCCTGGCCGCTTGTTGGGCGAAAACATTTCTGAATCCTATGAGGGCGAGTTGCCGACACTGGCGGCGTGGATGGAACAACCCGACACACGAGCGGTCATTCTGGACCCCAACGCGCGGCAAATGGGATTCGCTTGGTTCCAGGAGCCAGCGGGCAAACTATGGTGGACATTGAACATGGGTAGCGACCCTGCGGTCAGCCGCCCCATCCCGAGTGCAGCGTTCTAGGCGTAGATAAAGATCTTTGTGCCATTTTTGACCATGGCATAGATTTCATCCATTTCGTTATTCTGAACGGCGATGCAGCCCCATGTCCAATCGGGGATGCCAACGGCGCGGCTTGGTGTGCCATGGATGAAGATGTCGCCGCCCGGATCAAGCCCATTCGCACGGGCATAGGCGATATCATTCGCGTTTGGATATGAAATACCAAGCGACAGATGGAAACGGCTGTAGGGATTGCGCCGGTCGATCAGATAGGCGCCTTCGGGTGTGCGCCCGTCCCCTTCGCGAACCTTGTGACCGGTAGGCGCAAATCCAAGCTGGAAGTTATAGGCTTTCAGCAGGTTGTTGTTATGCAGCAGCTGCATGTGCCGCTTGCCCTTGAAGACCTGAATGCGTGTAACTTCGGGGCCTTTATACTGCGGCACCTTCGCGCTGCAGCCCGCAACGCCAAGTGCGGCCCCCACCATCATGGATCGTCTTGAAATCATAATACTGTGCCTCGTTCACCGGTCTGCGCCGTTTATGATGTGCTACACCAAATTTACGGTTAACGGTAGAAAAACATGGGGCAAGCGCTCATTTCCGTGTGAATGGTGCCACAATTTCCACATGCGGTGACCAACGGAACTGATCGACCACCTGCACCCAGGGCAGAGTGAACCCGGCATGAACCAGCGTCTTGGCGTCCCGGGCGAATGTCACCGGGTTACAGGACACCATCGCGACCGTTTTGATGTCCGATGCCGCGAGCGTTTCTATCTGCGCTTCGGCACCTGCACGGGGCGGGTCGATGACGGCAGCATCGTAATGCCGCAACTCATCCGGTTCGAGCGGACGCCGGAACAGATCACGTGCCTCGGTAGTGACACGGCGCAGGTTGCGGCCCGCGCGCCAGCCGCGATCCAGTGCCGCCAGCATTTCGGCATCGCCTTCGACCGCGTGAACCTCGGCACGGTTTGCAAGCGGCAGCGCGAAGGTGCCGCATCCGGCGAACAAATCGACGATGCGTGCAGCACCCTGGGTGATGTCGTTCACCGCGGCCAGCAGGGCCAGCTCCCCATCTTTGGTCGCCTGCAGGAATGCGCCGGGCGGCGGTGTAACCTGCGTGCCCGCAAAATCCTGGACCGGGGCGCTCAGGGTGACAACGGGTTCATCATTCCAGACAAGTCGGGCCACATCGTGGTTCTGCGCATAGGCCGCCAATTCCAGCCGCAGCTGCGGTGTCAGATCTTTGTCAGTTTCAACCAGAATATCGGGGCCGCTAATTGTGTCAGTAACCGTCAGATCAATCTCGCCCTTGCGTGAACACGCTATAACGGTCAGCGCCTCAAGCGCTGGCAGGCAGGCTGCCAATTCCGGTGTGATCAGCATACAATCCGGTACGGCAACCAGCGTGTCAGAGCCTTTGGCGTGAAACCCGACAAGCGCGCCCTTTTTTGTGCGGCGCCCCGAGAATTTGGCGCGGCGGCGCGAACGCCACGGGGATGTAACGATATCCCGGAGGCGCGGCTCCAACCCTCGAGCCTCCAACGCTTTGGCGACGATGGATAGCTTCCATTCGGCCACGAACATGTCATGGGCATGCTGCATCGCGCAGCCGCCGCAGGATTTGAAATGCCGGCAAGGCGGGGCGACGCGGTCGGACGAGGGGGTCACGATCCGGACGGTCCCGTCCTGTGCGACGTCGACCTCTTCCCCCGGCAGCACACGCGGCAGCAGTGACTGACCGTCAGAGGCCCGGCCAAGGCCGAGATGGGTCAGGCTTTCGATGGTCAGCATTTATTCCGCCGCTTCCCGCGCATTGATGAACCCGCCCGACTGCCGGTTCCAGTAGCGCGCGTAAAGCCCGCCCTTGGCCAGCAGATCGGCGTGAGTCCCTTCCTCGACCACGCGGCCAGCGTCAAGCACGATGATCCGGTCCATCTGGGCGAGGGTCGACAGGCGGTGCGCGATGGCGATGACGGTCTTGCCATGCATGATGGTTTCAAGGGCGTGCTGGATCGACGCCTCAACCTCCGAATCCAGCGCGCTGGTGGCTTCATCCAGCACGAGGATCGGCGCGTCTTTCAGGATGGCGCGCGCTATCGCAATGCGCTGGCGCTGGCCACCGGATAGTTTGACACCGCGCTCGCCCAGATGCGCGTCATAGCCGGTGCGCCCCTTGTGATCCTGAAGGTCGAGGATGAAATCATGCGCTTCGGCCTGACGCGCCGCCGCCTCAATTTCATCCTGCGTGGCGTCGGGTTTGCCATAGCGGATGTTGTCGCGGGCGGACCGGTTGAACATCGCCGTTTCCTGCGTGACCATGGCGATCTGGCGGCGCAGGCTTTCCTGCGTGACCTCGCGCACATCCTGCCCGTCGATCAGCACGCTGCCCTCTTCGGTATCATAAAGCCGCAACAGCAACGCGACGAGCGTGGATTTCCCTGCACCAGATGCCCCAACCAGCCCCAGTTTTTCGCCAGGTGCCACCGTCAGGCTGACATCATTCAAACCGCCTGGTCCACCGCCGTAGCTGAAGCTCACATGGCTTAGATCAATCGCGCCTTTATGGGCCGTTAGCTGGTCCGCGTCATCGGCATCGGTCAGCTTGTGCGGCGGGCTGAGTGTGAGCATTGCATCCTCGATCTCACCCACATTGGCATACATGCCCATGAGCGTGAAACTGACCCAACCCGTCATCTGCGACAGACGCAAGGCAATCGCCCCGGCAGCGGCGATATCACCTGCAGTCGCGGCACCGGCGGTCCAGAAATATAGTGTGGCGCCGACCAGCAGGATGGGCAGAAGGCCGCCCAGCGCCATCAGCCAGAACCGGAAAGACGCAGACAACCATCCATAGTTGACTGCAGTACCCCAGTAGTTCGCCATGGCATCAATTGCCGCCCGGTCTTCGTGATCGTCATGGGCGAAGAGTTTGACGGTCTTGATATTGGTGATCGTGTCGACAACCTGCCCGGTCACCATGGCGCGCGTTGCCGCCCGCGCCTTGGACCGTTTGCGGATCCGAGGCATGAAGAAGCGGATCATCCAGATATAGGCGACCACCCACAGCGCCAGCAGGGCCGCAGTGCGAATGTCGATGGTCAGAAGCAGGATCACTGAGCCGACAAGCGAAGCCAGCGCAAAGGCGACGGTGTGGATCATGTCCACGATCAGATCTGTTGTCGCCCGCGCGGCCTGCATCTGCTTCTGCGCGATACGACCTGCGAAATCATCATCAAAGAAAGTGACGGATTGACCCAGCGAATGCCGGTGCAGCCGTGACAGGATCAGGTTGCTGAGCGACGGGCCGACGACAACGGCCTGCATGACGCCCGAGACTCCAAGGATGATCGGGCGCAGGACCACAAAGAATACCGTGACCCCAAGCAGCAGGATCATGTTGTCAGAGAAGTAACTGCCACTTTCGGATGTCAGTGCCGCATCGATCACCCAGCCCAGCATCAGCGCTGTCAGCACCTCAAGCGTACCGGCCAGCGCCGAGACCAGTCCGGCCAGAATGGTGACTTTCGTGCTGCCACGCAGGCACCAGCCCAGAAACGCCATCAGCGTCTGGGGCGGTGGCCCTTCGGCCCGCTCAAAAGGATCGATCCAGCGTTCCGGTTTCATTCTGCTACCTGTGTATCCTGCCCCAGAAAGCCGCCGGATTGCCGCGCCCAGAACCGTGCATATTGTCCGTTTTCCGCCAACAGCGCGTCATGTGTGCCATCTTCGATGATCCGGCCCTGATCCATGACGATGATCCGGTCCATGCGCGCGATGGTAGATAGGCGGTGGGCGATGGCGATCACCGTCTTGCCTTCCATCATACCGTAAAGCGTGCGCTGAATGGCGGCCTCAACCTCACTATCTAGGGCGCTGGTCGCCTCATCCAAGAGCAGGATGGGCGCATCTTTCAGGATGACCCGGGCAAGGGCAATCCGCTGGCGCTGGCCACCGGAGAGTTTGACGCCGCGTTCGCCGACCTTGGCGTCATAGCCTTTGTTGCCTTCGCTGTCTTCCAACCCAAGGATAAAGTCATGCGCCTCGGCCTTTTTGGCCGCCGCGATCATGTCATCGTCGGTTGCGTCCGGGTTGCCGTAGACGATGTTGTCCCGCACCGACCGGTGCAACAGCGCGCTGTCCTGCTGGACCATGCCGATGTTGCGGCGCAGGCTGTCCTGCGTCACATCCATGATGCTCTGGCCGTCGATAGAGATTGTTCCCTTCTCCGCGTCATAGAAACGCAAAAGCAGCTTCACCAGTGTCGATTTACCTGCACCGGATTGCCCGACCAGACCGATCTTTTCACCCGGCACTATGGTGAGGTTGATCCGGTCCAGCCCGCCCGCCTCTTTGCCGTAGTGATGCGACAGGTTGGTGATCTCGACCTTGCCGTCAGTGACCTCCAGCGGCTTGACCGTCTGGTCCAGCAGCTTGATCGGCTGGGCAATGGTTTGCATGCCCTCTGACACGACCCCCAGTTCCCGGAAGAAGTTGCTGGTCGCCCACATGATCCAGCCGGACATGGCGTTCAGGCGCAAGGCCAGCGTCGTTGCCACGGCAACCACGCCGACAGTCGCTGTGCCCAGACCCCAGAGCCACATGGCCCAGCCGACAACACCGACGATCAACAGACCGTTCAGGATCATCAGCCCCACATCCATGATTGTATAGAGCCGCATTTCCGCCTGGAAGGTCTGGCGGCTTTGTTCCATCGCGTCCTTGGCATAGGCGATTTCGCGGTCGTGATGGGCGAACATCTTGACCGAATGAATGTTGGTGTAACTGTCCACGATCCGGCCGGTGACCTTGCTGCGCGCATTTGATGCGGCCTCTGATGCAGGCCCGATGCGTTTGACGACCCAGCGGAGCAGCACGAGATAGGGGATCAGCCACATAAGCAGCGGAATAACCAGCCGAATGTCAGCCTGACCCAACAGGATAGCGGCAGCGATGACATAAGCCGCCGCATAGGTCAGCGCATCGAAGAGCTGAAACACCACCTCGCCCGCTGACGATGGGGTCTGCATGATCCGGTTGGCGATCCGGCCCGCGAAATCATCCTCAAACCAGCCGACTGACTGGCGCAACACATGGCGGTGCGCCCGCCAGCGCACGAGTGTCGTGAAGTTTGGCAGGATTGTCTGGTGCAGCAACATGACCTGCGCGATATGTAGGATCGGGCGCACGGTCAGGATGAAAAGAGCGACAAGAATGAATTCAAGCCCATGCCGCGTCCAAACCTCTGCCGGTGCACCGCTCGAAAGCGTATCCACCAACCGCCCGACATAGCCCAAAAGCCAGATTTCCACGCCCGCGATAACCACAGACCCGATGGCGGTGACCAGCAATACCCATTTGAACGGTTCCGCGTAGATACGCAGAAACGGATAGAGCCGCTTGGGCGGCGTGTCGGTCTCCTGATACTTGGTATAGGGATCGACAAGACCTTCGAACCAACGAAACATGGGTCTGCCTTCCGGGTTAATGCCGGTGACATAACAAGATTTCGGTCAGAGGAAAACCAGAAGAGAAAACACGCCAAGGGCGAGCGCCATGACGCGCATGAAGATGCGCCAGGCCGATGGGTTTTTCAGCAAGTAGGACAGCAGTGCGCCCGCCGTGGTCCAGAACAGGCAGACACCCAGATTGATGCCTGAAAATGTGGTGGCCAGGGTGATGGCCTGTTTCGCTGGGGGTAATGTGGCGACATAGGCGGTAGCGCTAAACGCAACTGCCCAGACCTTGGGGTTGATCCATTGGAACAGGACCGCCTCCACAAAGGTGAAAGGACGGTCGCGGTCACGGGTCTTGGCCGGGTCGGCGTGCCACAGGTTCCACGCCATCCAGAGTATCCAGAGGCTGGCCCCGATTTTCAGCACGAGCGTCAGCACGGGTTGCGCCGCGAGCAGCGCACCGATGCCCAATCCGGTGATCCCGGACGTGATCCCGACCCCAAAGGCGACGCCAAGGATATGCGGTACGGTTCGCTGGAAGCCAAAGCGCGCCCCGGACGCGGTGAGCAGGATGACATTGGGTCCGGGCGAGAACAGGCCGAAGAAGACGAAACCGAACAGGGGCAGTAGCTCAGCCAAGCAAGTCTGCCTTTGTGAGGGTAAAGCCGGACGCGATCCAGCGTTGTTCGGCCTGTTTCAGTGCAGCACCCAGCGCAGCGCCTTGCAGATCGGGCATCAGGTCGGCAGCTTTGAGGGGAAAGGTCTGTTTGGCCGCGTGTTCAACCGTTTCGATCTGTGCAGGATCAATCGGGGCGCCCAGCGATGCCGCTTCGATCAATAGCCGATCCATCCCGATCCTGGCCCCGAACCGATAGGCGGCTTCGGCATGGGTCACGTCTGACCTGATCTGTTCGATGTGCCTGATCTGATCCTTGGACAGCCGCAGGGAGGTTATGGGATCACCGCCAAGCGCGACGAGGCGCCGGATCGGGTCCGGGGCGTGTCCCGCCTGCTGCTCAAGATGCACAAGCACGGCAAGCGCGGCGGTTGCGGCACCCGGCAGGACTTGCGCCAGCCCGCCGGTGGACGCCATGGAGGCGACGGCTGGGGCGGGATCCGGGGCGGCGAGCAATTTCAGCAATTCACTGGTCACACGTTCGACCGACAGACCCTGCAAGCCTTCGATATTGGTGGCGCAGGCGGCGAGCGCGTCAGTGTCTGGTCCTTCGCCAGCATCGCCGTACCAAGCGTGAAAACGGAAGAACCGGAGGATGCGCAGGTAGTCCTCTTTGATCCGCTGATCCGCATCTTCGATGAAACGGATGCGCCGCAAGTGCAGATCCGGCAGCCCGCCAAGCGGGTCGGCAATGGTGCCATCGGGGGCGGCATAAAGCGCGTTTATCGTGAAATCGCGCCGCTGGGCGTCGTCGGTCATGTTGTCAGCAAACGCGACCGTGGCGCGCCGCCCGTCGGTGGCGACGTCATGGCGGAAGGTTGTGATCTCAAACGGGATATCGTCGACGATCACGGTCACGGTACCATGGTCGATCCCTGTCGGCACGACCCTGAGATTCGCGGCCTCGGCCAGTTCCGTCACCTTGTCAGGATGCGCATCGGTTGTCAGATCAAGATCGGCGACAGGTTCGCCCAGCAGGGAATTGCGCACGCATCCCCCGACAAACCACGCCTGATACCCTGCATCGGTCAGCACCCGGCAAACGGTTTGCGACGGCTGATCAGTCAGCCAAGGATTGGTCAGCCTGGTCATGACATCCGGTCCGCCAAGGCGCGCAGGATACGCGCGGTTGCGCCCCAAACATAATAGGGACCGTAGGGCACGGTGTAGTAGAGGCGCTTGCGACCCTGCCAAATCCGCCCTTCGACACGGAACATCGATGGGTTCGCCAAATGGGATAGCGGGACTTCAAAGACTTCGCTGACTTCACCCGCTTCGGGGACCGGATCATAATGACCTGACACCAGCGCCAGCACCGGCGTCACCTGATATCCGGTGACGGTCTGATGGGGCGGCAAGGTGCCAAGGGTTTCGACCAGTTGAGCGGGCAGCCCGATTTCCTCTTCCGCCTCGCGCAGGGCGGCGTTGATGATCGTTGCATCGGTGTCGTCTTGTTTGCCGCCGGGAAAGGCGATCTGGCCGGGGTGATGTTTCAGCCGGGCTGACCGTTTGGTCAGGATGATGGACTCCGTTTCGGCCCTGACACCCACCAGAACCGCCGCCGGGGTCAGCTTGCAATCGGGAACCTGCACGTCTTTGTTAAGGTCGAAATCCGATGACGCGCTGCCCGGTCGGGACAGCGCATCAGTCAGGCGTGTTTTCAGGTCAGGCACTGGCGTTCTTTGCCTCAAACCCCAGTGTTTCGGGTTCAAAAACGTAATGGGACCCGCAGAACTGACAGTCGGCCGTCACCGTGCCTTCGTCGGTTACCATCGTGCTTATGTCCTTGGCCGAGTAGATCGACAAGCTTTGGCGCACCTTGTCTTCGGAGCAACTGCACCCAAACTTCACCGGCTGGGCATCATACACACGCGGCTTTTCTTCGTGGAACAAGCGCACCAGCAAATCGGTCGGCGTCACTGACGGACCTATCAGTTCGATGTCATCGACCGTGTCGAGCAGGGCGTTGGCGCGGGTCCAGTTTTCGCCTTCGTCCTCGGTCAGGATGTCAGTCGCATCCAAGAGCCCGTCTTCGCCGGAACCCCCTTCGCCCTTGGCGAATGGTGACGCCTTTGGCATGTGCTGCAGCATCACGCCGCCGGCGCGCCAATGGGTGCCTTCGCCGGGCATTTGCGACTGCCCATAGGTCAGCGAAAACCGGGTCGGCAGCTGTTCGGACTGGGCGAAATAGGTTTCCGCACAAGCCGATAGTGACCCACCTGCAATAGGCGTAATCCCTTGATAAGGCGTCATTCCTTCGCCCTGATCAATCAGGATAGCAAAGTAACCCTGACCGATCTGGGGGAACGGATCACCATCAAGATCAAGCCGGTCTGCATCATAGGACGCATAGGCACGGATGCGGGCCGGTTCACCGTCTTCGGTGGGACCATAATAATCGGTCGCGATCAGACGCACCGCCCCTGACCCGCGCACTTGCAAGGACAGTTTCCAGCGCAGTTTCACCGTCTGCCCGATCAACGCGGTCAGCAAGGCCATCTCGGCCACAAGCCCTTCGATCATGGGCGGGTAGTCGTGCTGTGACAGGACCTGTTCCAGCACACCATCCAGACGCGCCACCCGACCACGGATGTCGGAGGCGTCCAGTTGGAACGGCAGGACGGTATCGTCCCAGGCGATTTGCGCACTGAGGCTCATGGGCTTTCCTAACTTATCAGGAGTTGGCATACCGCGCCTATATAGGCGGAGCAAGCCAGCGTCCAAGGGGTGAGCTATGATCAGGCGGTATGGCGAGGTGCCCAAAAACGGGCAGCGGTATCAGGTAAGGCACGGGGCTTATGGGGTTTTGTTGCGCGAGGGTCAGGTGTTGCTGACCTGGCAGGGCGGTATCCATAACGAGCTGCAACTGCCCGGCGGCGGGGTTGATCCGGGCGAAAGCATGGTCCGCGCGTTGCATCGGGAGGTGTTCGAGGAAACCGGCTGGACCATCGCGCGGCCGCGGAGATTGGGGGCGTTCCGGCGGTTTGCCTATATGCCCGAATATGACAAATGGGCCGAGAAAATCTGCCATATCTATCAGGCGTTTCCCGTACGTCGGCTGAGCGACCCGACCGAGCCTGAGCATACGGCGATCTGGATGGATCTGGCGGCGGCAGCCCCGCTTTTGTTCAACCGGGGCGACGCGGTATTTCTGGAAAGGTTGAGCGGGGCCGCGCAACGTTCGGTGGGTCGGGCGGGGTAACGCAACACCCGGATCAGCGCGAATTGACGAATCATCAGTTAACACAGGGGTTTTGGCTAAACTTGCCGGTCGGCATCGCGTCGGCCAAACGTCGGACTTGCGTCGGACCCTTTTGCGGCATTTTGGCGGGTTAAGGCAGCGCGCGGTCGGAATCCTAATGTGGTGTTAAGGAATTAACGGCCTGCAGGCTCAGACAATTACAGCCTCGACCCGGCGTCGCAGCGACATTGGCAAAGCCGGCGCACGACCAAATCTGACGACAAGATCCGGTCGCACATCAGGCGTCCCCAGCCACCCCGCGAGTTCCCTACGCAAAGCCGGTACTTCGATAGGTTGGTTGATATGGGCGCTACGGATGCCCAGCGCCGTAGCCTGCAGGGCAAAGCGTTCGAAGCTGCGACCAACCTTGATCCAGTGTTCCGGGTCAACGCGGTCGCCAATAATGACCGCGATCCCTGCAGAAGACCGAATATGATCGCGATACTTGTCATTTTCGGCATCCTTGGTGAAGACCGCGTTGAATAAAAAGCCGCCCATCCATTCCGGCGTCACCGGGTTGCCGGAACACGCGCTGAAAAGTCCGTCGCCGGTTGCTACCGCGCGCCCGGAGCTGAACCTGATCCAGTCACGCAGCTCTGCCACGAAGGCCGGATCGTCGATCTGCGCGCTATTGCCTTCGATTACCATTTCAAGGATTGCATCGCGGTCCGACGCCTCTGTGAAGAACTGGATAGAAACGCCCTCTTCCTGCGCTGCTGCTTTCAACAAGCCGATATCGCTAGATGATATCGGCTGCCCGTCATAAGCCGAACGTGTTGATTGGCGCTGGGGGATGGCCTGATAAAGAGGTCCCTCGTTTACTGGGCCGCTTTCAAAGGCGACGTCGATGGACGTTTCAGCACCGCCTGCAATACCGACATCTGCCGACCGACCTGTAGCAGCCGCCGCGATGACCAGATTTTCAGCGGCACAGCCAAGGCTGACATAAAGGTGGTGGTCATCAGGATCGACGACTGCCGTCCGGCGCGTAAGGTCGGGGTGGATGCTTAGGCCGTTCTCGCGCAGTTGAAACACCCATGGTTGCGTGTTGTGGCCATTCGCGGCGAGGGTCGATAGCCGCACAAGTTCGGTCAGATCGGGGTCAGCCGACAACAGCCGTCGCTGCTGTTCCAACAATTCCTGATACCCGTCGAGCCGCGGCCAGAGTCCGTAACCGATGCCACCTATAGCTGCTGCCGACACTGTGGTCATGATCAACCCCCGTCGTGAAATCATCGCCGCCCCCTGGATCTGCACCTGATTGACGTGGGCTGGCATACACCGGCATGGCGGGGCCGAGTTGAGCGATATCAATAGTTGGTCGGAGGGTCGGACAGTCCCGAATGCGCCAATGCTTTGGACCGTGCCAGGAACCATGGCTGTCCCAGCCAATCGGGTGCGTTTTTGACCGCGTAGGACAGCAGCCCTTCGAGTGCCGCCATTGTCGCAAGCGCATGAGATCGCTGCGCATCGGTTGGAGGTGCGTCAGGCGAGATCAATGGCAGGATGAATTCTGCAAAATGGCCCACGACCTCTGCCGCGAAGTCGGGTTGATCCGGGTCGCCCGGCAGCTCTGCCAATGCCCGGCTGAGGGGGAGGTTCTGCCGCTTCATTTCGATGACGGCGGTCAGCGCTTGATCCATCACCTGTTCCAGATTCTCATCGGTGCCCTGCCCGATGATTTTCTGCACCGCCGCTGACATCAGGCCGAAATAGCGTGCGCGCACCGCTTCGATCAGGGCGGATTTGTTGGGGTAATATTGGTACAGCGTTCCGACAGATACGCCCGCACGCTCTGCCACCCGCGTTGTCGTCAGCCGGGCCGCCCCATCGCGTAGCAGAACCTGAATAGTTGCTTCGACAATGGCGTCGCAGGTGATCTGCGACCGCTTCTGAACCGGTTGTTTTCGTTGAGTTTTCGTGGCCTGCATGGGCGCTTCCTGAAATGCGAATTCCAAACCTGAAGGATCATTCATATCCTTTGTTTGACAGATATCGAACGCAAAATCAAACGGAGCCATGCCATGAAGACAATCCTGATTACTGGCGCGACAAGGGGTCTGGGCCTTGCCTTTGCCAGAGAGCTGAGCAAGCTGCAGGATGCCAAAATTGTTCTGGCCGTGCGCGATCTGAGGGCGGGTCAGTCGGTTGCGGCGTCATTGGGTCCGCATGTGCAGGCGATGCAGCTTGATCTGGCGTCGCGCGCGTCGATCCAGGCCTTTGTCGAGGGATGGTCAGAGCCCTTGTTTGCGCTGATCAATAATGCGGGGTTGCAGTTTACCGGCCCGATCCAGTTTTCACCGGACAATGTCGAGATGACGCTGGCGGTCAACCATCTTGGCCCTTTGCAACTGACCATGGGATTGCTGCCATGGCTCAAGGATGGCGTCGTGCTGGGTGTCGGGAGCGGGACACATAACCCGGATGATCGCATCGCCAAAATATTTGGCTTTCGCGGCGGCCGGTTTTCGTCGATCGCGGCGCTGGCCCGGGGGGATATGGATGCGGCCAATGACCAGAAGGCTGGGATGGACCGATATGCCACCAGCAAGCTTCTGTTCATGGCGACCGCTGCTGAAATGGCCCGACGCCATCCTGAAACCCGTTTTCTGACGCTTGATCCGGGGCTGATGCCGGGCACGGGGCTGGTGCGAACGGCCCCTGCACCTGTCCAGTGGGTCTGGCGGCGCGTGCTTCCTATCTTTACACGTGTCATTCCCGGCGCAAGTACTCCGGCCAATTCCGCTGCTGCGGGGTGCCGTGTTTTGATGGATGAGGCATCACAATCCGGGCAGGTTTATGACTATAGCGCCAAAGGCTCGAGTGACGTTTGGGACAAGGTTTTTGATCCGGCTTTCGGAAAGGATGTCTTGGACCAATCGCTGAAGGCCCTCGCCTGAGGGGTCGTCTTGCCCCTTGTCCGGAAAACCGATATCGCGCGGGCTCAGATACATCTGACGCAAGGGTTCTGCGCATGACTGCTCCGAAGAAAGTCGTTCTCGCCTATTCCGGCGGACTTGATACCTCGATCATTCTGAAATGGCTGCAGACGGAGTATGGCTGCGAGGTCGTCACCTTTACCGCCGATCTAGGTCAGGGCGAGGAGCTGGAGCCCGCCCGCAAGAAGGCCGAGATGATGGGCGCGAGCGCCATCTATATCGAGGATCTGCGTGAAGAGTTTGTCCGCGATTTTGTGTTTCCGATGTTTCGGGCCAACGCGCTTTATGAGGGTCTGTATCTGCTGGGGACGTCCATTGCGCGGCCCTTGATTTCAAAGCGGCTGGTTGAGATTGCGGCGGCTGAAGGCGCCGATGCTGTGTCCCATGGCGCGACAGGCAAGGGCAACGATCAGGTCCGGTTTGAGCTGGCAGCCTATGCCCTGAACCCCGAGATCAAGGTTGTGGCCCCGTGGCGCACTTGGGATCTAGGTAGCCGGACCAAGCTGATCGATTTTGCCGAGAAGCATCAGATCCCGATTGCCAAGGACAAACGTGGCGAGGCCCCGTTCAGTGTGGATGCGAACCTGCTGCATACTTCGTCCGAGGGGAAGGTGCTTGAGGACCCGGCCGTAGAAGCGCCGGATTACGTTTATCAGCGCACGGTCGCCCCGGAAGATGCCCCGGATCAGCCCGAGATGGTCGAGATCACGTTTGAAAAGGGTGATGCTGTGGCGATCAATGGCGAGGCGATGTCGCCTGCCACGATCCTGACCAAGCTGAATGAGCTGGGCGGCAAGCATGGTGTGGGCCGTCTTGATCTGGTGGAAAACCGCTTTGTCGGGATGAAATCGCGGGGGATTTACGAGACCCCCGGCGGCACCGTGTTGCTGGAGGCCCATCGTGGCATCGAGCAGATCACGCTGGATAGCGGGGCGGGCCATCTGAAGGACAGCATCATGCCACGTTATGCGGAGCTGATCTATAACGGGTTCTGGTTCTCGCCAGAGCGCGAGATGCTGCAGGCGTTGATTGATAAATCCCAGGAGCATGTGTCCGGGACCGTGCGGGTGAAACTGTATAAAGGGTCCTGCACTACGGTGGCGCGCTGGTCCGACAGCACCCTTTATTCCGAGGCGCATGTAACGTTTGAGGAAGATATGGGCGCTTATGATCAATCGGACGCGCAAGGGTTCATTCAGTTGAATGCGTTGCGGTTGAAGTTGCTGGCGGCGCGGAACAGACGCACGAAAGGATAGCCATTGTGCTTGAGGCGCGCCCGATCACTGGCAAGGATGTTTCTCCGTTAGAAAAGATCACCGTCCATGCTGATCAGGACCGCTTTATCGCGCCTAACATTGTGACCATCGCACAGGCGCGATTCGAAACAGGGGCTTATGATTTTTGCCTTTGGGATGGGGACACACGGGTCGGGCTTATCGCACTGATCGACATGGCCGAACATGAGGATCGCGAAGACATCGACGCGCCTGACGCGGTCTATGTCTGGCGATTGTTGATTGGCAAGAATTTCCAGCGGCAAGGCTATGGCAAGGCGGCGATGGCCTTTGCCGAAGACTGGGCGCGAGAGCGCCGGCGGCGCTGCGTGCAGATCCAAGCGGTCGAGGACAATGCTGCGGCGATCGGGATGTATCAGTCGCTTGGGTATGCGCTGACGGGCAAGCGGTCGGGCAAGGAAATACAGTTGGAAAAGGCGCTTTGACGCCTAGGCCTGCTGACCGGTCACGACCTTGTCTGCCTGGGCTTCGGCGTCGAGCAGGGCCGAGACAATCCGAAGTGGCACGTTCAGGTCATCAAACGCGTCCCTGATGCCGCTGGTGATCTTGTCCTGGCTGGCAAATAGCCCGCCAAAGTGAAACAGATCCCGTTTGTGGGCGAGCGCGATGTGCATTTCTTCCCCGGTACTGGTGGCCGAGAACAATCTTGCGTCGCTGCCGATCCGGGTTTCCAGGTTTGTCAGCACATCCAGAACGGCCTGTAGCGCGGGGTGCTGCTGCTGTGATGCTCCAGTGCGAGACAACCAGATGCCGTAGTTTTCGCCCGACCGGCCGGTGATCGTATCGACGCGGACCAGATCATTGACCTTGATCCAGCCGGAAAACATCAGCCATCCCTTTGTCTGCCGCTCAACGGCCAGAAAGAACGCAGGCATGGGCACGGCGTTCTGGAAATGCAGAACGAGGCCCCGAAACAATGTGCGTGAGTTCTTGCCGCCAGTTTCGATCTTGACCTCTGCCATGTCCATCGGTCTGCCGCCCACGGTACCGCTGATCCAATCCCCGGCCTTTCTGCTGCGGGCGCGCGGCAGCAGCCGTTCTGGCAACGCATCGAGAAATGTCTTGGCGTTGGAGGTGTATGTCAGATCGACCGTTTTCGCCAAATGCGGCAGGATCAATGCCTGCTGGCTGCGGGCAACCCTCCGGTTAATCTCGATCACGCTGAAGACGCCGATCATGGGCAGGACAATAATCCAAGGCAGATCGCCCTTGAACACACCCAAGAGCAGAAGCGCGGTTAAACCGAACGTGGTGACGGCGACGACAACGGCAACAGCCCAACCCAAACGGCGCTTGGCCTTCAGATCCGGGATCAGGGCCTGAAGGGTCTTTTCGAGAGGTGTATCGGTTGCAGATGGACCAGTCTGATCAGGCATTGCATGCTCCTGCGTCTTGATGACGGTGTGCCAGTATTCTTGGCGTGCCTTTGGCCATCCCGCAATTCTCACCCAGCGTCACAGTTGCGGGTTTTGCAGGCTCCGCCTACCGATTGGCGGGACCACGAGGGAGGATGCGTTGGATATTGCAGAAATCGCAGGCAGGATGCAGCAGGGCCTGTCGCGCCGTGACTTTGATGGCAGTCTGAAGTTTGATTGCGGGTCGGATGGCGTGATTGTTCTGGCCGATAACGCCGTCAGCCTTGATGACCGCGATACCGCCTGCACAATCCGCATCACCGCCGACAATCTGGCGAAGCTGATCACAGGGAAACTGAACCCGATGACCGGTGTCATGATGGGCAAGCTGAAAGTGTCGGGCGATGTTACGACCGCGATGAAGCTGGGTGAGTTGTTGAAGGCCTGAAGTCAGCGCAATCGGCGTTCTACCATCGCTTCGTAATGAGGCATGGCTTGTGCAAGCATGTCGCTGTTTTGCGGATCGACATCAGGCAACGGCCCCTCTGCCCCCGCGAAGCCGGTGCTTTGGTGGACAGCGCCGTACCAGTGCGGTGCCCAGGCCCCGTCTGCAGCGCGGGGTCCGGCGGGCCATGACAGCATCGCGGTGTCGAATGGCAGGCCGATGGCGTCGCAGAGTTTTTTGAGCATCCGTTCGGGGTTTTCCCGGATGTCGGCGCTGTCGATGACAAGCCCGCCGATCCGGTCATAGAGCCGGGTTTGCGCGGCGAACCCGATGTCGTCCATCGTCATGCTGTCCCGTTTGGCCCCGTAGCTGGCGATCACGCGGGCGGGGTGCCGGATCAGGTGGATGTTCACGCAATCCTGCGTCCAGTCGATGGGGAAGCCGTCGATCATGTGATGCGGCATGTGTTTCATGTAGAAATGCGGTTTGCCGTCGGGGATGGCTCCGGCGCAGCGGTTTGCGACCAGTTGCGGGTCGGTTTCGTGGGCGGCCAGCACCTCGGCCCGCATGGGGTGGTCGGCGCCGGTGGCGGCGATGTAGGGTGCATAAAACGGTTCGTCCCAGACGGCGAAATCGGAGCGGTTGACGAAGGCGTACATCATCGCCGTCGACAGGTTACGCGGGCCGGACCACATGGCGATTTTCATGCGTTTGCCACCAGTTTTTTGTAGAGACCACGCAGCCGTTCCGTCATCGGACCCAATTCGCCGGTGCCGATTGTCCGTCCGTCGATGCGACCTACTGGGGTCTGGGCGCCGAATGTGCCGGTCAGGAAAGCCTCGTCCGCGGAATAGGTATCGACCAGGCTGAAGTTGCGTTCAAAGACGGGGATGTCATTGGCGCGGCACAGGTCGATGACCTTTTGCCGGGTGATCCCGTTCATGCAGTAGTCGCCGGTGCTGGTCCAGACCTGCCCCTTTTTGACGATAAAGAAGTTGCAGGCGTTGGTGGTGTTCACGAACCCATGCACATCGAGCATCAGCGCCTCGTCCGCGCCGGCCTTTTCGGCGGCGATGCAGGCGAGGATGCAGTTGAGTTTGGAATGGCTGTTGAGTTTTGGGTCCTGCGTCATCGGCAGCCCGCGCATATGCGGCACGGTGGCCAGCGTGATCGGGCGCGGGATCTTGGGTTTGGAATGTTCCATGATGATCACGAAGGTCGGCCCGGACCGTGACAGGCCGGGATGCTGGAACGGGCGGTGTTTGACCCCGCGTGTCACCATCAGCCGAGCGTGGGCGTCTGTCGTCATGTTGTTGGCTTTTTGCGTGTCCAGAAGCGCCGTCATGACCTGATCGCGCGTCTTGCCGATATCGAGATCAATGGCTTTGGCGGCCTCGAACAACCGGTCGAGATGTTCATCGGCGAACGCCCAGTTCCCATCGTAGAGCCGCAGCCCTTCCCAGACCCCGTCGCCCAGCATGAAGCCGCTGTCATAGACGCTGACCATGGCCTGCGCCTTGGGCACGATCCGCCCGTCAACATAGATCAGGATTTGATCGTTGCGCGCGTCTTCTTCGGCCTGGTGGGTTGTGACTTTGGTCATGCGGTTTTCCGAAGTTCTGTTTCCGGTCATGATCAGTCAGTCGGTCGCCGCTGTCCAAGACTATTCGAATAGTCTTGGCAAAAATCTTCGAAGATTTTTGCGGGCATACCGCCTCTCAATTGCCCGTGAAGTTGGCTGCATTCGCTTGCGCTGTGCATATGAAAGGCTGGAGGGTGGACGGTAAAGGAGACGCCGATGCTGAAGTTGATGAAAATGATTGCCCTGGCCCTGCTGCCGGGTGCCGCGATGGCCGAGGATATCCGCACCGCTGTTGTCGCGGGCGGGTGTTTCTGGTGTGTCGAGAGTGATTTCGAAAGCGTGCAGGGCGTCCGCGAGGTGATATCGGGATATACCGGGGGGACCACTGAAAACCCGACTTACCGCACGCTGAAAGGGTCCGGTCATTACGAGGCGGTGCAGATTGTCTATGACGCTGACGTGGTGAGTTACGATCAGCTGCTGCATGCGTTTTTCCGGTCGGTTGATCCGACCGATGCGGGTGGTCAGTTTTGTGATCGGGGCCCGAGTTATCGCACCGCCGTCTTTGTGGCGAATGCCGAGGAGCGGGCGGCTGCGGAATGGGCAAAGTTGTCTGCTGCCCGTGCGCTGGGTCTGAATATCGTGACCCCGATCCTTGATGGGGCCCGATTCTATGAGGCCGAGGCGTATCATCAGGACTACTATCGCGGGACCGATACGATCCTGACCCGTCGCGGACCGAAGGTGCAGAGCGAGGCGTATAAGTTCTACCGCGAAGGCTGCGGTCGCGATGAGCGGGTGCGTCAGCTATGGGGTGATGCGGCACCGTTTGCGGGTGGTCATAGCTGAAACGCCTGCACTTCTGACAGATCGGGGATCACATCCGCCGTGCCGTGGCGGGTGACCATCAGTGCGCCGGCCTTTGTCGCTTGCTGGATGGCTTGCCCCATGGGCATCCCCCGGTCCAGCCCCGCCAGAACATAGCCGGTGAAAGTGTCGCCTGCGCCGGTGGTGTCCACAGGATCAACCTTGATCGCGTCGAAATGCTGTTTGCCATGACCCCCGTACCAGTCAGCCCCATCGCTGCCGAGCGTCACGATCACATCCCTGACGGGCAGTTCGGCGGGGGATTTTCCGGTGGCATTTGCCAGTTGATCAGCCTCGACCGCGTTCAGGATCAGAAAATCGAGATGGGGTAGAACGGCCTGCACCCGGTCGGCGTCAAAGGGGGCGGCGGCATAGGCGACCTTCAACCCCATTTTCTTACCCAAAGTGGCGGCGGTCCGTTGCAGGTTGGTTTCGTTCTGGATGACCAGCCAATCGCCTGTCTGCGCCTCGGCCATGGCCGTCTGCAGCGTGGCCTGCGGGATTTCGGCATTCGCCCCGGGGTGCAGGATGATGGCGTTTTCACCAGCGGGGGTCACCATGATAATGGCCTGCGCGGTCTCGGTTTCGATTTCCGTGATGTTGCGTGTGTCGACGCCGTATTCAAGCAGGCGCTCTACGGCCCAGCGCCCATCCTGACCCACGGCGCCGATATGGTTCACATGGGCTGCGGCGCGCGCGGCGGCGACGGACATATTCGCCCCCTTTCCCCCCAGAAAGGTTTGCCTGTTGGTCGATGACAGCGTTTCGCCGGGTGTGGGAATGTGGGGCACGGCATAGACGAAATCGGCATTGATCGAGCCGAGGTTCCAGATGGCCATTGTGCTGTATCCCCCGCCCTGTCTGTCCGTCTGGTTACAGTCTTACAGAACACGCAGAGGATCAATGCCCAAGCGCAGGCCTACAGTGGTGGGACAGCAAGGGCGAGTTTGAAGCGTTCGTTAATCGCCCTGCCGACCTTCAGGCCACGCTCTGACAGGATATGCTCTGCCTCTTCGACGATCAGGTTTTCCTGCCCCGGCCGTTTGGTGACAAGCCCCAACCGTCGATAAAGCTGCAGTTTGCGGATGCCCGCCCTGATCGTCGGCGGTCGGTGCGCGGGGTAGATGCATTGGCAGTTATAGGCATGCGCGAAAACATGTTTATCGCGAGGGCCGGTCAACTGCGCGAGGATATCGCTTATCTCGGAATCGGTCATTTCTAAATCCAGTACTCATTAACACCTTCACTATGGTCGCCGAATGGGGCGAAAATTAAGGGGAAACTTGACCGAATTGGATCACAACCGTTTTATCGCCCGGCGGCAGGTATCGCCTAGTCGACCTTGCAGGCAGCGATGACGGCCATGTTAAGGATGTCGTTGACCGTTGAAACGGTTGAACAAATCTGGATCGGTTTGCCAATGCCTGACAGGATTGGCCCGATGACAGTCGCCCCCGCCATTTCCTGCATCAGCTTGACCGAAATCGACGCAGAATGCCGGGCCGGTACAACCAGAACATTCGCGGGGCCGGTCAGCCGCTGGAACGGATAGTTTTCCTGCGCCTGCGGGTTGAGAGCCACATCAACAGTCATTTCGCCCTCGTATTCGAAATCGACCCGGCGTGCATCAAGAACCCGTGGTGCCTGATGCATCTTTTCCGCCCGTTCAGAGACGGGGTAACCGAAGGTCGAAAAGGACAGGAACGCCACGCGGGGTTCAAGACCCAATTCACGGGCGACGGATGCCCCCCGTTCCGCGATATCAGCAAGGTCGTTTTCGTCGGGCCATTCGTGGACCAGCGTGTCGGTGATCAGCACGATCCGACCCTTGAGCAGGACTGCCGTAACCCCGACAGCCCCATCATGGGGTTGCGCGTCAAAGACGTGGTTGATCAGTTCAAGGACATGCGCCGATTTGCGGGTCGCCCCGGTGACCATCCCGTCAGCGTGCCCGTGGGCCAGCATCAGCGTTGCAAAGACGTGCCGATCGCGGGCTGCCAGCCGGTGCACATCGGCCATGTCGAACCCTTTGCGCTGCAAGCGCTGGTAGAGGAACGATTTGTAGGTTTCGAGGTGATCTGTGTTGGCGGCGTTGACGACTTGCAGTTCATCAACCGCTTCGCCCAGCCCTTCGGCGGTGAGTTTTTCGTTCACGTCATCCTCGCGCCCAACGACCAACGCCTTACCCATGCCGGACCGTTGGTAAAGGACGGCGGCGCGCAGAACGCGCGGATCGTCGCCCTCGGCAAAGACCACGGTGGATTGGTTTGCGCGGGCGCGGGCATTGAGGCTGCGCAGGATGGATTGGGTTGGGTCCATCCGCGATTTGAGCGAGAGTTCGTAGGCGTCCATATCGACGATGGGCCGCCGGGCGACGCCGGTTTTCATGCCAGCCTGTGCCACCGCGGTGGGGATACGGTGGATCAGGCGGGGGTCGAAGGGCGTTGGGATGATGTAGTCCCGCCCGAAGGTGAGTTTCTTGCCATAGGCCATCGCGACCTCATCCGGGACATCCTCGCGCGCAAGGGCGGCGAGCGCTTCAGCGCAGGCGATTTTCATCTCCTCGTTGATGGCGCGTGCGTGGATATCAAGCGCGCCACGGAACAGATAGGGGAAGCCAAGCACGTTGTTCACCTGATTGGGGTAGTCGCTGCGCCCGGTGGCGACGATGGCGTCAGGGCGGACGGCGTGCGCGTCTTCTGGTGTGATTTCCGGGTCCGGGTTGGCCATGGCAAAGATGACCGGGTTTTCGGCCATGGATTCCACCATGGCCTGGGTCACCGCACCTTTGACTGACACGCCGAGGAAGACGTCGCAATCCTTCATCGCCTCTTCGAGGTTGCGCAGGTCGGTCTTGACCGCATGGGCGGATTTCCATTGGTTCATGCCTTCGGTGCGGCCCTGATAGATCACACCCTTGGTGTCGCAGACGATGCAGTTGTCGTGCCGCGCGCCCATGAATTTCAGCAGTTCAATACAGGCGATGCCCGCCGCGCCGGCCCCATTGAGGACGATTTTGACATCCTCGATCTTTTTGCCGGACAAGTGCAGTGCGTTCAGCAGCCCCGCCGCGCAGATCACCGCTGTCCCATGCTGGTCGTCGTGGAACACGGGGATGTCCATCTGTTCCTTGAGCGTCTGTTCGATGATGAAACATTCGGGCGCCTTGATGTCTTCAAGGTTGATGCCGCCGAATGTCGGGCCCATGAGCCGCACGGCCTCGATGAATTTGTCGGGGTCTTCAGTGTCGAGTTCGATGTCGATGGAGTTCACATCGGCGAAGCGTTTGAAGAGGACGGATTTGCCTTCCATCACCGGTTTCGAACCCAGCGCACCGAGGTTCCCGAGGCCTAGGACGGCGGTACCGTTGGAGATGACGGCGACCAGATTGCCCTTGTTGGTGTAGTCATAGGCGGTGGATGGGTCCGCCGCGATTTCCTCGCACGGAATGGCGACGCCGGGGGAATAGGCCAGCGACAGGTCCCGCTGGGTGGTCATGGGAACGGTCGCCTGGATTTCCCATTTGCCGGGGGTCGGCTGCATATGGAATTGCAGCGCGTCTTCGCGCGTGAGTTTGTTCTTTGGCATGCTGTCCCCCGTTTTTGTCCCCAAGACATAGCGGGTTCCGGTTTGCCCCCGCAACGTGATTTCGGGGTTTCGCCGGATTCTGGGGCTGGTAGTGTTGGCGCTGATGATCCCGGGGGATGCATGACCACTACCAAAGCCACTGCTACGCCCATGATGGCGCAATATCTTGAGATCAAGGCGCAGTATCCCGATGCGCTGTTGTTCTATCGCATGGGCGATTTTTACGAGATGTTTTTTGATGATGCGGTGGCGGCGGCTGAGGCGCTGGACATCGCCCTGACCAAACGCGGCAAGCACGAGGATGAGGATATCCCGATGTGCGGGGTGCCGCATCACGCGGCCGAGGGGTATTTTCTGACGCTGATCCGCAAGGGGTTTCGCGTCGCCGTGTGCGAGCAGATGGAAAGCCCGGCGGAGGCCAAGAAGCGCGGCTATAAGGCGGTGGTCAAGCGCGAGGTTGTCCGGCTGGTGACACCCGGAACGCTGACCGAGGATTCACTGCTGGATGCGCGCCGCCACAACTTTCTGGCGGCCTATCATGTGGTCCGGGATGAGGGCGCATTGGCGTGGGTCGATATCTCGACGGGTGCGTTTCATGTGATGCCTTGTGCAGGAGCCGCGCTGGGGCCGGAGCTCGCCCGATTGGCGCCGCGCGAGGTGATTGTTGTGGATGGGTCAGAGGCGGATTGGTCCGGCGTTGTGTCCGATGCTGGCGCTGTTCTGACGACATTGGGTGCTGCGGCTTTTGACAGTACGGCAGGGGCGAAGCGTTTGTGTTCGCTTTATAAGGTCGGGTCTCTGGATGCCTTTGGCAGCTTTGGCCGGGCCGAGATTGCAGCCATGTCTGCGGTGGCCGAGTATCTGGAGATTACGCAGAAGGGCAACCTGCCCTTGTTGCGCCCGCCGGTGTTGGAAGGGCAGTCGGCCGCGATGCAGATCGATGCGGCGACACGCCGGTCGCTGGAACTGACCCATGCGATGGCGGGCGGGCGGCAAGGGTCACTGCTGCATTGCATTGACCGGACGGTGACGGCAGGTGGCGCGCGGTTGCTGGAGCGGCGGTTGGCGTCGCCGTCTTGTTCGCTGTCGGTGATTTCCGCGCGGCAGGATGCCGTCGGCTATCTGGCAGAGGCATCGCGGCTGCGGGCGGATCTTCGTGATGTTTTGCGCGGTGTGCACGATGTGGATCGTGCCTTGTCGCGTTTGGCGCTGGATCGGGGCGGGCCGCGCGACATGGCGGCCATTCGCAATACGCTGGGACAGGCGGCGGCACTGGCCGGGGCTTTGCCGGGTGATTTGCCGGATTTGCTGGCAGGCGCAGCGCGGGATTTGACCGGGCATGATGAACTGCTAGCGCTTTTGGATGATGCGCTGGTGGCGGAGCCCCCTTTGTTGGCGCGTGATGGTGGTTTTATCGCGCCGGGCCATGATGGGGAACTGGATGAGGTGCGCAAACTGCGCGACGAAGGCCGGTCGGTCATTGCAGGGATGCAGGCGGAATATGTGACCGCCAGCGGCGTGCAGTCGCTAAAGATCAAGCATAACAATGTGTTGGGTTATTTCATTGAAACGACGGCGACCCATGCCGAAAAGATGATGGCGCATGATCTGTTCATTCATCGCCAGACGACGGCCAATCAAGTGCGGTTTACGACCGTCGCGCTGAGCGAGATCGAGACGCGGATTTTGAATGCCGGTGGTCGCGCGCTGGAGATTGAAAAGCGGCTTTATGACGGTTTGCGGCAGGCGATTATTGATCAGGCCGGGCCGTTGGGGGCGCTTGCCCGTGCGCTGAGTGAGTTTGATCTGGCGGGAGGGCTGGCGGAGCTGGCGGCAAGTGAAAACTGGGTGCGTCCACGCGTCGATGACAGCCGCGCGTTTGAGATTTCGGGCGGGCGGCATCCGGTGGTGGAGGCTGCGCTGCAGAAGGATGGCGCGCCGTTTGTGGCCAATGATTGCACGCTGACGGACGCCCATATCTGGCTGCTGACCGGGCCGAACATGGCCGGTAAATCGACGTTTCTGCGCCAGAACGCGCTGCTGGCAATCCTCGCTCAGATGGGGAGTTTCGTGCCTGCGGCGGAGGCGCATATTGGGGTCGTTAGCCAGATCTTCAGCCGTGTCGGGGCGTCTGATGATCTGGCGCGAGGCCGGTCCACGTTCATGGTCGAGATGGTGGAGACGGCGGCAATCCTGAACCAGGCGGATGACAAAGCCCTTGTTATTCTTGATGAAATTGGCCGAGGAACGGCGACCTATGACGGCTTGTCGATTGCCTGGGCGACGCTGGAACATCTGCATGATGTGAACCGGTGCCGGGCATTGTTCGCCACGCATTATCACGAGATGGCCGCGCTGGCGGGCAAGCTGGACGGTGTTGAGAATGCCACTGTTACCGTCAAGGAATGGGACGGGGATGTTATTTTCCTGCATGAGGTGAAGCGCGGGACGGCCGACCGCAGCTATGGCGTGCAGGTGGCCCGGCTGGCCGGGCTGCCGCCGGTTGTGGTGGAACGGGCGAAGGTTGTGCTGGAGGCGCTGGAGAAGGGCGAACGCGAAGGTGGCGGGGCGCAGAAGGCGATTATTGATGATTTGCCGCTGTTTTCAGCGGTCGCTACGCCTGTGTTGGCTGCTGCGAAGGAGTCAGCAGTTGAGGATCGGTTGAAAGATGTGTTTCCGGATGAGCTGACGCCGCGGGAGGCGTTGGAGTTGATTTATGAATTGCGAGGGTTGGTCGGGGGCGGATAAAAAAAACTTTGGCCTAGTTTTCCAGTTCTGCGTCACTCTTTGAGACAATCTAGTATCAGCGGCATCTCACACTTTTAGGAGGCGCCAAATGGACCTGTCCCGGTTTGATACCGCTCCCTCGATAGCATTTGCTGTAACAAGGAGACAGACAATGGGACATCTCATGCTGTGTTGAGGTGATGCCAAGTTTCTGACGTTAGCGCCAATGGGACAGTTTGGGGCGATTTTATAAGATAGTTTCTGGCTCATCGTAACCATCAGGGATTTAAGATGAGACAGAAACCCGGAATCAAACGGAACCACGGCGAGAAATTCTTCAATGACATCGGTTGGGCGACATACATTCAGTGTTTGGCAGAAGAGAGGATCAGGATCGTTTTGGACGGCCTGAAGGGCGAGGGCGCAACCCTCACCCCCAAAAGGCTCTCCCACCGACTTCAGACGTCGGCGAACAGATCAGTCGCGCCACGCTTGGCCAGGTATTCCGCCTGACTCATCGGTCCGGCATTGCCGACCAATGCGCGGTAGGCATCATAGCTTTCAACGATCTTACGGCCCATCTCGTCGTCATCCGCAACACTGGCTGTCACCTCAAAGGATACACGAGCCAATTCATTCCATACGTCGTCGGGAAGACGTGTTGGCTTCACACCAGCTTCAGCAAGCAACTGGACCAGCGCAATCCCATTGTTCCCATAGTAGTCGGCGGTGTGATAGGTCAGTTCGGCATCCGCCACCGCCTCGATCAAGGCGCGATCAACATCGGACAGATTGTTCCAGAAATCGATGTTGAATCCGACAGCTGCCGTTGTTCCGGGTTCATGAAAACCTGGATAGATATAGGTAGACAGCAGCTTCTGAAAACCGAACTGCAGATCGTTATAGGGCCCAACCCATTCGGTCGCGTCGATCGTACCTTCAAACAAGGCTTCGACAATGCCGCCGCCAGGGAGGACGACTGCGTTGGCACCAAGGCGTGTGATAACCTGGCCACCCAGACCAGGCATACGCATTGTCAGGCCTTCGAAATCAGCCATGCTGGTGATTTCCTTGTTGAACCAGCCGCCCATCTGAACGCCCGTTCCACCGACGGCCAAGGATTTGACGCCGAAGCCAGCATTCAGCTCATCCCAGAGTTCCTGACCACCACCGTTCTTCAACCACGCAGCATGCTCAACCGATGTCAGCCCCAAAGGAACCGTTGTGAAGAAGTTCATGCCGCGATGCTTACCCTGAAAGTAATACTCGGCTGAGTGGTACATCTCGATCTCGCCAGCGCTCGCCGCGTCATGTACGCCGAGCGGCGGAACAAGCTGTCCTGCCGGGTAGAGCTCCACACTCAAACGTCCTTCGCTGCCAACGGTGATGCCCTCGGCAACACGTGCGGCGCTATCGGCCAGACCACCAAGACCGGAAGGCCAGGATGTTGCCATACGAATGATCTGCGGCGCACCCTGAGAAATTGCCGGGGTGGCAAGTGCAGCGGCACCAGTCACTGCAGCACCAGCCCCCAAAAGAGCACGGCGGCGTGACAATTTGGAGGTATCAGCTTCGGCCGCCATCGTTGTCTTTTTGTCAAATTGGTAAGTCATAGGGTCAATGCCTGCTTGCGGCCCAGGAAATAGGCGGTTTCGCCAATCTCGCTCCATCCGGCAACGTCACCGATGAAAAAGAGGTAGGCATCTGCTGAATCTGCTGCGATATCGCCGGCATCAAACATCTGCGCCAGAACGGTGTTGGCGCTCGCAATCTGTGCATCCCAGACATCTTGGGGCATCTCGTGTGACGTCACAGCCGATCCGGCCTCTGACAGGGCAACGACATTGTTATGGAGCGCAAGGCTACGCTGCACGCCATGTTCCGCCATAATGCAGCGTTCGATCAAAAGCTGATCCGCCTCGGAAAGCGAAGACCATCTGGACAGGTTCACCCCTGCGCCCAAAGTGGCGGATGGCCGCCCGGCATTTGGTGTTATCATGTGTGGGAAGGCACCAAGAAGACCCGACCGGGTCATTTGGGCAACGCTGAGTCCTTCGATTGCCGCGACTGATGAAAGATCGCCGCCTGACAGGATATCGACAACATTCTGAACACCCATGTCAGACAGGACCCGCAGGCCAAGTCCGGAGGAGGCCACGCCGCCGGACTGAAGGTCGGAAAGACCTGCGATTGGACGGCGCGCCCACATCGGCATGGCCCCATCATCGCCGGCCATGAAGGCCTTGATACCAAACTCTTCTCCCAGCAAATCAAGCATGAAGCGTCCATCACCCACGGTGACCCAGCTTTCCAGCTCACTTGGTGACATGCCGCCGGGCATTGCGGCAAACAAACCAAAAGCTGGGTTTCGCGACACAAATGCATCATGTGACGTCAGATACATATCCGCTCCGCCACCTGATACCTGGTCAAGGAAACCGGCTGTGTCTGATGCGGTTGCTGTCGACACGTCGACACTGATGCGGCCACCAGAAACAGCGCCGATCCGATCAGACAGTGATGACGCCGCATCACCGCGGTCGGTCAGTAGCGACAAGCTCACCCTGTCTTGGGAAATTACGGGCGTTGCCACAACCGTGGCAGCTGCAACGCCTCCGCCCAAAAGTGTTCTGCGTTTCATTTCAACTTTTTCCTAACTCTTGGCGGGGTCTCTCCGCCGACTTTCGCGAACGCATTGTTCTGTTCATCAATTGGCTGCATCTCTGTCGATTTCGACCTGTTAACGCAGCCAAATCTCAACACGGCGGTTACTTTCGCGACCGTCTGCCGTGTCGTTGCAGCCGACAGGTGCCAGCGGGCCATACGTCGATACAGACATGCGACCTGCAAGGGCATCACCACCCAGCGCGCCGACCAGAGCGTCGCGAACACTGGTCGCCCGCAGCAAGGCCAGACGCTCGTTCAAGTCAAAGCGACCAACATCATCGGTGAACCCGATAACAAGGATATCCCGGTTTCTCGCTTCGTCGCTGTTAAGGAACTGTACCATACGCTCCACATCGCCCTGCGACTTGTTGTCAAGGCGCGCGGACCCGGATGTGAAACGGAAAGTTGTCGACAAACGATCCGCCGTCGCCAAATCCTGTGCAAAGCTTTGTACCAGGCCAAGCGTGCCGCCCGTCCCCGCAGACAAGATCGCGGAAGTCATGCGGGTACCTTGCAAACTGATTGGCTGCGGTTCGATGGACAGGTCAACATAACCAGCCTCATTAACCAATGATTTAGCGTCGTCAGATGCCGCAAAATCAAGGAAGCTGGCTTGCGAGGATGGCAGGTTTGCATCGGTGTAAGCGTAGACACGCTGACCCAATGGGTACTCCTCAGCCTTGATGGCGAAGTCACTTGCATAGGCCAAAGGACCACATGACAGCCGGATTGGCAGGATTTCCGCGTCGCCATTGCCGGAAAGGCTGGTGATGGTGATAGCATTGACATCCGAAGCCACTGCGGCTGCTGCCTGACTTTCACTTTCGGCCCGTTCGGCACTGCGGCGCAGTCGAACGCGGTTGGGGTCAAGTACCAGCTCTGAGAATGCCGCATCCAACGAAGAGTCGACCGCCGGCAGAAGCATCCGGATTGGGGCGTTCTCACCGCCAATCTCCGACCAGTTCGTGATACGGCCTGCCGCGATCTGGGCAAGTTCCTCAAGCGACACAGATCGCACCGGGTTGCTTGGATGAACAACGGGAACAAGCGCATCAAGGGCCAGAACCCGCTCGCGGCTGGGATCACGCGGATCAACCTGTCCGGACGCGATGGCCTGCTCCGCAACATTCGCGGGCACGGCATTGGTTGTGATGTCCATATCGACATTGCCGGCGATCAATTGCTGAAATGCAGAAACGCCCGGCTGAATCGAAACGTTGACGGTCCCTTCGATTGTCGACCGCGCATTGTCTCGAATTTCTACGCGCGCGATGTTGCCTTGCGCATCCGGGAAGGCCAGACCAACAAGATTCTGCTCTTGCGCAAAACCGTCAACCAAGCGACGCAGCAGCATCGCAGTGTCGGGTTCGTTGACCAGAACCTGCATATCCAGGTTGACCGAAGACTGCGGGCAGGCCGCACCTTCACAGATGGTGGCCTGTCGTGCCAGGCGAAGCTCACCCAATTCTGTATTCAGGACCAGGACGTTGTCATCGAACGAAAGCAATTCGCCCGAGATGGTGATTGATCCATCCGGGCTGGACACCGTTACCTGATCGGCCAAAAGAGTAGATGGTAGCACCGCAAGGCATAGTGAAAGCGCAATTTTATTCTGTAATAGTGACATATGTGGCTATCCAAGTGTTTCTCTCTAGCTCGATCAACAAGACTCATCGAACTCCGCGGCAATCTGAAATCGTATATTGGCGAGAATATGTTCTTATTTGGTTGAATCAGAGGTTTGGTCAGGCCGATTGACCCCTTTCACGAGCATGAGCGAGAGGGGTTTCTGTATTAAAGACAAAGACTTACAAAAACTCGAAAAGCGTCGCCCATCTGATCATTGTGCCGCGGAACTCTCTGTTGCACCCCGACCATGACGAGATACCGAAAACGCCACCAAGAACTCTCAATACTATGATCGTCAAGAACACTTGGCCTTATGGCCAAAGTGGACCTGCGTTTGCATGATACCCAAGACACTGGGTATCATGCAGTCTTTCATTTACCACACGTCGATGGTGACAGTTGCAGGTGTAAAGTTGCCATCGTCATCGGTTGCCCAGTAACGGAAACTGTCCGTCCCGGTGAAACCAACGTCTGACCGGTACAACAGACGGCCGTCCTCCTGCATGTAGACCTCGCCGTATTCCGCATCGAGGAAACCATCGACACGCAATGCGTCACCGTCTTGATCAAAGTCATTGGCGATTGCGTCTATATACACACTTTCACCGCTGCGTCCGGACGCTGTGTCATCCACAGCAGTCGGTGCGACCCCATCCAGCGAAATCGTACCGGCAAACTTGGCACCGGTATAGTAGTTGTTCAGCATCCAGTTGTTCTGCAACTGCGCTTCTGTCATTTCGATTGTGACGATGTGAGCGAATTTCGTGATCTCACCTGTGGCGCGATCCGCAATGAAATCCTCGACAACTACTACGTTCCGGCCATCTTCTGTTCGATAGTACCCTTCGGTCGTGATGATCTGTGCAATCTGCGCATAGAACTCCAACGCCAGCGGATCACCATCATACTCCCGATTGCGGGTGCCGATCGAGTCAGTCTTGATACCGCCCAGATCAAAGGCTTCGCCATCGGACAGGCTGGTATCACCGTTATGAGTAAAGCCAATCCGACCCGGCTCCAAATCAGCAGACGTCAGGATGTGATGCCTGTTGGCGTTGAACCCAACAAACTCCTGATTGATGTTGTCCATCTCAAGATCGATGAAGATGTGATCAACGTCAGCATCCGCCACCGGACGGAAGAATTCCTGATCGAGATAGGCGCCATAGTCGAAGCCTTCCATCTTGATCCCGTTAAAGACCATGTCAAAGGCCATCGCACCGAAGTTCACACCGATGCTCCCGACGCCCGGCTGGTCGACACGCGGCGCCAGCAGGTCAAAGTCGAGCATCGTGTAGTGTGCTGTGTAGCTGATGTTCACACCTTCGGCAGTTTCCCATGCCAGGAAACCATCAAACACTGAGCGTAGTTCATGCTGCTGCTGTGCAGCGTTGTCCTTGATCACCATCAAGCCAGTGTGGGCACCAAATACTTCGTTGTCGCGGAAACCCTGGATTGGCGTCAGATTGGTGGGCATGGTATCGAAGCCATAGCCGATTTCTGGCTGATCCAGACCCGCCGTTGGCGCATCCAGTGCATTGCGGTGCATCCAGACAAACCCGTTCGTTGTGTTGACGGCCACGTTCTCGGCTGCTTCGACAAGCCGGCCAGCAAAGAAGAAGCCATCGCCGGTCCGGCCTGTATCAAGCCGATCCACATCTGTCTGGTTTTTCGCCGTCCAATCACCAAAACCGATACCTTCGGATTTGATCGCCATATTGCGAACCCAAACACCGGTTTCGTCACCGCTCTCTGCCGCAAAACCCGCACCAAAGACGTCAAACGCAACGTTGTCGGTGAAGTTGGCATTGCTGGAGTGGTGTACAAAACCCCAGCCTGGGCCGCCGCTGACGGCGTTACCAACAGCCATCGCCGGATCGTCCTGATCGTCGGTCCCGGTCTTGTGGAAGTGGAAGGAATACCGACCTTTCACATTGCTGTCCGCATCAAGCGATCCCGCAGAGCTGCCATCAAACGCGGCGATGGATTTGTCGGTCCGACCCAGATCGTCGAACGCGGCATAACGGACATCGACGTCATCGCTGTGCATGAACATGACATGACCGCGATGATGTACGGCCGATGCATCGCCATCTTCACTCGACACTGTGATATTACGGCTCATGTTTGACACATAGGCCGACAAGTCATCGCGCGGGGTGTCGTGGTTGTACTGAAGCGCACGATCAAAGCTGATTTCGGTGCCGTTGATCGCCGTAATAGTTACCTCTTCATCCTGGCTTTCGATATGACCGGCAGCCGTATTGGTCCAACCGGTCTTATGCGTACCGGTGATCACAATCGTATCGCCCACCTGCCAGCCGTCAGGAATCTCGGCAAGGCTCAGCGATGTGTCGCCCGCCATTGGTGCATCATCGACTTTGAGGAATGAGTCCTTCTGCGCACCGTGGATTTCGACTTCGCCATGCGAAATGACACCACGCGACAACAATGATGGATCCCAGCTGACGTCGATGTCACCGTTATTGGCAATCACAATCTCCGCATTGACGTTTGCATCAATCGGATTGTCAGCTGTGCCGATTTCAAGCCGGCCAGATGTTGAGACAACAAAGGTGTCCACAACCATCTTGGTGTCGGTATCGGTCGCAAAGGCAAGCTCACCGTCGACGCGGACAGTAAAGAGCGATTCCTCACTCTCGCCGTCATAAGTGACCGAAACCCCCTTCGGGATCAGAACCTGGGCACCGGCATCGGGTATGTTGCCTTGATACCATGTGCTTGCATCAAACCAGTCGCCATTCGAAATAGCGATATGTGTGGCCTCCGAACGCGGGACGAGGTCGAGAAGCTGAGAGTGCTCCATCGCCATGCCAGCATCATCACCATGGGCGTGACCATCTGGCTCGGCCCGAACAGCCGCAACAAAAGCTTCAATCTCTGCAGGTGTCGTAGGCAGATCAACATCGCCTCCGTGACCACCGCCATGGTCGCCACCGTGATCCATGCCACCGCCGGTATCGCCACCAGTGTCACCTCCGGTATCACCGCCGGTATCGCCGCCAGTATCTCCACCTTGGTCCATGCCACCGCCGGTATCCCCACCTGTGTCACCTCCGGTATCACCACCAGTGTCGCCACCGGTATCACCGCCAGTGTCGCCGCCGGTATCTCCACCATGGTCGCCGCCGTGGTCCACGCCACCGCCAGTATCGCCACCGGTGTCACCGCCTGTATCACCACCAGTGTCACCGCCTGTATCACCACCAGTGTCGCCACCGGTATCACCGCCAGTGTCGCCGCCGGTATCTCCGCCATGGTCGCCGCCGTGGTCCATGCCACCGCCTGTATCACCACCGGTGTCGCCGCCAGTATCCCCACCGGTATCACCGCCAGTGTCTCCGCCATGGTCGCCGCCGTGGTCCATGCCACCGCCAGTATCCCCACCAGTGTCGCCACCGGTATCACCGCCAGTGTCGCCGCCGGTATCTCCGCCAGTGTCTCCACCGGTGTCCATACCGCCGCCGTCAACAACTTCGCCGTGGCTCAGGTTGTCGCCATCAATAACAGACCGAATGCCATTGCTGTCCGGCCCGCGCCATTCAAGCACCAAGTTTTGCGAGCCGCGCTTTTCGACGTAGCGCAGCTCAATGTCATGCACACCCGCATCCAGATTGACGGTAATCGCCTCAGAGGTCTTCGTGTGCAGCCACTCCATACCGATGATCGGCTGGCCATCGATGTACAACGTGGCGTTATCATCCGCTGTCAGATAAAACGTGTAACTTCCCGCATTGTCGACATGCAGATTTCCGGTCATTCGGGCGGCGAACGATTTTGCCCAACCATCATCCCACAGCAGGCCACTACCGTCGCCAAACTGAACAGCATCAATCGTCTCGGTTTTGGTCGGCGTGCCGTCAAAATCTACCCGCGACAGATCCTTTGCGCGTTTGTTGACAACAAAGAAATCCACCAGCAGCCCGGGGTTATCCAAAGGCATGACGTCAGGCTGATCGGTATCGCCCGAAGGTGTATCAGGGCTATCGCCAGCATCGTCCGCAACTTCGTTGCGATAGGTCAGCACATTGGAATCGACTGGAACGGGGTCCCAAGGATTGTTGGGCGTCTGCCAATAGAGCTGCAGCGTCTGAGCGCCAAACGCCTCGAAATAGCGCACCTCGATATCATGAACACCTGTTGTCAGATCGACAGTAACCTGCTGCAGCTCGGCCGCATGCAATCCATCGTTATCAATGACCGGTTCACCGTCGATATAGAGCGCCGAACCATCATCGGAGTTCAGGTAAAACGTGTGCGATCCGCCGGTTTCAACATTCAGCTCGCTTGTGTAACGCGCGGCGAACAGATCTTCGGGCCCACCATCCCAAAAGCTGCTTTCCAACGCGTAGTTGTCCAGGGAGCTGACAGTGCCCACCATGACGGGGGGGGCGTCGAAATCGATCGCGCTCAGGTTTGTGACGGTGTTCGGCAAAGCGTAATACTCTGCGTAGAAGCCGGTTCCGAAAATCGGAACATCAAACCTGGGGTCGTAAACTCTGCTCATTCTTTCTTCCTTTGGGTGGGGTCACTAGGAAAAGAGGCAACTCGGTGTGGTGTGAGTGTTTAGGTACCACGCAATACTCAGCATGCGCGGCGGCTTGCGAAAGGCCCTGTTGTGGTAAAACTGTGTCCAAACAATCGGGCAGATTGTTTCCGACGGCATATCCTACTGTTTCTGAAAAAATGACTAACGGTTCTTGGAAAAATCGCTGCCATTGACGACCCGGCGGCACTCAGACCCATACTCCACCGGCGCCAACTACCTTGCGCCGATTTATGCACAAAGCATTGAAAATTATATGTTTTCCGGGTCATTTTGGTCTTCTTCAGGGTCGTTATATTCAGGCCGAATCCGTGTCGGCCTAGGGGTGATATGGGTCGACCCATTTTCGTTCAACAACGGTGTATGGTGGGCAGTCTTTCGGGCGACATTTTGCCGACCGGTCAAACCGGAGTAAGCGACAATCACCCGTGACCTCGGGGCAAGGGACAATTTTTGTTTCCATTTTTAGTACAATGGAACTAAAGCGCGCGCGGTCATTTGTGGCGAAAATATGGCAAAGCGCCCTGTGCCGATTACTTTACCCTAAGGTCAATGACACAAAGCATATTTCTGCATTTGCTATGCAATGATGGCGATTCGGGGCATCCAAATTGCAGCGGTTTGTTGTCTGAGATGAGGTCAAATCTCTTGCCTGAGGGGAGTCAATGGAGACAGATGGTCGATATTGTTTCTGCTGTAAATCGTCTGAATCCAGCGTCGGGCAGACAGTGTCGCCGCAACCGCAACAAATGTCCTATGACACCCAAGCTAAGGCGCCCCTTTTGACGTATCTCTCGGCGAAACAATGACGATGCCTTTCAGCAACCGCACACTATATGATGTTGGCAAGCGAGTTTATCTGCATTTCAAGGGAAGGAGCGACGCATTGCGCTTACAACGTGGAAGAGTTTTCGTCATTTTTCTTTTGGCCGCCGCAGCTCTGGCGGCAGCATTCCGTTTCGGTTTCTCACGCCCCATGGATCAGGCCAGCTTTGATGCGCTCTATGCATCGCCGCAGCCTGTTCCCGATGGCCCACAACGTGTATTTCATTTGGGGCATAGCCTGGTGGGGCGGGATATGCCTGCCATGCTGGCGCAGCTGGCTGGCGACGGGCATCAATACGAAAGCCAGCTTGGCTGGGGCACACCGCTTAAGGCGCATTGGGAACCGGACGAACAGATCAACGGCTTTGATGCTGAAAATGATCATCCCAGATATCGCGACGCAAAACAGGCTGTCACGTCAGGCGACTATGATGCGATCATCTTGACCGAAATGGTCGAGATAAGAGACGCGATCAAATACCACGACGCGCCGACATACCTGCATCTTTGGGCAAAGGCCGGTTGGGACGCCGACTCATCGGTCCGCGTCTATCTGTACGAAAGCTGGCACCCGCTTGACGATCCGGATGGCTGGCTTGAACGGCTTGATCGGGATCTGACCCGTTATTGGGAGGATGGCGTGCTGCGCCCGGCGGTGTCACGCATGGATGATCCGCGACCGATCACGGTGATCCCCGCCGGGCAGGTCATGGCAAAATTCGTGCGCGAGGTCGAGGCCCGGGGCGGCGTAGACGGAATTGGCGGACGATCTGACCTGTTCAGCGACCAGATTCACTTCAACGATCTTGGGGCCTATCTTGTGGCGCTCACCCACTACGCAGTGTTGTATCAAACGTCACCTGTCGGGCTCCCCTATGCCCTCAAGCGCGCGGACGGCAGCGATGCGACCGCTCCATCAGCAGAGGCCGCCGAGCTAATGCAAACCGTCGTTTGGGAGGTCGTGCAAAACTATCCCAAGGCCGGACTACCCCAGACCTGATCAGATACCAAGTCGGCGCAACCGCGGCGCCAAGCGGCGGTAGAGGAAAGGCGGCAGCAGGTTACGCATCGTCGCATGCCGCGCTTCCAGCTTGTCGCGCTGGTCGGCTGTCCCCGGACGAGGCTTGAACAAAGTGCTGTGTGACTTGCGAGTCTCGTCCCAGGACGCCGTATAGTAATAAAGCGCAATCGACATACGCGGCTCGCCTTCGGGATGGTTCACCGTCTCGGGGTTTCCATGCCAAGAATCTGAAGAAGTGTTGAAACACACCATGCGGTTGAACAACGGAACAAAGCTTTTGACTTTGCCGTTCATATTCTTGTCCCACACCTCAAATGAACCACCCCATTCTTCCTTCCAATCCTTGTTGAGGTAGATGAGGACGTTCAAACGGCGTTCCAGGTTCATCTTGCCGTGGTGGTTAAAGTCGGCGTGGATATCCAGATGGCCACCGTTTGCGACCACATGAATGCCCGCACCGATGAAATAGGGATCAGGGATCAGGCCATCGATGCCTGTCAGTTCCTCAAGAAACGCGATGAACGGTCTGGAGTTCAGCGCATAGAACAGACTGCGGGTATAGGGCGGCAGACGCTCGGGGATATAGCTGGTTTTCAGCTTTTCCTGCGCACGGTTGAAGCTGCTTTCGGCTTCGGGAAGCTCTTTCAACTCTTCCTTGACCCGCTCAAGAACTTCGGGAGGCAGAAAGTTGTCGAACGACCCATGCGCATAAGGTTCTTGTGATTGGTAGGCCTCGGCAGCCGGCGCAGCCGCTTCACGCGCTGCTGCGGATGAAATCAGCAGGGTTTCAGGATCAATGGCATAAACAGGTTTGGTCATAGTAACTTCCACTCAAAAGGTTTTTGGCTCGGATTCGGAGCCGTCAGGCCCGCCTCTGGCTTTCAATATCTAATTTTACACGTCAGGTATGAACCTTGGCAATTGGCTAAGTAGATTTTGGCTTGCTTCGTTTAGCCGTGCCTCGGCCGCTGGCATACCGCTTGGGCCGTCAATGGGCGTGATCAGTCGCACAATCGCACTGTCGTTGCGACCATTGGTGATTTTGCCCTGCAAAAGTTGCATCTTGGCGGTCAAGGTCGAGGCCGTCCGCTGGCCTTGCTGTTCGAACCAGTAGTAGACCAGCATCCGGCTCGCATCCTTTTGGATGATCGCCCGGTTCAAGGTGAAAGGCGTATCGCTGGCGAAGGGTGCATCGACCTGACTAAGTGCCGCAATCTCCCACCCCGCGCCGGGCAGGCAAACCTCTGGCGAATGAACGCCACCTTTGTTCTGGTTCGCATACCAAGCGATGAAAAGCTCGACCTGATCTGCCCGATCAGGATGGGTCAATGTGGCCGAGTAGTAATCATCGGCCGCGAGGATCTGCTCGATGGTTGGGGCCAACGCACGCTGTGATCCGGCTTGCCACGGCCCGATCTCGGTTGGAAATAGTGCAAATGGCGTTCGTGACACAGTTACGATGTCCCGCTTGGGCAAGGCCTGCCAGGTGATAGCCATCAACACGACGAGAATTGCACTGCCGACAAATGCCCGCGATGGCTGCAGATACTGCAGACGCATGAACTGCTCACCCAAGCCGCGTGTATCCAGATCAAGTGCATCGGTCAGCCGCATCTTGTCCCGACGCAAGAACAACATACCCCACGCCAAAAGAAACAGAAGCAGAATGCAGGCCACGAAGATCACCCAGCCTTCGAAGAAGTGCGAAAACCCCTCCAGATGCGCGACGCCGTAGCTGTTGACGATGACGCCGGCAATCGCGATGCGTACCGCATTCATGAAGATCGTGATCGGCGCCGCCGATATCAGCAGAACCACCTTATGCCATGTGGGACCCCGGTAAAGGACCGCGAAGATATAGGAAAAGCTCAGGATCGGAAAAAGGTAGCGTAACCCAGAGCAGGCTTCGGCGACGTGAAGTTTGTAAACCCCAAGGTCGATGATGTTGCCTTCAAGGAAGACAGGCACTTGCAGCAGCTTAAGGAAATACACGCCAAGCTCTGATGAAACGCCCTGCAGATACGTCGAAACGCCGTAGTAGAGCGCGCCAGGCAAAGGCAGCATGTAAACCAGATGCAGGACGGGTGGCCAGAAATGCTTGCCCTGTTTCCAACCAAAACTGATCAGCAAAAGCGCGCCAACCCAAAGGATAAGACCGTATGTGACAAAATCCCCAATCCCGATCAGCTTGCCCGCAAGCGCCAAGAGCAGCGCGAATACCAAAAGAACAATGCCCGGTCGACGATCCAGTTGCATAGACGTATCGACAGGTACGGACTTTAGCTGGCGCAGGAACAAAAGCGCCGACAAGATCGGGATCAGCGGGCCATGACTATATTCCGGCAACTGCCACGCGGTCAGCAGCTCTTGAATACCCTCATCAAAAAAAATGCCGGCGCCGATCGTCATGACGAAAAGCCAGAACATACCCCAAGTAAACAGGGGGGCGACCCGTCCAAATGGTTGCGAGATTGTAGGTGTCTGCGACATGAAACTTGGTAAGGACTACTGAAATTGCATAAATGAGATAACCGCGTCCATCATACCGCAGTGGCACAAAAAACGCTACCATTTGCAACAAAGAATGTCGTGATGTGCTGATCTGGCCCCGGTCTCTCGAGCCAATGACAGGCTATCCTCATCGCCAACCACAGTTTGCGCAACGGTCTCAGCTCGGTAAGCTGCGAGGGTCCATTCATCAGAGGGAATGAAGGTGCTGACGACAATCTGGAACTGCGCGCATCGCACATGGCAGGTCGGCATTGGTGACCCCGGTATCATGGGTTGGGTCATTGTCGCAGTTTACGTACTGACAGGACTGGCGGCATTTCGAACGGCGAGCAGTGGCCGCTTCCCCTATCCGTCGGCGGGTCGCGAGCGGTTCTTTTGGCGCGCGCTTGGCTTGATCATGATTTTGTTGGCAATCAACAAGCAGCTGGACCTTCAGTCATTACTGACCGCGAGCGCCCGTTGTATGGCCCAGTTGCAAGGTTGGTACGGCTCGCGACGGGTTGTTCAGGTGGGCTTCATCATCGTTTTGTTGGCTTTGATGTCGCTGCTGGCAATCATAACCTTGACGATCCTTCGCGGTACCATGCGTCGGACCGGACTAGCGCTGATTGGATTAACAGTTGTGTTGGCATTCGTGGCCGTAAGAGCGGTGGGCTTTCACCACATGGATCAGCTAATCAACATGCGGTTTCAGAACATACGGGTGAACTGGATCATGGAAATGGCCGGGCCATTGATGATCCTCACAGCCTGCATACTGAACTTGCGAACCGACCGGAGTCAGTAGGTGCCATAGCTTTCCGCTGTATCAACATAGCGGCACTTGTTTAACACGACACCCAGCAGATTGGTCCGCGCTTCCAGATCCTGTTTGCATCGGTGGATTTCATCCATCGTCGTCGTCTCGGCTGCGCCGACAAGCAGCATACAGTCAATCTGATCCGTAAAGGCAATCGTATCGTCGGCAACCAGCATCGGCGGCATATCAAAGATCATGATATCAGGCTGATAGCGTTGTTCGATCGCATCAATCACATGGGCCGCATGAACGCTCTGCAGCAACTCCGCCGGGCTTTGGTTCGAGCTTTGCGGTACGGCAAAAGCCAGATTGTCACCGACCCGTTGAATGCTGTCATCAACCTTGGTTTGCACTGCAAGAACCGACGCAAAATTGGTGTTGTGACGCATGCCCAATATCCTGGCGATAGCCGGGCGACGCATATCCAATTCGATCACCATCACACGAATGTCACGCTGACGGGCGAGGCTAAAAGCGAGATTCAGACTGATCGTTGTCTTTCCGCATTTGCTGCCAGGCGATGTGATGGCGACCCGCCGCCATTTGTTGCTGCGCATCTCATGCAGCAGGTTGGTGCGCATCACGTCAAAAGGTGTCGCCGCCGCATTAGCCGCATATGTCATGACACGATTGCGGGTCAGCCGCTTGGGATTGATGTCGTGGTCCGGCAACTTCTGCCACAACTGCTCCAGCGCGAACTTCGCCTCATCAGGTGACAACTGTAGCGGGGCGGTGAACGGATTGTCGCGTTTCTGCTTGTTAAGTTCGCGCTCCTTACGGGCCTGTTCGATCGCGGTACGAATATGATCCATCACTAAATTCCCACTACGCCGCGCACTTTATCGACAATGATATCGATCGGCATGACATTCGTATGCACAAAGAACAGGCCAGCGGGCACACCCAGACCGACAACCAGCAAGATCAGCACGATGATCAGTGTGCGTGTTGCTTTCTGTCCGCCGGTCATCATGTAGGGCAACGTCGCAAACGGCTTGATACCCAGCGAATTTGTCAATTCAACGGGGCGGCGGATTGCGCGGTTCAGAAGCTCCAGCAAAAAGATCAGACCAACGCCTGCAGCCATACCACCGGCGGCACCACCAGCCAGAATCAGTTTTCTATTGGGCTTAAACGGTCCGCTTGGGACTGTAGCCTGTTCAATCACCACAATGCGTTGCCCTTTTGACATCGCCTCAATCCGGTCACCGGTGCGTGCTTCGCTCAACGCCTCTGTGGCCTGATTGAACTGCATCTGGATGTTTTCATAGTTGCGCTCCAAAGTACCCAATGTGATGGCGTTCTCTGGCGTTGCGTTGATGGTGGCAATCAACACTTCCATCTCGGCCTCAACCAACGTCTTTTGTTCGGCCAGAAAGCTGATCTGCCCATCAATGTCGGAAATCTGCAGATCATAGGCTGTCAACAGCTCAGTCTGGCGACCTGTCGTCCCGGCAATTTGCTCTTTCACGATCTCTTCGAGCGCGGCGACACGGGCCTGCAACGACCGCACACGCGGATTGGTCGGCGAATAAATGACCAGCGCAGATGCCAGCTCATCCTGCAACGCCCGCAACTGGCGCTGTTCAGGCGGCAGGCTGGCTTCATTGAGGTCAAGCCGTCCTGTCTGCTCGAATAGTTCTGCCAGTCGGGTGCGTCTGTCCGAGAGGGCCGCGAACTCGCGATCAATCTGCAAGACCCGTTCCTGCAAGGCCGATAGACGGGTGCGACGATAGTCCAGGCTTTCCGGTAACGCATCGCGGTGCTCCAGCTTGAACTGAAGGATGCGCGCATCCTGCTGCGCGAGCTCAGCATCCAGACGGCTGACTTCCTGTTGGAAGAAATCCAGCGTCTGACCCGACACAGTGGTCCGCAATTCGACATTTTGCTGCAGAATCTGGGTCAGCAGATCATTTGTAACCTCTGACGATGTTTCTGCCGATGGTGCCTCGAATGACACGAAAACCAATCCCGTGGTTTGTCCGTCACGCGGCAGGCTGAAACCGATACGGGACCGCATATCGTTGACAATTTCATCAGCGCTCATGGTGGATGCATCAGGATAAACATCAAAGCGACGCGCGATATCCAGAAGGTTGGCGCGGGTCAGCAGGCGCTGCTCGATGACACGCAGTAGCTCAGCGGCACCGGCGCGCACAGTCGACGGTGCCAGGTCGTCGGGGATTTGCGGGGATTCGACCAACAGCCGTGCCTGAGCACGATAAACAGGCGGCAAAGTATAGGCCAGCACCGCACCGGTTGTCGCGAAGATGATGAAAACTAACAAAAAATAATGAAAGCGCCTTAGGAAAAGCGAAATGTAAAACTTGATATCCGCAATCATAATTCTGCGTCACCCCTTTCATCGCCTGACCCCGGCGCAAAGAACGCACCATCAGCCAGAACGGCCTTTACATGTTCAGGGCCAACGATCTCGCGCTGTGCGATACATGCATATAACATCGACAGATCGCAAAGCTGATTTACCAGGCGCGGAATTCCATTGGTCGCCTCGTGGACAAGCTTGGCCGCATCCTTGTTGAACATGTGCTGTTTGCCACCCACACGTTCAATACGATGGACAATATAAGAATAAACGGTCTTTTGATCCATATGCTTCAGATGAAAACTGGCCGCGACCCGCTGCGCGAACTGCTTCATGTCCGGGCGGCGGATGATATCGCGTAGTTCCGGCTGGCCGATCAGGATCAATTGCAGTAACTCGTCCTTGTTTGCGTTGATGTTCGTGAACATGCGCAACTCTTCAAGCGACTCGCGGCTCATGTTTTGCGCTTCGTCAAAGATCAACATTACCCGTCGACCGGCTGCATATTCAGCGATCAGATACTTCTGGAATTGCGTAAACAGATCGACGTAGTTGGCTTCCGGATCAGCCGGTTGCGCCAGCGCCATCAGCACCCAACGCAAAAGCTCACCACGATCACCATGAGCATTGGACACCAGACCGATCGTCAGATCATCGTCGAGATTATTCAGCAGGTGTTGCATCAGCGTCGTCTTGCCCGCGCCAACCTCACCTGTGATCAGGGTGATCGGGGCATGGGTCATGACACCATATTCAAGCATGGTGTAGGCCCGCTTGTGATCGTCCGTCCAATATATGAAGTCTGGATCCGGCAAGAGCGAGAATGGTCGCTCAGACAGGCCAAAGAACTCCGTATATGGTGCAAAGGCGTTGTTCATGATGTCTGTTGCAGTCTAAAGGCTCAGGTTTCTTTGATCCGATGTGCTGTTAACGGATGTCGCAATGCATGGCAAAGTAATTGGTATCTGGCCACTTACATCGACTACGGCAGATTGGCAGGTCTTTCGCCGTCCCACATGTCGAAAAGGACAGGATATGAATGAAGCAGAGGATTGTGGCGCTGATTTGGCATCGCGAAGCACCTGCAATGCAAGGCGAATCGGGCCAACAAGTTCGAATTGTGGCTAAAATATAGCCAATGTATGGAAACCAACAGCATTTGCCGCCCCACTGAACCAATGATGGGCAGATGACTCACGCCTCAGTTGAAATTCTGTCGATTGTGACAAATTTCCTTGCTGAGGCCATTCCAACTCTGTTAATTTTTCATTAATGAAGCATTGAGCCGATTACAGGCTCCCAGGCTGAGTAGGGAAAGCCTGAGTTGAAGTGTTGAGTAACTGATGTAACCTGTGAGTAATGGCCATTTTGCCATGACGTTCTGTTTTTTTATGAGAGATTTTTAGATGTTTAATGAATCAACTGCCCGTCGAAGCGGGAGCGACAACCTAGCATTTGTTGCGAAATATGGCATTTTTCGGACAAAGCCGTCGCCAATCTACAAAGACGTCGTGAAGCGTGCGTTGGACACGGTGTTTATCGTGCTATCGCTTCCATTCCTGCTGCCGATCCTGTTGGTCATCGCTCTGATCGTGGCCCGCGATGGTCATTCGCCTCTTTATAGTCAGGAACGCATTGGCCGCGGTGGTCGTGCATTCAAGATGTGGAAGTTCCGCACCATGGTGCCGAACGCCGAGCGGAAGTTGAAAGATCTGCTCGCCACCGATCCTCAAGCGGCAAAAGAATGGCACGCCCATCAAAAGCTGAAGAACGATCCGCGGATTACAGCGATCGGTCAGTTGCTGCGCAAGACATCAATTGACGAATTGCCGCAGCTTTGGAACGTGCTGGCCGGCGACATGAGCCTGGTAGGCCCGCGCCCGATGATGACGGATCAGAAGGATCTGTATCCAGGCAAGGCTTACTTCGCCATGCGTCCGGGAATGACCGGCCTGTGGCAGATTTCAGACCGGAACAGCTGCACCTTTGCTGCACGGGCGTCCTTCGACACCGCCTATTACCAGAAAATGTCGTTGGCGACGGATTGCAAAATCATCGCTGCCACCGCTGGCGTTGTCGTTCGCGGCACAGGTTATTGATCGGCTTCTGAATTGACACGTCGGCGCCATCAACGGACATTGTCCAATGATGGCGTCTTGTGCATTGGTTTTCTGACCATCCTTGATTTTGGGCCCTTGACGCGTGAGTGAACAAAGGATGGGCCCTGATCCATGACCCGCATCTTGCCTAAGCTGATTGTGTTGCTGTTTTTCGCGCTCGCCGCCTGCGAAAGTGCCGAGGAAAGGGCGGAGCGCTATTACCAGTCAGGTCTGGCGCTGCTCGAAGCGGGTGATGTTGATCGCGCGCTCGTCGAGTTTCGGAACGTGTTTGCTGCAAATCCGCGACACGCCAAAGCGCGGCTGGCCTATGCCGACGCGCAGCGCGAACGTGGCCTGATCGCTGACGCTTATGGCCAATATGTCCGTCTTATCGAAACAGACCCGGACAATGTTGAGGCGCTTGTTGCGCTCTCAGAAATCGCAATCCTTAGCAGCGGATGGGAAGACGCCGAAACCTACGGGCGCGCCGTCGGCCCCCTCGCCCCCGAGGATGATCGCGTCATCACCGTAAACGCTATGCTTGACTATCGTGACGCTGTCATGACCGAAGAACCCGCCGCAGTCCCTGCCAAGGTGGCAGGCGACGTATTGGCGCGGGATCCGAACAGCACCATTGCACGCAAGATCGTCATCGACCATGCGATCATGCAGGGAGAGATCGACAGCGCATTGGAAACTGTTGAGGCCGGATTGGACATCGATCCCAACCAGCCGGAATTGCATGTCATCCGTGTCGGTTTGCTGAGCGAAGCAGGCGACCCCGCCAAAACGCAAGCCGCGCTGGAGCAGATGGCGGCACAATTCCCGGAAAACGAACAAGTCCAGCAGGAACTGATCGCGTGGTACATTTCCCGGAACGATCTATCCGCAGCAGAAACCTATCTGCGCGCACTTGCCGCTGCCGACGATGCAAGCGAAACCGAAAAGTTGACAGTGGTCGATTTTCTGCGGCAGACGCAAGGCATGGAAGCCGCACGCGCGGAACTGGATCGGTTGATTGCAACCGAAGATGACAACAGTTCGTACCGCGCCCTACATGCCACGCTGGCGTTTGCCCAAGGTGATCAGGACGCCGCCGTCGCTGAAATGGAAGGCATTATTGCAGAGAATGAGGCATCAGACAGTGTTCGCGATTTCAAAATTCTCCTCGCTCAGATGCTGGAAAGTCAGGGGAATACGGCGCAGGCGCAAACCTATGTAACCGAAGTGCTGGCAGAGGATGCCGGGCATATTGATGCGTTAAAGATGCAGGCTGGCTGGGCCATTGCGGATGATGATCCCAATGCGGCAATCATTGTCCTAAGGCAGGCGCTCGCAGAAGCACCGCGTGACATCAGCCTGATTACCTTGCTTGGTACCGCGCACGAACGGGCAGGCGATCATGACCTCGCAGGCGAACGCTATGCGCTGGCGGTCGAAATCTCGAATCAGGGCGTCGAACCATCCCTGAGACATGCCAACTTTTTACTTAGCCAAGATAGGTTGGAAGCGGCCGAAGCCGTCATATCGAGCGCCCTCTCTGTCGCGCCGCAAAACATCGAACTCCTGGCAAAGATGGGAGAGTTGCAGCTGCGGCAGGGCGAATGGAACAAGGTGACGCGCATTATCTGGCAATTGCGCGCCATGGATAACAGCCTTGCCAAAGACGTGGCAGATCGGACAGAACTGGCCCTTCTCAACAGGCAGCGGCGGTTCGATGAAACCCGTGTTTTCCTCGAAGAGATGATTGCCGACGGCGGCACCAGCATGGCCGCAAAAGCACAACTTATCGAAGCGCAAATCAGGGCGGGTCGTGTGGATGATGCTCGCGCATTCTTGAGTGAAGAGCTGGAAAAAGCACCTGAAGATCCGACATTGCGCTTCTTGCAAGCGGATGTTCATGTTCTCTTGGACGATCCGGCCGCTGGCGAAGCGGGATACCGCGAATTATTGGCGAGTTTTCCTGAAAATGAACTGGTGTTGGGGCGGCTCTTTGGTCTGCTGGTCGCACAGGACCGCCAGGAAGATGCAGACGCGGTTCTGGATGACGTATTGGCGGATGCACCCGACGCTATGATGGCCAATCTGGTCAAAGCATCGCGGCTGGAAGCAATAGGTGACTTTGACGGTGCCATCGCGATTCTTGAAAATCTGTATGCCAATGACAGCAGTAATCTGGTCGTTGCAAACAACCTTGCCAGCATGATCACGACACGACGTGACGATGACGAAAGCGTCCAACGGGCCTATGCCATTGCCGCCCGGATGCGGGGAACGGATGTGCCACAGTTTCAGGATACGCTTGGTTGGATTGCCTACCGGCAGGGCAATTTCGACGAAGCGCTGACATATCTCGAACCCGCCGCGCGTGGCCTGCCCGACGATGCACTTACACACTATCACCTCGGGTTGACCTATCTTGCGCTAGAGCGGCCAGGCGACGCGCGGAACGCATTGGAAAAGGCGATCACACTTGGTGAAGGTCAAGACCTGCCGCAAATGAAACGGGCAGGTGAATTGCTCGCAGAACTACCCTGAAGCAAGTGGCATGAGGATTGAAGTAGAGTCAGTGTCTTGCGGTGCTAACCGCCCTGGGCATCGCCTTCGGTGACACCTTTCGCTCAATCGGTTTGGGCCTGCCGGCAAACAGCACCAACACAAGACCCATCCCGAGTGCGCCAAAGATACTGTGGCAAAGCAGTGCAATCCAAATTGAATAACCCAGATACAACGCAATCACATTTGCAACCGTTCCGGCAACCACGCCAGCAAACACGGACTGCAGCAAAATCGACCCGCCCGTCGAGGGTGCGTCAATCTGCTGTTCTTGCGTGTCGTCCAATCGTGTCATGCGACAGTGTTCTCTCTTCGTAGGTGTCAAGCGCCAGTCCAAAGTGCCAGCTGTTCCGCAATCCTCTCATCGGCGCTGTTTGGATCGATGATAGTATTGGTTTGTAATAATCAACCATGAATAGAGTGTTAATTTCCATCATCTTGCGCCCAATGACCTGCTTGATGGCAAATTGTTGCCGAAACGGAATTAATTAGATGTAGACGAGACAACCGAATTATTGTTGATCACACCGGTTCGAGGATAACGCCGGCAAGCATAAAACCAGCGGCAGCACCAAATTGGCCATGCACCATTTGATCCGCGCGGAACGGACCGACATTGCGTGAGAAAACAGCCTGAAACTCGCCCATCGACGCGGAAAGTCTGATATTTAATGTATGAAAATCAAACATTTCCTTGCTGATCGGGTATTGCGCCTTGTAGACAGCCTCCTTGGCGCAAAATAGCTTGCGCGCCAATAAACCTCTTTCAGCAATTGGGCGGGCTTGCAGTCGTTCCCGTTCATCCACAGTCGTTATCACCTCGATCAGATCAGCCTCCAACGGCAGATCAGGCTCGATATCAACACCGACAGTTTCGTCACTCAAAGTCACAACCGCAACACAGGCGGAATCGCAATGTGCAATGCTACCGCGCAGTCCTACTGGCCAAATGGGGGCCCGATCTGCGCCCATAAGAATCGGTCGCACAGACTGACCTATTGCCTTCATCGCCAGCCGTGCCGCATACCGCCCAGCGCTGAACTCGCGCAATCGCTTTGGCACCATACCTTCTGTTGCAGCCATCTCGGCGGCCATCAAATCCGGTTGTTCAGCGGTAGGATCTGTCACGCCCACACCCATCGACGCGGGGAACAGACCCCGCATCACCACCTGCAGATCGGCCAACATGGGGTCAGACCCTAACCCGGCATTCATCTGGTTCGGTTGGCCCGCATGTTGCGGCGGCGGGCCATGGCATCAGCGCGTGACTGCGCGCGGTCCGCAACCACCGATGCTTGCACCGCGGGCTTGGTTTCCGACGTCACGCCCAGATGCTTGCCCAGACCCGACAGGGTCGGAAACCGGAAGATGTCCGTGATGGACAGGCTCGTCAGGCCCAACTGGTCACGCATTTCGCGATGTGCCTGTACCGCGAGCAGGGAATGGCCCCCCAGCGCAAAGAAGTTGTCGTCAGGCCCAATCTGCGACACTCCAAGGATCCGTGACCAGATTTCCGAGATCCCGCCGGTCACATCAGACGAAACTACGGTCTTGGTCGCGACCGGCGATGGCCTTGGCGCGGCCGCAGGTTTTGCCGGCGCCGGCAACGCTTTTCGATCCACCTTCTTATTTGGTGTCAGAGGAAACCTGGGCAGCGTAACAAAATGAGCAGGGATCATGTAATTCGGCAAATCCACCGCCAGCCTTTCACGCAGATCTGTATTGGCAACACTGCCTGATGTGGTCATATACGCCACCAATCTGACGTCTCCGGGGGTGTCTTCGCGGGTCATCACGACCGCTTGGGTCACGTTTGGTGCCGCCTCCAGCTTTGCTTCAATCTCACCCAGTTCGATCCGATAACCACGAAGTTTGACCTGATGATCGGTCCGACCAATGTAATCCAGCCGACCATCGGGCCTCCAACGCACCAGATCGCCGGTGCGGTACATCCGGGGGTTTACCTGACCACTCTTTACAAACGGGTCGGGCAAAAACCGCTCGGCGGTTAACTCGGGCCGCTGCCAGTACCCACGGGTCACACCAGCGCCGCCAACATATAGTTCACCCGGCACGCCAACCGGCACCGGCTGACCTCCGTCATCAAGGACATAGACCTGAGTATTCGCAATGGGACGGCCGATATTCACGATCCCTTCATCAGGACCGGCGGTTTGTGTTGTCGACCAAATGGTCGTTTCGGTTGGCCCATACATGTTCTCAATGCTGGCATCCGTGAACGTCGCCAAATCCGCGACCAAAGAACCTGACAGGGCCTCACCACCGATCATCAGATGCTTGACGGTACCCAACGCCTGACTGGCATCTTCATTCATGCAGATCATTCGGGCCATGCTGGGTGTGCACTGCAGATGGGTCACGCCATGGCGTCTGATCTGCGCCGCGATTGAAAAGTCCTGCGGATCAACCTCTGCAACTGGGCCATTCACACGGCGCAGCACCTCGGCCAGCGGCCGCAGACCGTCAAGAACGGTTTGCTTTTCGATCCCATACTCGATCAGACAAGCCACCTCGTCGACGCCGATTTTCTTGAGGGCTTCAACACGCTCCACGCCATCCTCAACGGTGCCAAACAGGCCGGAATCCTCAAAATACCGCAAGAAGGCAAAATCGAGGATCGCTTCCAATTCATCCGGTTCCAACGACCCCAGGTCGATCTCCATGGGGTTGGCTGCACCTTCCGGTTTCTTGAAAGCGGGGAAAGCCCAGGCATATTGCTTAATCAAACCCGCCGCCGCGCGCAGATAGTCTTTCATCGGTTCGCGCGCGATTTCGCGGGCCTTTTCACGGTCATCAGCCAGGAAAGTATGCAGCATCAGCGTGACCTTGTGGTCTTTCGGATCATGGCCTGCCTTGCGCAGCGCATCATGATAAACCGTGATCTTCTCAGCGACCTCGTCAATGCTTTGACCCAAAAGATGCGTCAGTACATTGGCGCCCACTTCACCGGCCTGTGCCCATGTGGCAGGGTTACCTGCCGTCGTCACCCACATCGGGATTTTCTTGGACAGCGGGCGCGGCTGCGTCACCACGCTGTGCATTTTCCCGTCCTTGCGCGGGAACGCGACCTCTTCACCGGCCCAGAGCCTGCGCACCTTGTCGATAGAATCCGCCAATGCCGGCTTGTTGTCCGGCGGCGTATTTTCAGGGCGCAGGACAAAGTCATCAGGCTGCCAGCCTGACGCCATTGCCAGACCAACCCGACCACCCGTCAGATTATCAATAACCGCCCATTCTTCGGCAATTCGCGCCGGATGGTGCAGCGGTGCGACGATGCTACCTGCCCGGACCGCTAGATTCTTTGTGACAGAGGCCACCGCCGCACCAGTCACCGCTGGATTGGGGTAAGAGCCACCAAAGGCGTGAAAGTGACGCTCGGGCGTCCAGACGGCGCAAAACCCGTTGGCATCGGCGAATTTTGCACCTTCCAACAACAGCTCATACCGGTCGGCGCTGACCGCATCATTGTTGCCCCAGTAATACAGGCTGAAATCCATATTCTGCGCGCTGACCGCGACTGGTCCGGCGCCGCCAGACACCAACGCGGGGCTTTCATCACCGCTGATGACCAGCTTGAAACCACGCGCCAGAGTATAGAACAGCTCCAACACCGAGATATCGAAGGACAGGCTGGTCACTGCCAGCCAGACACCGCCCGCGTCGTGGTTGATCCGATCATCCATGCCGGTAAAGAAATTGGCCACATTGCGATGCTCCACCATGACGCCCTTCGGCTTACCGGTAGAACCCGAGGTGTAGATCACATAGGCCAGATCAGACGAATCCATCGGTGTATCGGGATTGGCATCGGGACTGTCCGATATGCGCGGATCGGTATCCAGCGCCAAGACCTGTGCGTTGTGCGCGGGAAGCGCAGCAGCCAATTCCGATTGCGTTACGATGACCGATGCACCGCTGTCTTCGATGTAATAGGCGATCCGATCAGCCGGAAAGGCGGGATCCATCGGAACATAAGCACCACCCGCCTTGAGAATTCCAAGGGCACCAATCAACATATCGGCAGAGCGGTTCGTATAAAGTCCGACAAGCGTGCCGGGGCTCACGCCGCTCTCGCGCAGAACATGGGCGACACGGTTCGCAGCCGCATTCAAAGCAGCATAAGTGTAGGTCTCATCTTCAAAGACAAGCGCTACGACATCTGGCGTGCGTGCGACTTGTTGCTCAAACATACTATGTAGGGTCGCGCCCTGATCATAATCCGTTTCCGTGCGGTTCCAGCCATACAAAACCAGATCGCGTTCAGTGTGTGGCATGATCGTCAGCTCAGCGATAACCGCGTCATCGGAACATGCCGACGCGATGCAAGACAGCCTGTCAACAAGACGATCCATCGCCTCATCTGCCAGACGGGCACTGTCATAAACCAATGCAGGTGCCTGATCATCTTGGGCAAAAGCCAGCGTTATGGCAGTGCCATCAACCAAATCGGCTGATCCCAGCGACACGCCGACCTGTGGCTGCGGGAGGTCGGAAAGATCCGGATCACGCGCAATAAGATCGAGCGCGAAAGACGGATGCTTTTTCGCAAACGAGACTTCCGCCACAACCTTCGAAACAATATCAGAGAATGTCGCGCCAGCCGGCACGTCCAGAGCCAGCGGCACCCAGCGGCTGAACAATCCGGTATCCGACACCAGATCTGCCGCATGTAGAGCCAGAAAAACTCTATCCTCTGGATTAAGCCGCGCGAAAAGACCATAGAACGCAGCGATCAGTTGCTCCTGCGACAGCGAGACATCCAACGCGCGCTGTTTCACTTCAACCGCCGCACTATCGGTGACCTCCGCCAGCGGCACAGGCACCGACGATTTCATAACCCTACGCCACCGTAACTCGCCTGGGGCGATCTGTGCCATTACGGCGGTCAGTCGCTCTGCCATATCCGCATCAAGAGGCGACAACCTATCGCCTTTGCCGGGCAGGTCCGCCGATGCAACATCTTGACCGTAAATATCCCTTAGCACCAGGAGGCGAATTGGCTCAGAGCCGGTCGCAACCACCACGCCGTCTTCTGTGACATCCAGAACCGTTCCGGGTGCAGCAGCAGACAAATCGGTAATCTCTGCCCCGCCAACCAGCATAACCCGATCATCAAACAGTATCTTCGGGGCCGTCAGCGGATTCCAATAGTGCCCATGATCCAGCCCGCGGATCAACCGCAACAGGGCGTCCGCATCTTTGGCAAAATCAAGCACCCCAGCCGCCGCAGGACGATCCGCACGCGCGAACAGCTGACGCGCCGCCAGGTCCTGCTCCCGCCCTTCGGGACGACCCGTTTCAAGCTGGGCAATGACTGCACCAAATCCGTCAATTGCAGCAGCAAAGCATTTTGCGTTCAGGGTTAGTGCGGTCTCGTCGGGGGCAAGGTCAAACATACGTTGATCAATAATCGCGCCTTCATCAACGCCGCCGTCAATCATGTGCCAGGTGATACCGTGCTGTGTTTCACCATTCAAAATCGCCCAGACCGGCGTATTCAAGCCAGCGTAGCGAGGCAACGGCCCATCGTGGAAATTGACGGCCCCTTTCCCAGCCAACGCAAGAACATCATCAGGGACCAGCGACAGGTTCGCGATGCTCAATACCCAATCACACGGGGCCAACCGCCCGGCCAACCCAGCGCCGGGATGGGTCGTGTTGATCCCCTTTTCGACAGCCCAGCTTCGCACGTCATCATCCCGCGTCACAACCGTCTCAATCCGGTGACCCTTGTCCAACAACATCTGGCCGCAATGGGTCAAAAGGGATTCATTGCCGATCAGAATACAGGAAAAGCTACTCATGGGTGGCTCCAATGCATGTGGTCCCTTGCCGGGAGATACTCTTAAGACTCATGACTGCCCCGAGTGGACAAGGGGGGTATTTTGGATCGCAGCGTCAGTTGCGTTGAGTTTTGCGCTCCGCACCGCAGCGCGGATATCATGCACCATCAGATCGCGAAGAAACCGTGCCTCTTCACCAACCTGCTTGCGCTGGATCAGGCATCGCAGACGCCAGATCAGCCCGCCGGCAACATGCGCAACAGTTGCCGCTGCCGCATAGGCGCGACCATGGTTCTTGATGAAGTAATGCAGGCGCGAGTCAAACCAGTAGCCGGGCTTGCGCGCCCAAGTCTTCATACCTGTTGAGACTGACCCGATATGGGTCACCTTACTGTCAGGCAGATAGACCATGGGCCAGCCCGCAAGCTTCGCACGGCGGCACAAATCGGTCTCCTCGAAATAGAGAAAGAATGTCTCATCAAACAAACCGATCTCGGCCAGCGTCTCATACCGCATCATCATGCTGGCCCCAGCCGCCCAATCCACAACTGTCGGACCATCCGGCAAAGGTTGCGGGATGACATGGCGGCGCAGGAGTTTAGTGATCGGGCCGGTTTTGGCAGCACCTTCCAACTCGCTCCAGATCGACGGAAAGCGGAAGATCGTGCAATGCCAGTCGCCATCGGGGCCGTGGATGTTGCTACCTGCAAACCCGGTCTTTGGATTGGCCTGAAGATAGTCCAACAGGATCCTGATCGCCCCGTCATCCGGGAAGGCATCTGAATTCAGGATATAAACATAGTCAGGCGGCGGACCATCACGCAGCCCCGCCTGAATGCCATAATTGTTGCCAGCACCAAAACCACCATTGTGGCCGGACTGCACAACGCGGACCCGGTCCCAACCACGTTCCTTCACGCCAGCCTCTAGCGCTTCAAACGATCCATCCTGTGAATCGTTGTCCACGATGATGATCTGCCCGTCGATTCCCTTCATTTCGCGCAGCGCGGCCTCAGCCGACTGCAGGGTCATATCGGGAGTCTTGTAATTCAGGATAATAGTCCAGAGTATCGGGTCAGCCATTGTCATTCCGCCGCGATCTGATCGGCGGTATCGGTGATCGGGTCGGCGTCTTCGGCCGCTACGATGGCCGCCTTCATCTTGGTCGCCAGCACGCGCACATTCGGCTCTAGCACCATGCTGTCATGGTCGCCCGGCACCTCGATCACCTCGAGCCCTGACAGCCAACGACCCCAATCATTATCAGGGTAAACATATTCCTTGGCTGCCGAGATCCATTGACCGCCAGACACCTTGTAATACCGATCCAGCGGTGGCCGGAACAAGGTGACATTGCCATCCCACGGACGCAGGTCGAACTTGGGCAGCGCTGCATAGAACGCGGCTTCAATCGCAGCATCATGAAACTGATTGTCATCAGCCTGCGCAATCTGCGCACGGTCTTTCTTGCCCAGTTCCCAAGCAATACGGTTACGCGCCCATTCGACCAGATAATTTGGTCCCTTGCGCCTGATCTCATGCAGTTTGATCAGTGCCTTATCGGTTTTACTCGGGACAGGCCGCATCGGCAGCGGTGTATCCAGCATAACCAGCAGGCTGACAGTCTCACCCTCTGCCTCCAACTGATGCGCCATTTCATAAGCAGTCAGGCCACCGCCAGAGAAACCACCCAGCATATAGGGCCCCTGCGGTTGCACCTGACGTAGCTCGGCAATCATGTCCGCGGCCGCCTCGGCCAATGTTTCATGCGGCGGCTGATCCCCCAAAAGGCCGCGCGCCTGAAGCCCATAGAACGGACGGTCCTGCCCGATCAGATGGGCGAGATGGCGCAGGTTCAGGACATTGCCAAACATGCCAGCGACAAGAAAGAACGGTGTTTTCGGCCCGCCTTCGCCCTTATGCATCGCGACCAGATGGGTAAAGCGGCGTTTCGGGGCCTCCGCAACCCCACCATCCACCGCTGTATCACTGTCACTACCGGTGCGTTCCGCGATCAGGGCAGCGCATTGCGCAATTGTTGGCGCCTCAAACAGGACAGAAATCGGGAATTCGGTCCGATAGGCCTTCTTGATCATCGCAAAAAGACGCACCGCGATCAGGGAATGACCGCCCAGATCAAAGAAGCTGTCGGCCACGCCGACCTGATCGACACCCAAAAGATCTTCCCAAAACCCTACAAGGGTCCGTTCAATATCCGTGGATGGGGCAACATATTCGCTGTCCAACTCTGGGCGCTGGAATTTCTGCCCATCACCGGCCTCAGCACTGTCCACAACATTGGCCTGTGCAATCAGCGTCGGCAGATCAAGCGAGGATATCACTACTTGGCCCAGACCGCTGGCCAGCGCCCGTTCAAACGCGTCCGCCCCTTCAACGGGCTGGATGCCCTGGCTGATGTTATGCTGTAGACGCTCCTCTGCAGGCGATAGCGGCTTGTCGTTGGCCGCATCAGCATCCGTGAACTCGATCTCACTCGCACTTGGGGCCTTTGTGGCAGCGAAACCGCCTTCAAGCCGGTGAATAGTGAATCCTTTGATCTGCATGCAGATATTGCCATCCGCATCCGCCAGCGAGATATCAAAGCTGGCAAACGGATTGGCCGTCGTGTTCGCCCCGGCATTGCGCACATGGCTGTAGATGTCGGCTGGGAGCGGGGCAAAAACCTGCACGCTGCCGTAGGACACGGGCACCCACAGGTTCTTCGCTTCGTAGCCTTCGATCAACTGCATCGCCCAGCCGGTCGCTAGATCCAGCAATGCGGGGTGAAGCAGATAGCCCTCTGCTAGATCGCCGTGAAACGCATCTGGCAACGCCAGTCTGGCCAACCCTTCACCGTCGCCATAAGCCATGGTCCGCAGAACGCGCCAGCGTGGACCAAAATTCAGATGCTCTTCTTGCGGTGATCGGTGCCCATTGGGATCATCGCCGTGCTTGTTGGAACAACGCGCATCAATCGCCGCAATCTCCAACGGCGCGGGAACCGGCCGTTTACCAAGCGCCACATTGGCCTGCGCATTTAATGCAAAGCCTTCTCGGCTGCCAACGCGCACATCGCTTTGAATAGTCACCGTATAGCCCGCATCCGTCCGGGCCAAGCGCAACCGCATCTGCCGACCGCCGCTATCCGCCACATCAAGCGGGCGGAAGAAATACAGATCACTGATCTCAAACGGACCCGTCTCGCCCTGCGCTCTCAGCGCTTCAGCAATCAGTTCCAGATAGCCGGTGCCGGGCAGCAATGCCTGCCCGTCGCTGGTGCGGTGCTGGCCAATGATCCAGCGGCTGATGTCATATGTGGCCGTGAACACCCGGTTTCCGTCGCGGTCGAAAGAGGTTTCATCCAGTAACGGCGCATCGACGGGCAGGGCAGGTGCGGGAGCCTGATTACCCAGCCGTTCAGCCATGGCATCGGCGGCCATACCGACCTCTGACCAGATCCCCCAGTTGATCGCGATCACCTTGGTCTTGCCACCCTGACGGCTATTGGCAAAAGCATTCAGAAAGGCGTTTGCGGCCACATAATCGACCTGCCCAGCGGGGGCAGTAACGGTACTGGATGATGCAAAGACGACCATCAAATCCAGCGATCCATCCGGGAACAGGGTGTTGAGCACCTGCGTGCCGTGGATCTTGGGGGCAAATACGGCCTCAACCTCGAACTGGTCCTTGGTCAAAAGCGGCGCATCGGCAATGACACCAGCCCCGTGAATGACAACATCCAGACCGCCAAAGCGTGCTTTGACCTGATCGACAATATCGCGCATGTCTTCCAGATTGCAGACATCCGCGGCGGCAATCATGACCTCTGCGCCAAGAGCCTCCAGCCGTTGAACGGCGGCGATGCGACGCGAGATACTGTCAAAAGGCCCGTTATCGCGCATATAAGCGTCACGATCCTCAGGGTCCGGCAATGGATTGCGCGATAACAGAACGATCTTGGCCTTATGATTGACAATCAGGTCTTCGGCAAGCGTCAGGCCGATGCCCCCGAAACCACCAGTGATCAGGCAGACCGCTCCATCGCGGATTGCGGGTTCCTCCGGTTCCTCAAGCGGCGCGGCCTCATACGACAGCTCCAGCCGCTTACTATCGCGATACGCCGCTACGCTATTCGCTGGCTTGGCCAATACATCCTGCAAAAGACTATCCGCCAAACCGTCAAGGTTCCCTCTGCGGCCCTTTGGCAAAACCACATCAAGAACCGCACAGGTCACCCCCGGCAATTCACGCGGCATCACACGGGCCGGTCCAAGGATGGTCGATTTCTCGGGATAGGGCAGCGGTTCGCCATTCACGCTGACTGCACCGCTGGTCACCGCAGTGATATGCAACGGCTTGGGCAGGCTTTCATCGGACAATGCCTGCGCCAGAAACATCAGGCTATAGAACCCCTGCTCCTGATTGCGGTGGAAGAAACTACCGCCGGGCCGGAACGTTTCAGCCGCAGTCACAAGCCACAAATGCACGATCCGCGATGGTGCCTGACCACGCGCCAGCAAATCCGCGATCAGTTGATCGTATCCTTCACGGCCGCGTTCAGGTGCCAGCACATAGTGCCCATCCGCATCGCGCCCGAAACTGTCGCCGGCCCGCACCTCTGTCACTGCATGTCCTGCATCACGTAGCCGGGCGGACAGCTTGGCACCCAAACCGGCATCATCCATGAAGATCAGCCAGCTTTGCGGGGTGATCGCAGCGCCATCAACGCTCAGACTGCCATCGATTGCGACATCGATATGGGGCAGACGGTGATGCCAGACCGGGCGATACCCCCAGTTTTCAACATCCTCGATCCGCATCGGCAACGTGGCGGGCGCAGCGGTTTCAGCCTTGCCCGGCTCAATGAAATAGGGGCTGCGCTGGAACGCGTAAGTCGGCAGCGGCAGGCGATACCGCTTGGCCTCACCCCAGATCTGCGACCAGTCCAGATCATAGCCCAGCGCCCAGAACCGTCCGAAAACGCTGATGAAATAGGCATCATCCGCGATGTCCTGCTGCGGGTGACGCAAGGTGCTGATCACCTGCTGGCCCGGCACCGCGCCATGGGTCTGGGTCAGCGAACTCAGCGCCTTTCCGGGACCGACCTCAATATAGATCCGGTCGGCCTTTTCACTCAGCGTCGAGATGCAATCGGCGAAATTCACCGTATTGCGCAGATGGGCGACCCAATAGGCGGGGTCGGTGGCCTCTGTTTCGGTCAGCACCACACCGCTGCGGTTCGAGATGATCGGTATCTGCGGCGGGTTCAGCGGGATCGACGCCAGATAATCATGGAACCGGCCAAGGATCGGTTCCAGCATCCGCGAATGAGCGGCGATGTCGATCTGGATGCGCTGGCTTTCAATCTCGGCCTGCGTCAGCCTTTCGGCCAGAGCATCAAGGGCTGCTTGGGGGCCAGAGACGACCGTCAGCCCCGGCGCATTGACGCTGGCGATATCCAGATCATCGGCCATGTAGGGTTGCAGATCGTCCAGTGACAGCGGCACGCTAAGCATGCCCCCCGCAGGTACGGTGTCAAACAGCTGCCCGCGCAGCAACACCAGTCCTATACAATCCTCGAACGACATGACGCCCGCCAGACAGGCCGCCGTATTTTCCCCCATGGAATGACCGACAAGGGCGGCGGGCTCCACCCCCCAAGACATCCACAATTGCGCCAGGGCATATTCGGTGATCATGATCAGGGGCAGTTGGACGGACGGCTTTTGCAGGGCCTGTGCAACTACGTCTTCATCGCCCGGTTCCGGCAGCCAAAGCGCGCGAATATCGTAGTCCAGCTTCGGTTGCAGGATATCCAGACCGCGATCCATCCAGTCCTGAAAAACCGGCTCCGTCTCGTACAGATCGCGCGCCATGTTCACATATTGCGCGCCGCCGCCGGGGAACATAAAAACCACATCGGGGTTGGTCAGTTCCGAATGGGTAAAGACACGACGCGGATCGGCTTCTTCCAACAGCGCGGCTGCCTCTGTCGCCGTTTCTGCCACGACAACACGGCGTTTTTCAAAGGCGCGGCGACCTTCCTTCAGCGTAAACGCCACATCGGCCAATGGCAGATCGGGGTTATCGCGCAAATAGGCGGCAAGCGCACTGGTATTAGCATCCAACGCCGATTTTGACCGGCCAGAGATCGTCAGAATGTGAAAAGGCCAGTCGGATTCCTCCGACGCCACGCGTTCGGGTGCTTCCTCAAGGATCACATGGGCATTTGTCCCGCCTACACCCAGCGAATTGACCCCGGCCCGGCGTGGACCCTTGTGCGACGTCCAATCGGCCAGTGTCGCATTTACGCTGAACGGGCTGTTTTCGAAATCAATCGACGGGTTCGGCGCCTCATACCCCAGGCTTGGCGGGATCTGCTTGTGATGCAGCGACATCGCCGTTTTGACGACGCTCGCCACACCGGCAGCCGTATCCAGATGGCCGATATTGGTCTTGACCGACCCGATCTTGCAGAACTGGTTTTCGTCGGTGGTTTCGCGGAAGGCGCTGGTCAGGGCGGCAACTTCGATTGGATCACCCAGATAGGTGCCGGTGCCGTGGCATTCGACATAATCAATCGTATCAGCGGAAACGCCCGCCATCGCGTGCGCCTCCGAAATCGCGGCGGCCTGTCCTTGGACACTAGGTGCCAAATAGCCCGCCTTGGCCGACCCATCATTATTGACCGCCGACCCCTTGATCACTGCCCAGATATGATCGCCATCGGCAATCGCATCCTCCAGTCGGCGCAGCACGACGGCACCGGCACCGGATCCAAAAACCGTACCCTCGGCGCGATGATCGAACGCATGACACTCACCATCGGGTGACAGGATCTCGCCATCCTCGAAAATATACCCCCGCCCGTGCGGCAGCTCGATGGTCACGCCACCGGCCAGCGCCATGTCGCATTCACCGTTCAACAGGGACTGACAGGCGTAATGGGTTGCAACCAACGATGTCGAACAGGCGGTCTGCATGTTGATCGACGGACCATGCAAGTCGAAAACATGGCTAACCCGGGTCGACATGAAATCCTTGTCATTGCCGGTATGACGCAACAGGAACATACCGGTGCTTTGCACCAGATCAGGGTTCGAACAAATGTTGAAATAGAAATAGCTGCCCATGCCGCAGCCCGCAAAAACCCCAATGGGGCCACTGAATTTCTCGGGCGGATGCCCCGCATCCTCAAACGCTTCCCAAGACACTTCCAGAAACTGGCGATGCTGGGGATCCATGATCGCCGCTTCCTTGGGGCTGAAGCCAAAGAAATCGGCATCGAACATCTCGAACCCGTCAAGGGTGGCGGCAGCAGGGACATAGTTGCGATGACGCATCCGATCGGGGCTTTCGCCCGCCTCAAGCAACGCAGCCTCATCCAGCTTGCGGATCGACGATTTGCCAGCCTTGAGGTTCTGCCAATAGGTCGCCACAGCCTCAGCACCGGGCAAATGCGCAGCCATCCCGACAATCGCAATGTCGTTTTCGCGTCCGTCCATACTCATTACGTCTATACTTCCCTTCGGGACCAACAATCCCGGCATAAATCAGTCTTTTGGCAAATTTGAGACACAGAAGGTCTACTTCGCGACTCTCGCCAGTTTCTTCAAATTCCTTGCCCGTAACGGGACAAAACTACCCAATCCTCAGCTGCTATTGAAGTGTTAAACGCAGCAACCCTGCCAAAACAGTCATGTTTTCCCGACCAACCTATGTCAGACAAATCCGCCAGTCTGTGCGAAAATCACGTCCGGCGCTGGCGAAGCGATGACACAACAAGACCGGGCAGAATGGCAAAACACAGGGCATAGCGTTTTACCAGACGTCGCGGATTTGTCAGAATACGCCAAAGCCATTCCATCGCGATCCGGCGCACCCAAACCGGCGCGCGTCTCTGGTGACCAGCGATAAAATCCAGACCGGCGCCGATAGACACAAAACCGCAATCTGGCGCGAGACTTGCACCACGCTCCGCCAAAATCTCTTGTTTCGGCGCGCCCAGCGCTAGAAAACACAGTCCAGCTCCTGACTGGTCGATCTCATGCAATGCTGCCGCAGCGGCATCCCCCAAAGGATCAAAACCAAAGGCCGGCGCAATCCGAGCCACAACCTGCAGCCTCGGATGGTCTTCCTTCAGGCGGTCCGCAGCAAGGTCCAGTGTCTCCTGCGTCGCCCCCAACATCGCGATTGGAACATCCTGTTTGGCCGCGATTGCCCCCAACGGCGCAATCAGCTCCGACCCCGGCATCAGATCAACCTTGCGACCAGCCAGACGCGACAACCAGACAATCGGGTTGCCGTCAGCGACCACATGACTGTGACCGGCATAGGCCTCGGCAAATCGGGCGTCTTGCCGCATCTTCACGATGTGATCAAGGTTTAGGGTGGCAACCGTAAATCCCTGTTTTTGCTGGAGCCGGGCAGCGACATCATCAAGAAACGCTTGCCGATCAGGAAAATTCACCAGCGCCAACGGGCCTGTGCCATTGATTACCTGTTCAGATGACGCAACACTCTCACGCACAACAAATCCTGACGTTCATTATGACTTTTTCAAACAGCATCTTTCATCGCACAGCGCGACCAGTCTGTCCAATACATCCGATACCGTCCATAACAGGCCGGGTATACGGTTTGAAAGTTTGGCATGACTGACACCATCATCACCGTGATCATCGCCGCCCGGAACGAGGAAAAGCTGATCACAGACTGCCTGACCGCGCTACTGGCACAAGATGAATCAGGCCCGGTTGAGGTGATCGTCGCCGCGAATTCCTGCACCGACCAAACTGTTCCGATCGCAAAAGCAATGACACAATCATTTGCCGACAAAGGGTGGGATCTAATCGTTCTTGATCTGGCCGATGGCGGCAAACTCGGCGCGCTGAATACCGCTGACGCTCTGGCCAAAGGCACAAACCGCGTCTACCTGGACGCCGATGTCATCTGCGATCCTGCGTTGATCGGTCAGCTTCGCACGGCCCTCGCTGAACCCGACGCGCGATACGCGACAGGCACACTGGTCGTTGCCCCGGCAAGAAGCTGGGTCACCCGCGCCTATGCAAAGATCTGGACGCAGCTACCGTTCATCAAATCAAGCGCCGTTGGTGCTGGACTCTTTGCCGTAAACGCTGCCGGTCGGGCGCGCTGGGGCAAATTCCCCGATATCATCTCCGATGACACCTATGTCCGGCTGCAATTTGCACCCCACGAACGGATCGAAGTTCCGGCGCGGTATCATTGGCCCATGGTCGAAGGCCTGCAAAACCTGATCAAGGTGCGGCGGCGTCAGGATATCGGCGTGGCAGAGGTCAACAAACTCTACCCCGAACTGACGGCAAACGAAGGTAAGGCGCGGCTACAACCGCAGGACATAATCCGCCTTTTTGCGCGCGCGCCCATTGGGTTTCTGGTCTACCTGACCGTCCACATCATGGTGCGGATGGGCCGCAAATCGACCGACTGGACCCGCGGCCGATGAATTTCTTTGACATGAAAGGCGCGCTATCCGATTTAGCAAGTATTATGAAAAACGAGTATTTTTAGCATGCCCAACGCCAATACATCCGGCAAAATCGCCTATCTGACAGGGGAATACCCCAAGGTTTCGCACACGTTCATCCAGCGCGAGGTTGCGGCACTTCGGGCCCACGGTGCAGATATCCTCACCTGTACGGTACGGCGCGCCAAACCGGCAGATGTTGTTAACGACCAGTTGGAAGAACAGGCGTCCACCTTCTGCATTCTGGAAACGGCCAAGGCCCCGCACAGGCTGATCGGCGCGCATCTGGCGGCGCTCAAACACGCACCCGGACATTGGTTTTCCGCACTGCGGCTGGCGTTCCGCACCCGCCAACCCGGCTTGAAGGCGCTTCTTTACCAACTCTTCTACTTCGCAGAGGCAGGCGTCCTCGCCCAGTATCTGAAGCGCAAAGGTGTTGTGCATCTGCACAACCATTTCGGCAATTCAAGCTGCTCGGTCGCCATGCTGACCAGCGAAATCTCAGGAATTCCCTTCAGCTTCACCGAACATGGGCCAGCGATCTTTTTCGAACCCATGCACTGGCGGATTGATGAAAAGATCGCCCGCGCCAAACACGTCATCAGCATCAGCCACTTCTGCCGGTCACAGCTCATGCTGTTCTCGGATCAAAGCCACTGGCACAAGGTCAAGATCGTGCATTGCGGTGTACAACCCGAGAATTACGGTCGCAAGACCCGCACAGATTTCGGCAAACGCATCCTGTTCGTCGGGCGGTTGGATGCCGTCAAAGGCGGGCCGTTTCTGTTGGAAGCCTTCGCCAATATCAAAACCAAACACCCCGACGCCACGCTCACCATCATCGGTGACGGTGCCGCGCGAAAATCGCTCGAAGCGCAAGCAGGCAGTCTCGGCATAACCGACAATACCACCTTTGCCGGCTACAAAACCCAGGCAGAGGTCGCCGCTATGCTGGAAGACGCGGATATGCTGGTCCTGCCCAGCTTCGCCGAAGGCGTGCCGGTCGTGCTCATGGAAGCGATGGCCAGCCACATTCCCGTCATCGGATCCCGCGTCGCCGGGATTTCCGAGCTTGTCGAGGAAGGCGTATCCGGCTTCCTGACCCCACCCGGGGACGTGGCAACACTCACAGATCGGCTCGACCAACTCCTGTCAGACCCGGCGCGCTGCAAACAGATGGGGCAGGCAGGGCGCCAAAAGGTCACCGACGATTTCGATATCGACAAAGAGGCCGCTTGGTTATTGCAAGTCCTGCGCGACCAAAGCGAACAGGGCACATTGCGCCCTTAAAATCCGAACAGATTCGCCTCAACAATCGCGCGGCGCACGAATTCATCCTTGTCCTGCACCGGCTGCCAGCCCAGATCGGTCTTCGCCTTGGCATTGTCAAACGGCGAAAGGTGGCCACGCGATTTCCAGTCGGCCAATGAAATCTTCGACAGGTTCCGCTTACGCAACACCTTGTCTTTCAACGTATATTTAAGTTTTTCGGTCAGATGTAGCATCATGAATGACGAAGATTTCACCCGTAACCGCGCGTTCATCGACTGATGAATGGCATCGAAATAGCCGCGCCCGGTCAGCATCGGCTCACCGATCAGGTTATAAGACTGGCCCAGCGCCTTGTCGTTATCGATCATGCGGATCAGGCCATCAGACACATCGTCGATCAGAACGAAAGGCAGGATGTTTCGGCCACTACCCCATAACTGAACGGCCCCGGCACCATTCCACTTGCCAATGCCCCAATGCTGCAACGGGCCGCCCTTACCGATCACAATGCCAGGCCGCGCAATGACAAGCGGCAGACCGCGCGCTTCGTGCATCTCCAACAACCGCTCCTCGCTCAGCGCCTTGGCGCGGGCGTAAAGATTGCGCTCCTCAATATCGTCGCCAAATCCGGACGCCTCGGTAATGGTCTTTGACGGATCGGACATATCGTAAGACGCGATCGTGCCGGTGTAGATGAAGCGATCCACGCCAGCGGCCAGCGCGGCCTCGGCCAGCCGTTCCGTGACAGCCACATCATTTTCCAGATAACCGTCCCAGGTGGCATTGTCCGACTTGGCCAGATGATAAACAACTTTGATGCCCTCCATGGCGCGGGCAAGGCTATCGGCGTCCTTCAATAACGCGGAAAACATCTCCACCCGGTCAGGAATATCCGAAAACGGACCACCAGAACCGCGCGACAAAACCCGCACATCATAACCCGCAGCGACAAGCGATCGAGTCAAATGGCGGCCGATAAACCCGGTCCCGCCCACGACAAGAACCGTTGGGTCTGGCTGACCAGTCACCGGTGCCACTTGCGGCGCAATCACCGCATCACCCGCACCATGAACGACAGCTTCGATGTTCTTCACGACCAGCGCAGCGGTCGCTCCAGAATATCGTGGATCCATCGCATTGCCCGCCACGAACGCATCGTAAACGTTCTGAACGGTATTGGTGAAACTCAGGTCATATGGATTCTTGCGGTTCAACGACACCAACTGCTTGGCAGCATTCACAACGCCATTCCTGATACTCTGACCGGCCTGCGACAACTGCAGCGACAGCGGGCTGATCACTAGCTCCGCCGCATTCTCGTAGCGCAGGTTCAGCGTATCTTGGCCGTAGTCCAGCCGTGCAATCGCATTGGTGCCGCGGACGTAGACAGACCTGTCATCAACGCCTTCAACCAGAGAGATGTTTATCGCTACATCAACCGATCCTGCCTTTGCCAAAACACGCCATGTCTGGTGGCGGACGCCAAGGTTTCCGGGCAATGCAATCGGCTTGCCGACTGCAACCTGCACATCCGTCAATTCGCCCGCAAGATCGGTGGCAAATGCAAAAAGATGTGGCCCAATCTCAAAAAGAAGGTTTTGCGGCTCGCGCAGCATCCACAGATTGTAAGGACCAGACCGCAACGGCGTCAGCGGAAACCGCCAATTCACCTCGACCGCATCAATCCGCCCGACACTGCCATCATTGATCAACCGCTTGAGCCTACCATAGGACGGCAATCCCAGAAAGTTGTGACAAACCGCAACCTGACCACCTGACGCCTGTTCAGCCTGCAAGATCGCTTTCGTTTCATCACTGGACAGCGCAAAGGGCTTTTCCACAAACACGTTCAGCCCTGCCTCAAGGCATTTGACCGCAAGGGCAGCATGGGTCTGGGGCGGTGTCAGAATGTGAACTACGTCGCAGACCTGCGCCGCAATCATCTCGTCAACCGAGGTAAAGGGCGCAGCACCTATCGAATCCGCAAACTCCCGAGCCGCGGTATTGGACACATCACAAACAGCCGTCACGCGGCCTTGCTTGCTCTGCTCAACAGCGGTGGCATGACGGGAGGCAATATACCCGGCCCCGATAAGGCCTACGCGTAATTCTTTGGCTGTCATCAATCATCCTCAAAAAGCTACTTGTACTCAATAATCCGCATCTCTGAACCGCGGTGCTTGCGCTGGTAATACTGTATGAACCCGATCAGGTTCGGAAATTTTGACAACACCATGAACAAAGCATGGTGCATCGCCGGACCGACGGTCTTTCCTGCTCTGATAAGGCTCATCGTTGTTTTTGCAAATGACGCCAAATAGATCAAAGCGGCAACCGTTACCAACGGCCACCAGACCAATAGACCCACAACCGAAAGCAAAGGAAGTACGACGGCATAAAACAGGACACGCCGCCGCGGGGCCGCAAAATACCCCTTGTGCATGTCGCCAACCTGCGCAAACCCGTGTCCGGCCCTGACCGCGCGCTTCCACCATTGGCCAAAGCGATAGATCGCAGCATCATGCCGGGTCATTTCCCGTGGCAGGCGAAGCAACTTCCATCCCGCAGCACCAATGCGAATGCAAAACTCATCATCCTCTGCGGCAATCACGGTATCATTGAACCCGCCAATCTGATCGTAGGCGGCACGACGCACCATCATATCACCGCCACATGCTTCGATGGGCCCCGCCGGGGCGCGCCATTCATCGTGACAGATTGCGTTATAAACGGTTTCATCCGGCTTGATCTCGGATCGCCAGCCGGTGACAACACCGAGTTTTTCGTCATCTTGCAATGTCGCCGCCGCCTCAGCCAGCCATCCCTCGACAACCTCGCAATCTCCGTCAACAAATTGAACAAAATCCAATTCCGGGTGCAGGCTGACAAGCTTCTCATAGCCAGCATTCCGCGCACGAGCCGCGGTAAAGGGAATAGACATATCCAGATCGACAATCGGAACACCCATCTTGTCCACAAACGCGACGCTGTCATCACTGGACCCTGAATCGACATAGACGGCCGGGACATCTTCACCAACAACGGATCTCAGACATCGCTTCAGGCGTTCGCCTTCGTTGCGCCCGATGGCCACAACGCCAGTAATCGGAGAGGTCTTTGTCATCGCGGGGTCCATAGCGATGATTCATGATCAAGCCAACAGATTTGTGCCGGTTTCGTTTTCAGGCTGACACCGGTATGCGTGGCAAACATAGTGTTGAAGTCTTTTCACTGGCCACGTCTATCACAAAGATGGTTTAAACCCTCATGCCCAACATTATTGCGCATATTGTCTTTTATTCCTGGCCGTTGGTTGTTTTTGTCATCTTCCGCAAGCAACCACTGGTGCCGGCGTTGATGTGGTCAATGGTGCTGGGTTATCTCTTTCTGCCCGCACGTATGGGGTTTGACCTTCCCGCTATTCCGACCATCACAAAATTCGAACTGACGTCGCTGTCGGTCGCCATCATGTGCTGGCTAAAGTTACGGCAGGAAAAACAGGCCAACCGGTGGAACGACACAGCCACAACGTCGACAAGCGAAGCCAAACCGGTCAGGAAATCACGAGGCAGGATCATCCTGATGCTGGTCTACGCCATGATTTTGATGGCCCCAGTGCTGACAGTGCTGACAAACAGCGATCCGATCTTTGCCGGTCCCTTGGTTCTGCCCGGCCTGCGACCCTACGACACCCTTTCGATGCTGGGGTTCACTCTCTTTTTCCTGCTCCCGTTCTGGTTGGGGCGACGATATCTCAGCAGCCCGGAAAGCCACGTGGTTATTCTGAAGGTGCTCTGTATCGCTCTTCTTGGATACTCCCTTCTGGCGTTGTGGGAAGTCCGGATGAGTCCCCAACTCAACCGCACGCTTTACGGCTTCACCGCAAGTTCGTTTCTGCAGCACATGCGGGCCGGGGGTTTTCGTCCACTGGTCTTTCTCGACCACGGGCTGTCGCTCGGCATTTTGCTGTCGATGTGTGTTCTGGCTGCCGGAGCGCTTTGGCGGCATTCTCGCAAGACGGCCACCAACGCGTCTGTTTGGTTGCTCTCTCTTGGTTGGTTGTTGTTTACCTTGGTTCTCGCCAAAAGCGTTGGCGCATTGCTGATCAGCTTGGCCCTTCTGCCCTTTGTGTTCCTCACAAAAACAAGGGGGCAGCTGTTGGTTGCGGCGATACTCGCAGGGGTCGTGATCCTTTATCCCATGCTGCGTGGCGCCGGTTACGTCCCGACCGAGGAAATCCATGAAATCGCCCTCAGTTACAGCGAAGATCGCGCGCAATCTTTGAAGTTCCGGCTCGATAACGAAGATCGATTGCTCGAAAAAGCCAACGAAAAACCGCTCTTCGGCTGGGGGAGTTGGGGGCGTAATATGGTTTACGATATCTATACAGGGCGGAACCTCAGCGTAACGGATGGCGCCTGGATCATCTTCATCGGCACATTCGGTTGGTTTGGCTACATCGCCCGGTTTGGTCTGATCACGATCCCAATCATCCTGTTGGCACTGAACCGGCGACGGTTGGATATCTCGATTGCGACCGCAGGCCTTTCTATTGTCCTTGCCGCCAACCTTGTTGACCTTCTGCCAAACTCATCACTGCGCCCCATCACGCTCCTGATCGCCGGGGCCCTGATGGGACGCTACATTGAGGCTAGCGAAGCGTCCCGGCGCAACGAAGAGCCCGCCGTCAGCATCGTACCCAACGTCGATCCGGTACCGACCGCTGCGCCGGCGCTGAAGGTCAGAAAGCGACGCAAACACCCTATGGACGAGGTGACAGCAACTACCGGGGGCATCAGCCCGCTTCCAGACAATCAGCCCGCCAAAGCCAAGCGTCGGGTGCGGCGATAGTGACCGGCTCGCTAACTCAACCACAACGAAAAACTGCAAAAAACAGTCGCTCTGCCCTTGACCATTTCGATCCAGCAAGCGTTCCATACAGCAAAGAATGAATACCTAGGGGAGTGAACAATAATGATTAAGAAACTTGTAGCTGCGATGGCGCTGTCCGCCATCGGCACAATCAGTCTTGCCGATGGGCATGGCGGCGTCAAAGTCGGGATGATCACCACGCTGTCCGGCGGCGGCGCTGGCCTCGGCATCGACGTCCGTGACGGCTTCATGCTGGCCATTGCCCAGTCAGGCAATGAAAATGTCGAAGTCATCATCGAAGACGACCAGCGCAAACCCGACGTCGCGGTGCAATTGGCTGACAAGATGATCCAGTCCGAAAAAGTGGATGTGCTGACGGGGATTATCTGGTCAAACCTCGCCATGGCAGTTGTGCCGGGCGCTGTCGCGCAAGACAAATTCTACTTGTCACCCAATGCAGGTCCATCCGCTCTTGCCGGGCGTGGATGTCATCCGAACTACTTCAACGTTGCCTGGCAGAACGACAACCTGCACGAGGCTGCGGGCGCTTATGCCAATACGGCCGGCTACAGCAATTCGTTCATTCTCGCGCCCAACTATCCCGCAGGTCAGGACGCGTTAACCGGTTACAAACGCCTCTACGAAGGTGAATTGGCAGGCGAGCTCTTTACCGAACTTGGCCAAACCGACTACGCTTCTGAAATTGCACAAATCCGGGCGTCCGGTGCAGACAGCGTATTCTTCTTCCTGCCTGGCGGCATGGGGATCTCGTTCCTCAAGCAATATGCGGATAGCGGCGTCGATATACCCGTAGTTGGCCCGGCGTTCAGCTTTGACCAGGGTATTCTGCAAGCTGTGGGCGATGCCGCTGTGGGCGTCGTGAACACATCGCAATGGAACAAAGACCTCGACAACCCCGCGAATGTCGCGTTCGTGGAAAGCTTCCAGGCCGAATATGGACGGCTACCATCGCTTTACGCCAGCCAAGGCTTCGACACCGCCAACCTGTTGCTCAGCGCGATGGAAACTGCGGATATCAACGATCAGGATGCGTTCCGGGCTGCTCTACAATCGGCCAATTTCGAAAGCACACGCGGTGACTTTGCGTTCGGGCCGAATAATCACCCCATCCAGAACATCTATGTGCGCGAGGTGATCAAGGAAGGTGACATCTACACCAACAAGATCATTGGCACGGCGCTTGAAAGTCATGGTGACGCATACGCCGCTGAGTGTTCGTTCTAGCAAAGCGATCAGGCTGGGCGGACGACCGGCGTTCCGCCCAGCGCACTGTCACGAGAGATATTCATGTCGCTAATCCTCTTGGCCGAGCAGGTTTTGAACGGCCTGCAATTGGGCGTGATGCTGTTTCTTATGGCAGCCGGGCTTACGCTTGTCTTCGGGGTCATGGGGCTGATCAATCTGGCACACGGATCGCTATTCATGGTTGGGGCTTTTGCGGCTGCAGCCGTGGCCGGGGCCACAGGGTCATTCCTTCTGGCGCTTGCCGCCGCTCTGGCCGCTGCCGCAGCCGCCGGGGCTTTGGTTGAACTTCTGATCATCAGGCGGCTCTATGACCGCGATCACCTTGATCAGGTGCTCGCCACTTTCGCGCTCATCCTCATCTTCTCCGAAGGGACGCGCTGGGTTTTCGGCTCCTTCCCGCTTTATCTCAGCATCCCCGAATACCTGTCAGGTCCCATCACGCTGCCCGGTGGCATCCAATACCCGCTCTATCGCCTGACACTTATTGCAGTGGGCCTCCTCATCGCCGTGGGGCTTTTTCTTCTGATCAGCCGAACCCGGCTCGGCATTCAGATCCGCGCCGGTGAAAACGATCGGGAAATGATCGCAGCACTCGGTGTGGACATCTCAAAGCTTTATACAATCGTGTTCGCGCTGGGCGCAGCGCTCGCTGGGCTGGCCGGGGCACTGGTGGGTGCAATCCAGTCCGTGCAGGTCGGGATGGGCGAACCCGTACTGATCCTCGCCTTTGTCGTCATCGTCATCGGCGGGATCGGATCAATCAAGGGGGCCTTGATAGGGTCCATTCTGGTGGGGCTGACGGACACGCTTGCGGGCGTTCTACTACCACTGCTCTTTAGTCAATTCATGTCGACATCCGCCGCGGCATCAACCGGATCGGCGCTCGCATCCATGCTGATCTACATTCTCATGGCCGTCGTGCTGATCATGAAACCAACAGGTCTTTTCGGGGCACGCGCATGAGCCGCGAAACCCAGATCAACAGCCTGATCATGGTTGGTTTCATCCTTGTCCCGCTTTGGGCATGGATGACCGATGAGCCCTTCATCATCACGCTAACTACGAAAGCTGCCATTCTGGCTCTGGCCGGTATCGGCCTGAACATCGCCCTTGGGCTGGGTGGGCTTGTCAGCCTTGGTCATGCCGCGTTTTTCGGGATCGGTGGCTATGCCATGGGCATTCTGGCCAGCCACGCGCAAAGCTATGATCCTATCCTTGAGACTCCATTTCTGATTGAGGGTACCAAATCCATGATCGTGATCTGGCTAGTGGCCATGATCACCTCAGGTCTCGCGGCACTGGCCATCGGGGCGCTCAGCCTGCGGACATCCGGCGTCTATTTCATCATGATCACCCTCGCATTTGGCCAGATGTTCTTTTTCTTCTCCATCAGCTGGCCTGCCTACGGGGGCGAGGACGGGCTGTCGATCTACGTCCGCAACAACTTTCCCGGCCTGAACACGCTCGACCCGATCCAGTTTTACATCATCGTCTTCGTGATCATGGCGCTCGCGCTGTTGCTGACGGCGCGCCTCGCAAAATCGCCCTTCGGCCTTGCGCTCAACGCCGCGCGCCAATCGGCGACACGGGTCGAAACCATCGGATTATCACCCTACCGGCTGCGTCTTCTGGCGTTCACCCTGTCAGGGATGATCACCGGGCTGGCAGGTGCGCTTTTTGCCGATCTGAACCGTTTCGTCAGCCCAACAATGTTCAGTTGGCAGACAAGTGGCGAAATCATCGTGTTCATCATCTTGGGCGGCACGGCCCGGTTGTTCGGGCCTGTGGTCGGCGCGGCACTTTTCATCCTGCTCGAACATATCCTCGGCGGGCTGTCGGATTTCTGGCACATATACCTCGGCCTTCTGCTTTTGCTGATCGTCCTGTTCGCCCGCGGCGGCATTATCGGCATCCTCGCAGGTCGCGAGGTCGCGCATGACTGATCCTGTTCTGCAGACAATCGGCATCAGCAAGGCATTCGGGGCATTACAGGCCAGCAAGAACGTGACGCTAGATCTGCAGCCCGGCGAAATCCACGCGCTCATCGGGCCGAACGGAGCCGGCAAATCCACCCTGATCCAGCAGATCGCGGGCAATCTGCGACCTGATGATGGTCAGGTCATTCTGGCTGGTGAAAACGTAACCGGCCTGACAACCGCCCAGCGCGCAAGGCGCGGTTTGGCGCGTACATTTCAGATTTCGGCCCTAGCGATGGAAGACACGGTGCTTCAAAACGCTATCCTCGGCGCTTTGGGTGCCAGCGGCAAACCATGGGCCTTCTTTGGTGCAGCGCTGAAACGGCAAGACCTGCGGCAGGTGGCAGAAACCGCACTGGCTCGTGTCGGCTTGTCCGACCATGTCGCCACCCGCACGGCAGAACTGTCACATGGCCAACGCAGGCAACTGGAAGTCGCCGTCGCCCTGACGCTGAAGCCCAAGGCCTTCATCATGGATGAACCCATGGCCGGGCTGGGGACGGAAGGGTCGCAACAGATGACCCAACTACTGCATGAACTTCGGCAAGAGGCACCAATTCTGCTTGTAGAACACGACACGGACGCGGTTTTTGCTCTCGCCGACCGCATTAGCGTACTGGTCTACGGCGAGATCATCGCCACCGGTAGTGTGGACGACATTCGACGCAACCCGAAAGTCCGCGAAGCCTATCTGGGGGAAGAAGACTGATGCTTCTCTCCGTCGAAAACGTCGCCGCCAGCTATGGCGCCTCACAAGCGCTTTTCGATATCTCTTTCTACATCGACGAAGGGCAGGTACTGGCCTTGATGGGCCGCAACGGTATGGGCAAAACGACCACGGTCAAAACCATCTGCCGCCTTCTTCCTGTCACATCGGGAAAAATCCAGTTCGCCGGACAGGATTTGGCACGGCTCCCGGCTCATAAGGCCGCACAGCTTGGGCTTGGTCTGGTTCCCGAAGGACGCAGATGTTTCACCAATCTTACCGTCACCGAAAACCTCACCGCCGCAGCACGCCCAGGCCATTGGGATCAGGGTAAGGTCAATGCCCTTTTCCCACGACTGGCCGAGCGCTGTGAGCAATCCGCAGGTTCTTTGTCAGGTGGTGAACAGCAGATGCTGGCCATTGGGCGAGCGCTGATGACCAACCCGCGCCTTCTGATCCTTGATGAGGCGACAGAGGGTCTCGCGCCGTTGGTGAGACAAGAAATCTGGGCAGCCATCGCCACCTTGAAGCAGGAAACAGGCATGGCCATCCTGGTCATCGACAAATCACTGAAGGAACTGCGACAGATCGCTGACAACGCCGCAATCGTTCAGCGGGGCGAAACCGTCTGGTCAGGCTCGATCAATGATCTCGACACCGACATCACCCATCGCTATATCGGGGTCTAACGCGGGCTGCGCTTGGCTAGAATGCGCTGCAATGTACGGCGATGCATCGACAGACGGCGCGCCGTCTCGGACACGTTCCGATCACAAAGCTCATAAACACGCTGAATATGTTCCCACCGGACGCGATCAGCGCTCATCGGGTTTTCCGGCGGCGGCGGCAACTCATCCGTGCGCGCCAACAGCGCGTTCGTGACATCGGTCGCGTCCGCCGGTTTGGCCAGATAATCGGTGGCCCCGATCTTGACCGCTGCAACCGCGGTGGCGATCGCACCATAACCGGTCAAAACAACAACACGGCTTTCAGGGCGGCGTGCGCGCAGCGTCTCAACCACATCCAGACCGTTTCCATCCTCCAGACGCAGATCGACCACGGCATAAGCAGGCGGGCGGGCCGTCGCAATCGCCTGACCGGCGGCGACGGATCCGGCCATCTCAACCTCAAAACCACGTTTTTCCATCGCCTTCGCCAAACGACGCAGAAACGCCTCATCATCATCGACAAGCAACAGGCTCTTGTCTTCGCCCAGATCCAATGCCTCGGTATTCATGTTCAGCCCTACAGAATTTCTCTTTAGGAACTAGGACTGACCGCTCATGCGTCAACCAATCATGAGGTCTGGACGATACAGGCGGTTCTCTGCGCCACTTCATCTGCGGATGCGGGTCGTTTGAAAATCCCGACAACACCGTTTTGGGGCATGACAAGATAGGTCAGGGTGGAATGGTGCATCAGATAGTATTCCGGATCGTCATCGGCACGTTCATAATAGGCCTGGTAGGCGCCAGCCGCCGCCGCGACCTGCGCGCTCGATCCGGTCAGCCCAATCATCCTTGGGTGAAAACTATCGGTATAGTCTTTCGCAACATCAACAGTATCGCGGGCAGGATCGATCGTGATGAAAACAGGCGTCACGCTCACCCCCTGTTCGGCCAGAATATCCACGGCAGCCGCGTTGCGGGCTAAATCCAGTGGGCAGACATCGGGGCAGAAAGTGTAGCCAAAGTAGATCAGCGCAGGCTCGGTAATCACATCGGCATCGGTAACGGTTCCGCCAGTCTCACTGACCAACTCAAACGGTCCACCGATTGCGGCATCAACCCTGGCCACCCCGCAGGGCCCACCGCCACCATGCCACTGGATCGCGGCAATGGTTCCGCCAACCATGGCAACCATCGCAGCACCGGCCACTATCGCTATCGTCTTGGACAAAGGGCTATACCCTCGCTGATCGGTCGCATTGATCCTATATGCCTGCGGGCCTATCAATGGTCTATCTTGCCGCCCGGTCCCGGAGATCACATGTCCGTATCTGAATTCGAGATGTTCCAGGACCAGCAGCGCAGTAACTGGGTGCGGCTGCGCACGCTTGTTACGCTAAGATGGTTCGCGGCGGCAGGCCAGGCGGTTGCGATTTTCGTCGCCGTGCGCATCTACGGGCTCCAGCTCGAGGTCGGATATGCTGCGATGACCATCGGGGCATCCGTCGTTGCCAACCTTATCTCGATCTTCATCTACCCAGAAAACAAGAGGCTCTCAGAACGCGAGGCCTCGCTCTGGCTGGTTTTTGATATTGTCCAGCTCAGCCTTCTGCTCTTTCTGACAGGGGGGCTGAACAACCCTTTTGCTTTGCTGGTCCTAGCCCCCGTCACAATCGCTGCAACGGTTCTACACCTCAAAAGCACCATATTGCTTGGCCTGACAGCAATCGCGCTGATCACACTGATCAGCCGTTTCAGCCTGCCGATTGAAACCGCAGAAGGGCTCGTATTGTCGCTGCCGGTTCTGTTTCAGTTCGGTTTCTGGGTCGCACTTGTGATCGGCGTCATCTTTCTGGCCATCTACGCCAGACAGGTCACCACTGAAATGCATGCAATGGGCGAAGCACTGGTTGCCACTCAACTTGCGCTCGCCCGGGAACAGAAACTGACAGACCTTGGCGGCGTCATCGCAGCGGCGGCACACGAACTCGGCACACCTCTGGCGACCATCAAACTGGTGGGCAGCGAATTGATGGAAGAACTGGAAAACCACCCCGAGCTGCTCGAAGACGCGGCGTTGATCAGGGATCAGGCTGACCGGTGCCGCGATATTCTGCATTCAATGGGTCGGGCGGGCAAAGACGATCTCCACCTGCGGCACGCTCCACTTGAAACGGTCGTTCGGGAAGCCGCCGAACCACACCTGAACCGTGGAAAAACCGTCGACTTTGACATCGCCCCCGAAGACGGGGCCGAATTGACCCAACCCACAATCGCACGCAGGCCAGAAATCATCCACGGCTTGCGGAACCTGATCCAGAATGCAGTGGATTTCTCGCAAAGCCGGGTGCAGGTCGATGTGCGGTGGTCGGACAGCGAAATCAGCGTCAGGATCTCGGATGACGGGGCCGGGTTCCCGCCCTCTGTGATTGGCCGGATCGGCGACCCCTATGTCCGGCGGCGGCGGGTGAGCGAGGATCGGTCGCACAGGCCCGGTTACGAAGGGATGGGGTTGGGGTTATTCATCGCCAAGACCCTTCTTGAAAGGTCAGGGGCAAAGCTGACATTCAGCAATAGCAGACGTCATGGTCATGCTAGCTGGTCAGGGCAAGCCACCGGTGGGGCGGTCGTCAATGTGCGCTGGGCGCAGTCTGCGCTGCCGCAAATCGACTTTCTAGGTTCGGGGGCACTTGGGGAGAACATACCCAACGATCCCTGGCAAGAGAGTTAATGCCCATTTAACGCGACATTAACCTTCCTCCGAGATTGTGCCGCGAGGTGTAAAAAGGATGGATTGTCATGTTGATGAGTTGGGTAGACTTCCTGTTGGTTGCCATCGCCTCGACAATAGGGGCTGGCGTGCTGTTCTTCGGGCTTTGGCGATATGACCGCGCAATGCAGCCAGCCGATGGACTGGAAAACGACCCCGGCAAAGGCCCTGTTTTTCTGTTTGAAGGCAAGACACTGGTCGATGCCACGCCCGACGCGCTCGGCATGATATCACCCCATATCACCCATATGAGCGAATATGACGCCACGGTGCACGTCCTTGCTCAGCATTTCCCGAAGCTTGGTAAGGTACTTGCCAGTGAACAATGCGGCAGACATCGCGTCGATGATGAAAGCGATGATAACCTTTGGGTCGAAATTGATCGGACCGAAACGCGGCTGCGGCTCAAGGTCAACGGACGTCAACGCAGCGATCTAAACGGACCCTCCGACGTTATAGAACGTGACGTACGCATGTCAGAACTCATGATGCTGCGTGACCTGACACAACACACACCTCAGCTTATCTGGCAAGAGGACCTGTCTGGCAGATTGCTTTGGGCTAATCATGCCTATCTGGCGTTTTGCGATAAACTGCGTCCGGATGATCAAAAGCATACCGATACATGGCCAAACCGGCCACTAATGCCCGATCTTCTCGAAACGTCAGTCGGCAGATCACCGTCCTTGCGGCGGATGTCGGTGACCCTACCCAAACAAAAGGCCGAACAATGGTTCGATGTAACAACCGTCCGGCGCGAAGACAGCCAGCTTCACTTCGCCAATGACGCCAATGCCATCGTGCGGGCCGATCAGGATCGACGCAATTTTGTACAAACTCTGACCAAAACCTTTGCACAACTCTCAATCGGGCTCGCCATTTTCGACAAACGGCGGCAGCTTGCCATGTTCAACCCGGCCTTACTGGATATGACGAACCTGCCAATACAGTTTCTCAGCTCGCGGCCGACGGTAGATGCGGTACTGGACCGGCTACGCGAATCTCGGATGCTGCCCGAGCCAAAGGATTACGCCTCGTGGCGCGAACAATTCACAGCCCTGGAACAGGCAGCCAAGGATGGCAGCTATTCGGAAACATGGAACCTGCCCGACGGACAGACCTACCGTGTCACAGGCCGACCACACCCTGACGGAGCTATCGCCTTTTTGCTGGAAGACATCAGCGCCGAGATTTCGCTGACAAGGCGCTTTCGGTCTGACATCGAAACTGGCCAAGCCGTGCTTGATACGCTCTCTGATGCCATCGCCGTCTTCTCCAGCGCTGGCACCATGGTCATGTCCAACAAGGCATATGCCGACCTCTGGGGGCCGGTGAATGACGAACGGATACAACAACACGAGGTACAAGCCGCCATTCAGACTTGGCAGTCACGTTGCACACCGACACAGATGTGGGCGGATTTGCGCGGTTTCATCCGCAATATCGGGCCTCGCAAGGCGTGGTCTGATACCGCAATCCTCGATGATGGGCGCCAGATCCTTTGCAATGCGACCCCGATCGCGGGCGGTATGACGATGGTCAAATTCAGTATCGCCACCCCGGCGCATCCGATTATCCGCAAACTCACCGAACATGATCCGGCCTTGATGGTGGCAAAACGCTAATTTGGCTTGCAGGTACGACGCCAGACCATAGTCTTTGCGCATGTCAGCGCACCCCATTCACCTTCGCCTCCCGCAAGAGGCTGATACCATCGCCCTTGCCGGACGGATGGCACCGCTACTGCGTTCCGGGGATACACTCCTGCTCAGCGGGCCGATTGGTGCTGGCAAATCAGCCTTCGCACGCGCCCTCATCCGCGCACGGCTTGGCCGGGCAGAGGATGTGCCATCTCCAACTTTCACGCTGGTCCAAACCTATGAACATCCGCGGGGCGACATCTGGCATTGCGACCTCTATCGGCTTACCCACCCTGATGAGGTCTTTGAGCTTGGCCTCGACGAAGCCTTTGAAACGGCGATCTGCCTCATTGAATGGCCTGATCGACTGGGGCCACTTGCCCCGGACAACGCATTGCAGATGGAATTCAAGGCTGGCAAAGATGGGCACGATTTGACAATCAAGATGTCCCCGCAATGGGCAAAGCGACTGAATAACCTGCATGTCTGAGCGTGGCGAGTTGATAACCGGTTTCCTGGCAGAAACGACCTGGGCAAACTGGGGCCGAAACCCGCTTGCCGGTGATGCATCAGCACGGAAATATACGCGACTCGCCCACGACACTCAAAGCGTCATCCTCATGGATGCACCGCCCGAGAACGGTGAAGACACCGGCGCATTCGCCCAAATCGCCAGCTACCTGACGGATCAGGGGCTCTGCCCCCCAGACATCCTCAAACATGATCCCGACAGCGGCCTGATGGTCATATCGGACCTGGGCCCGCACGATTTCGCAAACTGGCTCAGAGCCCACCCGCAAGACACAACCGTGCTTTATACGGCTGCGGCAGACGTGCTGGCAAAACTCCACCGGCAAAAGCCGGATTTTCCGCTCAACCGCCTGACACCCGAAATCGGCGGAGACATGATTGCGCTGCTGAACCCCTACTACACGGACCACCCCGTGACCGAACTGGTCAATACAATGACAGCGGCAATGCGTGAACTGGCACCGGAGCCAGACACAATTGCTCTACGGGACTTCCATGCAGAGAACCTGATCTGGCGCTGCGACCAAAAGGGCGACGCACGGGTCGGCCTGCTGGACTTTCAGGACGCACTGATCGCACCGGCGGGTTACGATCTTGTGTCGCTCCTGCGCGACGTGCGTCGAGATGTGCCAGAATCGCTCAAAACCAAAATCGCGACCTATTTCATGCAAAAGACCGGCCTGGGTCACGATTTTCCCGCCCAGCTCGCCTGCCTTGGCGCCCAGCGCAATCTGCGTATCCTTGGGGTCTTCGCACGTCTGGCAAAGACCCGGAATAAACCACGCTATATCGATCTGCTACCGCGGGTCTGGAACAACCTTCTGCGCGATCTTGGACATCCGGCACTGGCCGACCTGCGTCAGGCGGCACTGACCGCATTACCGGAACCCGACGCCACACATATGCTAAAGCTACGCCAATGAGCTTCCCAATTCTCCTTTTTGCAGCCGGTTTAGGCACCCGCATGAGCGACATGGTCGCGGACAAGCCCAAACCGCTGATCAAGGTTGGTGGCAAGACCCTCATCGACCACGCGCTGGACTTCACCGAGATTGCCCCCATCGGTCAGCGGGTCGTAAACCTGCACTACAAGGCTGATATGATCCGGGACCATCTTGCGGGAACCGATATCCTGTTTTCAGACGAAACCGATCAACTGCTGGAAACCGGGGGTGGGTTGCAAAATGCGCTGCCACTTCTGGGAAATAGTCCAGTGGTCACCATGAACACCGATGCGGTCTGGCACGGGCCTAACCCGCTAGAGATCATCATACAGGCATGGCGTGACGATATGGAGGCGCTTTTGCTCACAGTGCCCCGCAAACAGGTCTCCGGTCACTTGGGCAAAGGGGATTTCTTCCATAATGAAAAAAATCAGCTCTATCGAGGGCCCGGTAACATCTACACCGGCGTCCAGATCATCCGGACCGAAGCCCTGGCAGACATCACTGACACGGTTTTTTCAATGAACATCGTCTGGGATCAGATCGCAGCACGCGGTGGTCTTTACGGTGTCCACTATGATGGACAATGGTGCGATGTTGGCCAGCCCTCCAGCATACCACTGGCCGAGGCGATGCTGCATGTTTGACGCCTCTACCAAACCGCAAATCTTCGGCGCACCCCCCGGCGTGGACTTCGCCCAGGGCCTGGTGGATGGGTTGCTAAGCCGAACCGCCGACTTTGCGCCCGAAGACTTGGCAAGAACCGAAATCTACGTCAACACCAGCCGAATGCAGCGTCGGATCAAAGAAGTATTCGCCGCAGGCCCGGCGAAACTACTGCCCCGGCTCAGACTAATCACCGATTTGTCCACGGATCCCGTTTCGGTCGATATCCCGCCCCCGGTATCGCCCTTGCGGCGCAGACTGGAACTGTCGCAATTCGTCGCCAAGCTGCTGGAACAACAGCCCGACCTCGCTCCGCGCGCGGCACTTTACGACCTGTCGGACAGCCTCGCCAACTTGATGGACGAAATGCATGGTGAAGGCGTTGACCCCGGAACCATCGCTAATCTGGATGTGTCTGATCAATCCGGGCACTGGGACCGGGCGTTGCGGTTCCTGCGGATAATCACCCCGTTTTTCGGTGACAAGACGGATGCGCCCGACAAAGAGGCGCGACAACGGGCGGTCATCACCGCATTGGCCGCCCGCTGGAACGCGCAACCCCCCCCGCATCCCATCATCATTGCAGGCTCAACAGGCTCGCGCGGGTCAACTGCACTTTTCATGCAAGCCGTCTCCAAACTCCCGCAAGGGGCAATAATCCTTCCGGGTTATGACTTTGATCTTCCCGGCGCGGTCTGGGAAAGCATGGATAACCCCATAACCTCGGAGGATCATCCGCAATACCGTTTCTACAAACTTATGAACCTGATCGGGTTCCGGCACAGCGATGTCCGTCCATGGTCGTCCCAAGCACCCGTTCATCCCGAACGCAATCGCCTTGTCTCCTTGTCCTTGCGCCCTGCACCTGTGACAAGCCAGTGGCTAGATGAAGGGCCACGCCTTGGCGATCTGATCACTCCGACCAACAATTTGACACTCGTCGAAGCATCATCACCCCGGGCCGAGGCCGAGACAATCGCGCTGCGCCTGCGACAGGCCGTGGACGAAGGGATCACTGCCGCGCTCATCTCGCCTGACCGGATGCTGACGCGACAGGTTGCAGCCGCGCTCGACCGATGGAACATCACACCCGACGACAGCGCCGGTACACCGCTGGCCCTCTCCCCGCCGGGTCGTTTTCTGCGCCATGTCGCCGATATACTGGGCGAACCGCTGACCGGCGAAACACTCCTCACAATCCTCAAACACCCGCTTTGTCACTCAAACCGGGACGATCGCGGGGACCACCTGCGCCACACCCGTGAACTCGAACTACATTTGCGCCGATATGGCCCCCCCTTTCCAGACGCCAAAACCTTTCGGAACTGGGCCAATAAAGACGAGAACAGGAAACCATGGGCCGACTGGCTCACGACCCTGTTCGGCGCATATGGCAGCGACAAAGCTCTACCGCTTAGCAAACACATTGAAACCCATTTAAAACTGGCAGAACAGCTCTGCGCTGGTCCAGACAATACCGGCACGGGTGGGCTTTGGGACGAGGCCGCTGGCCGCGAAGCACGCCGCATCTGCGACATGCTGATCCAGGATGCAGATGCCGGCGGCACCATGCGCACCGCCGACTACACCACCCTGTTCAACGCAATTCTTGCCGATGGCGTGGTTCGCGACCGTGACGCAGGTCATCCCAATATCCTGTTCTGGGGCACGCTCGAGGCGCGGGTGCAAGGTGTCGATCTGACAATCCTAGGCGGCATGAATGATGGGGTCTGGCCAGAGGCACCGCCTCCCGACCCATGGCTGAACCGCAAGATGCGGGCTGATGCGGGTCTGTTGCTGCCAGAACGGCGGATCGGCCTGTCGGCTCATGATTATCAGCAGGCCATCGCCGGAAAGGAAGTCTGGATCACCCGTGCGAAACGATCTGCTGATGCCGAAACCGTGCCCTCGCGGTGGGTGAACCGGCTGACAAACCTTTTGGGCGGGCTGACAAACCAGAACGGGCCCGCGGCTTTGCGCGAGATGCGGGCGCGAGGCGACCAATGGGCTGACATGGCCGCCAAACTCGCCGAACCCACCCAAAGCGTGGCAGGCGCAAAACGACCATCACCATGCCCCCCCGTCAGGGCCAGACCAAAGCAACTTTCGGTCACCCAAATCAAGACACTGATCCGCGATCCGTTTGCGATTTATGCCCGCAAAACCTTGCGCCTTGATCCTCTGGATCCGCTTGTCCCGACAGCCGATGCGCCGCTCCGCGGGATCATCGTTCACGGGATTTTGGAGGAATTCATCGCCAAACAGCACGACCCGACGGATCGAGAGGCGCTGATGCAGATCACGCGCGCGCATTTCGAAAAACACTGTCCGTGGCCAACGATCAGGGCGCAATGGATCGCACGAATGGACCGGATCGCCGACAGGTTCCTGAGCGATGAGGCCGAAAGACAGGCCAAAGCAGTTCGACAATTGACAGAACTGAAGGGCACAATCGTCGTCCCGAATGTTCAGGTATCCCTGACTTGTAAAGCCGACAGGATCGACCTGACCGATGACGATCAGGCACTAATCTACGACTATAAGACCGGGGTCGCTCCAACCGGGCCACAGCAGGAAAAATTCGATAAACAATTGCTGCTGGAGGCAGCGATGCTCGAACGGGGCGCGTTCAATGCACTTGGGCGCAAAACGGCGAAATCGGCTGCCTTCCTCGGCATCAACCCCGACATGAAAGTCAGAGAAGCACCATTTGACAAACAATCACCAGATCAGGTCTGGGCAGATCTCGAAACGCTTTTCGCCAACTGGCAAAACCTGCAGCGCGGCTATACCGCCCGCCTCGCCCTGTTCTCCAAAACCGATATCAGCCCCTATGATCACCTCGCCCGCTTTGGCGAATGGGACACCAGCGATACCCCGCATCCCGAGGTTCTGACGTGATGCGCAATCCGGCATCACAGCGGCAAGTCGATGCCGCCGATCCACATAATTCGACCTGGCTGTCGGCCAATGCAGGTTCCGGCAAAACCCGCGTTCTGACCGACAGGGTCGCGCGCCTTTTGCTCGAAGGTGTCTCGCCCCAGAACATCCTCTGCCTGACCTATACCAAGGCCGCGGCGGCAGAGATGCAAAACCGGCTTTTCAAGCGGCTCGGTGCATGGGCGATGATGGCCGACGACGCGCTTCGGAACGATCTCAAAGACCTTGGGGTTGATCGGACAATCGACGCGACCCAACTCCGCGACGCACGCACGCTTTTCGCCCGCGCCATCGAAACGCCAGGTGGCCTGAAAATCCAGACGATCCATTCGTTCTGCGCCGGTGTCCTGCGACGCTTCCCGCTTGAGGCCGGGGTGAGCCCGCAATTCCGCGAAATGGAAGATCGCGCGGCTGAATTGCTGCGCGCCGATGTGATGGATCAGATGGTCGGCGGCGACGATGCACATCTACTTCACGATCTGCTGACCCATTTCTCAGGCGATGATCTGGGTCAGCTCACAGCCGAAATCGCATCAAAACGCGCATTCTTTGAGAAAGATCTGGACGAAGCCGCACTGCGAGAGACGCTTGATCTACACCCGGGGCTGACGCTCGACATGCTGATGGAACACACCTTGTCAGACACCGATCTGGCGCGGGTCAAATCGCTACGCGCCATTTGTCACACCGGCAGCACGAATGATCAAAAGGCCGCGACCAAGCTCGATGGTCTGTCCACCGGCGATCAGCCAACACTGTCAGACCTCGCACTTCTGGAAAACGTGTTCCTGACCGGTGAAAAGGCCGCGACACCTTTTGGTGCCAAGGTTGGTTCTTTCCCTACCAAGGCATTGCGGGAAAGCCACCCCGATCTGATGGCGGAGATTGAGGCGTTGATGATCCGCGTGCAGGATGCACGCAACGACAGGCTGGCGCTCGTCGCACTGACCCGGACAAAGGCGATCCACGCTTTCGGCGCGGCATTTATTCCCGCTTACGAAGCACGCAAACTCAAAATGGGCGCGCTTGATTTCGACGACCTGATCCGCAAAACACAAGCGCTCCTGACAGACCGCGATGTGGCGCAATGGGTGCTGTTCCGGCTTGATGGCGGAATTGATCACGTTCTGGTGGATGAAGCCCAAGACACAAGCCCGACCCAATGGGCGGTTATCGAACGACTAACGCAGGAATTCGCAGCAGGCGAGGGTGCGCAACCCGAACGCAAACGCACAATCTTTGTCGTCGGCGACAAGAAACAGTCCATCTACTCTTTCCAGGGTGCTGATCCGGCAGCCTTCGACAAAATGAAATCCCTGTTTTCCGACGCACATGCGGCAGCGGCAAAACCGTTCGAAGAAACCTCGCTCGACCATTCTTTCCGTTCATCACAGGCCATTCTGTCCGTCGTCGATGAAACCTTCGTGCGGGACCGGGCGACCGGCATGGATGACCGGCTCACCCATATCGCCTTCAAGGAAAACATGCCGGGCCGCGTCGATCTTTGGCCAGTGATCGAAAAGTCGGAAAAAGACGATACGCGCAACTGGTACGATCCTGTCGATGAACCCAGCGAAACCGACCATACCGTCCTGATGGCCAACCGCGTGGCCGATCAGATCAAGCACATGATCGCCAGTGAAACGATCCCGGTCGAGATCGGCGACAGCGGTACCTATCAAAAGCGGCCCATTACCGAAGGTGACTTTCTGATCCTTGTCCAGCGCCGGTCAGACCTGTTTGCCGAAATCATTCGCGCCTGCAAAAAGGCCGGGCTCAGCATCGCCGGGGCCGACAGGCTGCGCGTCGGTGCCGAACTCGCGGTCAAGGATCTGGCAGCACTCCTTAACTTCCTTGCCTTGCCAGAGGATGACCTGTCGCTGGCCGCCGCCTTGCGATCACCGCTGTTCAGCTGGTCCGAACAGGATCTCTTCACACTCGCCCATCATCGCCCGGACAAGGGTTTTCTCTGGCCTGCACTGCGCGATGCAGACCATCCCGGAACGCTGAGCATCCTGAACGATCTGCGCAGTGCTGCTGATTTCCTGCGCCCTTACGACCTGATCGCGCGCATCCTGACCCGGCACGACGGTCGGCGCAAACTGCTGGCACGTCTCGGGCCAGAGGCCGAAGACGGCATTGACGCACTCCTCACGCAGGCGCTCGCCTACGAAAGCACCGGCGTCCCCAGCCTGACCGGCTTTCTGGCTTGGATGCAAACCGACGATCTGGAAATCAAACGACAGATGGACAATCAGGGTGACCGCATCCGGGTGATGACCGTGCATGGGGCCAAAGGGCTGGAAGCCCCCATTGTGATCCTGCCAGACACCGCAAAGCGCCCCATCCGCATCAATGACGAACTGCTGCCAGCGGGCGATCAGCTCATCTGGAAAACACCTGCTCCGGAATCCGCGCCCGCGGTCAACACCCTGCGCGATCAGGTCATCGCGCGTCAGGCACAGGAACGGCTGCGGCTGCTCTACGTCGCCATGACCCGCGCGGAAAAATGGCTGATCGTCGGGGCCGCCGGTGACGTGGGCGAAGGCGATGCCAGCTGGTACAACATCGTCGCGGACGGCATGCAGCAGCGCGGCGATATTGATGCCAAATCCGGTGATCTGGAAATCAAACGTGTCGCGCATCTCGACTGGGACGCCCCCGATCTGATCACCCAAACAACCACCCAGAAGTCAGAAGTCAGTATTCCCGGTTTTGGCCCAGCACCAAAGGCCATCAGCACAAAACCCGTCTCCCCCTCAGACCTGTCGGGGGCCAAGATCATGCCGGGTGATCCCGGCGGTGATGATCAGGACGCCGCAAAGGAACGCGGGACGCGAATCCACTCGCTGCTCGAACACTTACCCCTCGCACTGCCAGAAAACCGCATGGCCCTTGGGCAGCGCCTGATCGGACCAAATGACGATGAGCTGATCACAGAGGTCGTGACGCTGCTCGCCACGCCCGGGCTCTCGCATCTATGGGACAACGCCGCCCTGACCGAAGTTGATATCACCGCTGATATCCCGCCAATCGGGCGTGTCCTTGGTGCCATCGACCGGCTGATTATCAGGCCGGACAGCATCCTGGCTGTCGACTACAAATCAAACCGGCTCGTCCCGGATCAGCCCGCACAAACCCCGCTTGGCCTGTTGCGGCAAATGGCGGCCTATCACGCGGCGCTGACCCAGACCTACCCCAACCGCAATATCGAAATCGCCATCCTCTGGACCCAGACCGCCAAACTCATGCCGCTCCCACCCGACCTGCTTCACGAAGCACTGAACTCTGTTACTGTTGCTTGACCCCGGACGGTTGGCTGCCTACCTTCAGCGTCCAATGTTTTTCGCCAAGGAGTGACCTGATGGCAACCGTAGCCGTAACCGACGCAACCTTTGACGCCGAAGTGCGCCAGTCCGATATCCCAGTCGTGGTCGACTTCTGGGCAGAATGGTGCGGCCCCTGCAAGCAGATCGGCCCAGCCCTGGAAGAGCTGTCAGCCGAGATGGAAGGCAAGGTCAAAATCGTCAAAGTGAACGTTGACGAAAACCCGAATTCCCCGGCCCAGATGGGCGTACGCGGCATTCCAGCGCTCTTCATGTTCAAAGGCGGCGAAGTAGTCTCCAACAAAACCGGCGCGGCACCAAAAGCAGCGCTGCAAAGCTGGATCGAAGAATCCGCTTAAGATCTGCCAAGGTCGGAAAATCGGGCGCCCAACAGGGCGCCCTTTTCATTTCAAACTGGCCACCCATGACCCTTTAAGACCTCTTTGATCCGTGTCGTCGCCTCGGGCCTGCCAGCGTTGATCGCTTCGTGCTGCAAGAACCAGTGCAAATATGCAGCATAGTCAGGGGCATGATCCTCTACTGCTGCAAATGCCTTTGCCACGCCCAACTGACCCACATTCAACGCGATGTGATGGAAATCAATCTGGCCAAACAGGATCAGCGGTTTTTCAAAAAAATACCCCCTGAACCCAATGCTCGAACTCTGCGTCACCACGTAGTCGCAATTCTGCAAATACCGCTCCGACCCGCCCTCCAGCGCATAAAGGCGTTCATGCTGATCCAGCAACTGCTCCAGCGCCTTCTGTTCTTCCAAAGTGTAAACCTCGGTCGGATGCAGGGTCAGGATAATATGCCTGTTCGGCTCGTGCTTCAGCACCGCTTTGATCATCTCTATTGGGCTGCAGAACTGAAACGAACGGTGTGCGATCAACCGGCCCTGCAACGGCACCAGCACGAACCCGTCCTGGCGAATATCCTTGGACACATCGTTCAACAAACGGTTGCGCCAGAACCGCTGAAAATTGGCCGCCTTCCTGGCATCCACCTTTGACGGATCGAAAGACGTGCGCGCAACTGGCCAATCCCATCGCTTGCCATGCTTTTCAATGTGCCAAAACGGATAAAGATACGTCTTGCGAAACGTCAGATCACGCGCATTTACCGGCTCATCCATGAAAAACATGCCCCGGCCGGGACGGGACATCGCACGCAATCGTGCGACCTCATCGTCACCGTCATAAGCCACTGTCAAACCGGCCTCAGCCAGCACCGCGCTCACCTTATCAATGAAATTATGATGCCCGGCCTTCGCCTGCTTGCGCAACTTGGGGTGCAAATAAAACGTGACTGTCTGCGCATCGCTCATGGGCGGACGCTAGCGGTTCAGCAATACCCGAACAAGACGCCACGGGGTTGTCTGCCTGCACCCCACCCGCCATATATGCCCGAACAGTGATGGAGCAGATGATGGCAAAAGAAGAATTCCCCGGATGGCACGGCACAACCATCATCGGCGTACGCAAAGGCGGGAAGGTCGTCATCGCCGGTGACGGTCAGGTCAGCCTCGGTCAGACCGTGATCAAGGGAACCGCACGCAAGGTCCGACGCCTTTCACCCGGCGGCACCGATGTGATCGCCGGTTTCGCCGGGTCCACCGCCGACGCCTTCACCCTGCTCGAACGGCTGGAGAAAAAGTTGGAGGCAACACCCGGCCAACTCGCCCGCGCCTCTGTTGAGCTGGCCAAGGACTGGCGCACAGACAAATACCTGCAAAAGCTCGAGGCGATGCTGATCGTCAGCGATGGCAAGGAACTCTTCGTCATCACCGGGGCAGGCGATGTGCTGGAACCCGAACACGATGTCACCGCCATCGGATCAGGCGGCAACTATGCGCTCGCCGCCGGACGGGCGATGATGGACACCGATCTTGACGCCGAAACCATCGCCAGACAGGCGATGGCCATTGCCGCCGATATCTGCGTTTACACCAATGGCAACCTGACGGTCGAAACGGTCAGCCAATAGGTGCTACGCCAAGGCCCACATTGAACCGCTCGCACCAGATCCAGACCTCGTTATAGTCATCGCTGTTGATACCTTCCGGCACGGTATAGCTGGACGCACCCGCATCACTGGCAAGCGGGGCCATGATCGTGGCGGGATCATATGTGCCATCCTTGCCCAGCGCGACCTTAGGATCGGGCGCACCGTCAAAGGTGAAATCGTCCAGAAGGTTCACCTCGGTCCCGGCAATCTCTGCCGTTCCGGTCACGACATGATTATTCACCCCGGCAAACGTGCCAAGACGCCCATGGCCACCGGCGATCAAGGGTGTTGCAGTGGTTGCCAAAGCAGCAACAAGGAATGCGCGTCTGTCCATATCGAACCTCCTCCGGGTTGGGTGCGGCCACACTACGCCCAAGCGGACACCAGACAATCGGCTGCACGCATTTGTGAAGCACTGCAATTTCAGGCAAAAGGCGGAACAGGCCCTTGGACTTGGGCAAGGCACACCCTAGGTTTGGCCAAACCAGAGGAACCAGATGATCGAACGTGATGACCTTCGGGCGGCAGTAAGCAGCGGGCTTTTGACCGAAAAACAGGCCGCCACCCTGATCAGCTTTGCCGACAGCAGGCGCGGCGCACGCGAAAATCTGGCCATCGGCGACGAACCGTTCGAGCTGTTCAAAGGCTTCAACGAGATTTTCATCGTCATCGGCCTGATCATCCTTGCCACCGGCTGGTACGGGGTGACCGGCCTGTCCTTGGGAACCGAAATCGTCAATCTCCAGACCTATGCCGTGATGGTCACCAGCATCGGCACCGTCGTGCTGTGGTTGTTGTCCGAATACTTTGTCCGCCACCGGCGCATGGTCGCGCCGGCCATCGCGCTTTCCATGATGTTCGCGGGCAATGCGGCCTTCGGGTTCGTCGCTGGTATGGCGCAACTTTTCATGCTCGGGCAGGGTGATCTTTCCAGCGTGCCGCTACCGCTCCTGCTCGCCACCGGATCACTGGTTGTCTATTGGTGGCGGTTCCGGGTGCCTTTCGCCATGGCCATGATCGCCATCGGGCTGTTCGTGACAACAATCGTCTTCACCGCGGCGCAAGGGGGTGAAATCCGCGACCCAAGTGACCTGTTCCTGCTATCGGCCGACGGTCCCTTTGCCTGGATCACACTCGCGCTCGGCCTTGCTGTCTTTGCCGTCGCCATGATCTTCGACATGAGCGATCCGCACAGAGTCACCCGCCGATCCGCCAATGGGTTCTGGCTGCATGTCGTCGCGGCACCAGCCCTGATCAACACAATCGCCCTTTCGGCCATGGAACAGGACGCCTTTGGGGTCCTGCTTTGGATACTCGGGTTTTTCGCCCTCGTCGCGATTATCATCGACCGGCGCTCATTCCTTATCACTGCCATCGGCTATGTGGTGGCCGTCACCGCCACTGTCTTTGATGGCAGCGGCATCGCCATGACCGTTCTGATCCTCGGGGTCGGCCTGCTTCTTCTTGGCGCGCTCTGGGAACAGATCCGCGCGACCATCCTACACCTTCTCGGCGGCGTCCTGCCTTTGGACAAACTGCCGCCCTCGCATGCATAAGGACCACCATGACTGACCTCACCCCGCGTGAAATCGTATCGGAACTCGACCGGTTCATCATCGGCCAGAAAGATGCCAAGCGGGCCGTCGCCGTGGCCCTGCGCAATCGCTGGCGGCGCAAGCAACTCGGCGACGACCTGCGGGACGAGGTTTACCCCAAGAACATCCTGATGATCGGCCCCACCGGCGTCGGTAAAACCGAAATCAGCCGTCGCCTGGCCAAACTCGCCCGCGCGCCTTTCATCAAGGTCGAAGCCACCAAATTCACCGAAGTCGGCTATGTCGGCCGCGACGTGGAACAAATCGTGCGCGATCTGGTCGACACAGCCATCCTCGACACCCGCGAACACATGCGCGAAGACGTCAAAGCCAAGGCACATGACGCCGCCGAAGAACGGGTGATCACCGCCGTCGCAGGTACGGACGCCCGCGAAGGCACCCGCGAAATGTTCCGCAAGAAACTGAAATCCGGCGAACTCGACAACACCATCATCGAACTGGAACTGACCGACACGTCCAACCCAATGGGCGGTTTCGAAATCCCCGGCCAGCCCGGCGGGATGGGCGGGATGATGAACCTTGGTGATCTCTTCGGCAAAGCCATGGGTGGGCGCACGGTCAAGAAACGCATGACGGTCGCCGAAAGCTATGATGCCCTCATCGCAGACGAGGCGGACAAACTGCTCGACGACGAAACCGTGACCAAGGCCGCACTTGAGGCCGTCGAACAGAACGGCATCGTCTTCCTTGATGAAATCGACAAGGTCTGCGCCCGCGCCGACGCGCGCGGTGCCGATGTCAGCCGCGAAGGCGTGCAGCGCGACCTGCTGCCCCTGATCGAAGGCACCACCATATCGACCAAGCACGGACCGATCAAAACCGACCACATCCTGTTCATCGCCTCCGGCGCGTTCCATGTGGCCAAACCATCCGACCTGCTGCCAGAACTGCAAGGGCGGCTGCCGATCCGGGTCGAATTGCGGGCGCTGACTGAAGAGGATTTCGTGCGCATCCTGACCGAAACCGACAACGCCCTGACGCTGCAATACTCCGCCCTGATGAAAACCGAAGAGGTCACAGTCACCTTCGCCGAAGACGGGATCAAGGCCCTGGCCAAAATCGCAGCCGAAGTAAACGAAAGTGTCGAAAACATCGGCGCGCGGCGGCTCTACACGGTCATCGAACGGGTGTTCGAGGATCTGTCCTTCAACGCCCCCGACCGGGCCGGCGACGAAATCACCATCGACGCGGCCTTTGTCGAGGAACATCTGGGCGAACTCGTGCGCTCCACTGATATCAGCCGCTACGTGTTGTAGGTGATGCTACGACTGAACCGATATCATTTCACGTTTGTCCTGCTTCTGGCTGGGCTCTTTGTGATCGGTTTCGCTTTCGCCTCACTTAACCTCTTTCAAATGAGCATGGCCAACCTGCGTTTCCTGCGCCAATTCGGCTGGGTCGTAGTGATGGAAAGTGGGTTGATCCAACTCGCCGAAATCATCGCCTGCGCAATCGCGGCCCTGCTCTGTTGTATCGGCTTCAAACTCTGCGAGGCTGAACTGGTCTAACGCTACCGCCGCTGGCAAGACCGGTAACTTTGCACTTTCACATCCGCCCGCCGCAGATCATCAAGGGCGAATGCAGGGTCTGACCTCTTACTTCAAATTCGTCCGCCAAAACGCTCCCTTCCTCGGGGTGGGCTTCCTGCTGATGTTCCTCTCCAGCTTCGGTCAGACCTTCTTCATCGCCATTTTCGGCGGCGATATCCGCGCAGAATTCGGGCTGTCGAATGGCGATTGGGGGCTGATCTACATGATCGGGACCGCGGCGTCAGCCGCGGCAATGCTGGCAGCCGGCGGTCTTGTCGATCAGTTCCGAGTGCGGATCATCGGGATCGGGGTCATCCTTCTGCTTGCCATGGCCTGCCTCGCCATGGCCTTCAATCCTTACGCCGCCGCCCTTCCAATCGTCATCTTCGCCCTGCGATTCCTCGGTCAGGGCATGACCCACCACGTCGCCATCGTCGCGATGAGCCGGTGGTTCATCGCCACACGCGGACGTGCGCTTGCCACCGCATCTCTCGGTTTCATGCTGGCAGAGGCAACCATGCCGCTCTTCTTCGTCTGGCTGAAAACCTGGTTCGCCTGGCAAACGCTCTGGATCGGCACCGCCATCTTCGCCATTCTGATGACCCCGATCCTTTACCGCCTGCTCCGCCTTGAACGCACCCCGCAATCCGTCTCAGCCGAAAACGAGGCCAGGGGCATGAACAACCGGCACTGGACCCGGGCCGAGGCACTACGGCATCCGCTTTTCTGGGCGCTGGTGCCTGCCATCTCGCTTTTTCCGGCCTTCGGCACTGCCTTCTGGTTCCATCAGGTGCATTTTGCCGAAATCAAAGGATGGGATCACCTCAGCCTCGTCGCCGTGTTCCCGCTCGGTACATTTTCCTTCATGACATTCACATTCGTTTACGGCTGGGGGATCGACCGGTTCGGGCCGGGGCGCCTGTTCCCCTTCTACCTACTGCCCCTGTGCGTAGCGTTCACCCTGCATTGGTACGCACCCACCGTTGCATGGTCCGCAGCGGGTGTCGTGTTCATGGGCATGGCCGGTGGCGGCGCCGCGACATTGCCTGCCGCGATCTGGGCTAGCTACTATGGCACACAGAATCTTGGGTCGATCAAATCGGCGGTGACGGCCTGCATGGTTCTTGGGTCAGCCATCGGGCCGGGGCTGTCCGGCTGGCTGATCGACGCCGGGATCGGGTTCGAACAGCAATTGCTGGGCTATGCCCTCTCCTTTGCATTCGCATCGCTGGTCTGCGTCATCCCACTGTGCAACGCCACGCGGCAGCTATCGGCGGCGACGTAGATAGACATAATAGGCACCATGACCGCCATGCTTCAGATGGGCTGGCGTAACCTGCAAAATCGCCTGCGACAACGGCGGCAGCGCCAGCCATTGCGGCACCTGATGACGCAACACGCCATGCCGGGTCGGGATCGGGCCACCGTCATCGCGATCCTTGCCCTTGCCCGTAATCACCAGAACCAGACGACGGCCCAGCGATTGCGACCCAAGAATAAAGGCAACTAACTCCGGATGCGCCTCTGCCACGGTCATCCCATGCAAATCAATCCGCGCTTCAGGCTTCAACTTGCCGCGCTTCATCTTGCCGAATGACTTATGATCCATATTGACCGGTGCTGTAGACAGACGGTCGGAAATCCCCGGCAACACATCATGCGGGCGATGCCCATTCGCCGACTGTCCAACACTGAACCGTGGCAAAGACTCATGCTTGGCAACCGGTTTGGCGGGTGCCGGTCGGTTCGGCGCGACCGCAGGCCGCTTGGGATCAATCGGCGTCGTGCGCTCCGCAACACGATCCCAAAGGGCTCGTTCCTCGGCCGACAGATGGCGTGGGCGGCGCATCAGCGTTGCGCCACAACCAGACGATGGGCCATGGTCGCGGGCATCAACACAACCATACGGCCACCATCCTTGATGCGGCCCGCTGCGCGCCCTGCATCATCACCCGTCCCGAAAAAGATATCAGCACGCTGCGCACCTTTGATCGCCGATCCGGTATCCTGTGCCACCATCAGCCTGTTGATCGGCTCGGCCCCTTCCTTTTCGATCCAGACGGGGGAACCGAGGGTCACAAATGCCGGATCAACGGCAATGGATCTGTGCGGTGTAATTGACCGGTTCATCGCACCAAGCGGGCCCAGCTCCGCCGGAACCTCGCTCACCTCGCGGAAAAACACATAACTCTCATTTTCCCACAGCAGCGCACGACCCTCGGCCCGGTTTTTGCGCACCCAGTTGCGGATCACGGCGGCAGACACCTGATGCGGCTCAAACTCACCCCGATCCACCAACGCCATCCCGACCGACGAATAGTTACGGCCGTTCTTGCCGCCATACCCCACACGCATCATGGTACCGTCCGGCAGACTGATACGGCCTGACCCTTGCACCTGCAAAAAAAACAGATCAACCGGATCCGTCAGCCATGCCAGCTCCAGGCCCTTGCCCGCCAGCGGCTGCTCCTCTTCAATCTCGCGCCGGGTGAAATACGGCTTTCCGGGGACCAGATCGTCGGGCACGGCATAAATCGGATGCTGATAGGCATCACCACGCACACGCGATCCCGGCAGTTCAGGTTCAAAATATCCGGTGAACAGCATCGGCTCACCATCCTCGATCAGCACCGGACGAAAAAACTTCTCGAAAAACCCCCGCGGTTCCGGCCCGGTACGGGCGAAATCGCACAAGACCTCCCATTGCGGGTCACGCATGTCGCCACAAGTATTCAGGAAAACATCAAGGGCGGCCTGATGATCATCAGCCGCCCATCCATTCAGGTCATCAAACGAAAGCTGGCTATAGGTCGGTTCGGCCATCACGCTGCCCGTCAGTGTCAGAAAAAAGCAGACCAGCCAACTACGGATCATTCGCCCGTGGCAACAAGACGCCAGTTGGGATCACCAGAATCCATCTTGCGGGCAAAGGTCCAGACATCTTTCTGGCGCTTGATCTCGGTATCGCTGCCTTCAATGACATCGCCACCTTTGTCGCGCACAATCGATGTCATCTCACTTTTGAAGCGCACCGAAACCTCGGCCTCCTTGGTGGTTTCATCCATCTCGGCCTCAACCAACGCCATATCGCTGATACCGATAAAATTCGCCTCGATAGTCAGCCCTTGGCGCTGGCGTTCGTCAACCACCGTGGCAAAGGCTTCGTACACATCCTCCGAGATATAAGGCACGATCCCATCCAACTCGCCTTTTTCAAAGGCCATCAGGATCATTTCATAGGCACCGCGTGCGCCACCCAGAAACTCCCCAACATTGAAACTCGGGTCAACGCGCTTCATCGCCGCCAGCGCTTTGGCTGCATCGGAATCTTCGGCAACGTGGTCGGTAATATCCAGATCAGGACCGCCCTCGATCACATCGAACTCAGGCTTGCGCCTCCGGTCAGGCTCGGCCCGTGTTACAGCAGGCTTTTCATACCCCTCGCGAGTCCCCAAAACGCCGCGCAAGCGCAGGATCAGAAAAACAGCAATGCCCGCAAGCACCAAAAGCTGGATAATCGGAGAGTTCATCGTGACCTCGTTCAGGGGAAGGCATGGTAATTGCCCAGTCATTCCTTATGTAGGTCAGGGGTAGGGCCGAGTCCACCTTGCCCCCGAACATGTTATGAAAGGCCTACCAGATGTGGCTGCTTATCGCCTTTATTGCCGTTCCAATGATTGAAATCGCCCTGTTTATTCAGGTTGGCGGCGTGATCGGGATCTGGTGGACATTACTGATCGTGCTGGCAACTGCCATCGCCGGGTCCTATCTGGTCCGCAGCCAGGGACTGCGTGAAATCGCGAACCTGCAGCGATCCTTCTCAGAACTCCAGGACCCAACAGAACCGCTCGCCAACGGGGCAATGATCCTATTCGCGGGGGCACTTCTGCTGACGCCCGGCTTTTTCACCGATATCGTCGGGCTATCGCTTCTGGTCCCCGGTGTGCGCAAAGCCGCATATCTCTGGGCGCGCAGCCGAATCAAGGTGAAAAGCTTCACCATGGGTGAACAACCACCCCCGCCCGGCAGCCACCCCGATGACCGTGTCATAGATGCGGAGTTCGAAGATGTGACACCAAATAAAAAGCCGACACACGGGCCATCCGGTTGGACACAGCATTGAGCCTTAGGAAATAGGCTGTTAGGAACGCGCCAACCTTATTTAACTGGAGCAGTTTCCAATGTCCGACACCCCCGAAAATGGCGCAGCGCCCGCACAGACCCCTCAGGTCACCAGCCGGGTCCTCGCCCAATATATCCGCGATATGTCCTTCGAAAACATCCTGGCCCAGAAGGGTGTTCAGGGTGATGCACAGCCCGAAATTCAGGTGCAGGTGAACCTGGACGCGCGTAAACGGTCTGCGGAAAACCAGTACGAAATCATCACCAAGCTGAACATCAACAGCAAAACCAAGGAAAAGGGCGAACCGCTCTTTATCCTCGAAATCGAATATGCCGGCGTGTTCCACGTCGAAGGCGTGCCAGAAGAACAGATGCACCCCTATCTCTTGATCGAATGCCCGCGGATCACCTTTCCCTTCCTGCGGCGGATCGTCAGTGACGTCACCCGCGACGGTGGCTTCCCGCCACTCAACCTCGAAACCATTGATTTTCTGGCGCTTTACCGGTCCGAACTGGCGCGCCGGGCAGAAGCAGAAAAAGCAGCGGCGAACTAAGCCAGTTTTTTCCAGACCGCGTCGTCGCCCAGCTTTTCCACAAACGCAGCATGGGCGGCGGCCTCTTCCTCGGTCAGTTTTGGGGGCAACGGCTGCGAGCGTGGCATAGGCCGCCAGTCATCCGAAACGCCACCCGCCGTCACAGTCCGGGGATCTGCCGCCAAAGCAAAGTCAGGCTGCCGCCCACCGATCAGCTCCAGATACACCTCTGCCAGAATCTCGCTATCCAGCAAGGCACCGTGTAAGGTGCGCGACGAATTGTCGATCCCGAACCGGCGGCACAGCGCATCCAGCGACGCTGGCGATCCAGGAAATTTCCGCCGGGCAATCGCCAGCGTATCGACAGCCTGATCCATCGGCAAAAGCGGTCGGTTCAGCCAGCCAAGCTCTGCATTCAGGAATTTCATGTCAAAGGCAGCATTATGAATGACAAGCTTTGCATCACCCACAAAATCCACAAAATCCTGCGCAATATCCTTGAAAAGCGGCTTGTCGCGTAATGTTTCCTGCCCCGGTTTCGGCTCTTGTGGCGGCTCCAGCAGATCAGGGCCGATACCATGCACGCCAAATGCCTCTGCAGGCATCGACCGCTGCGGGTTGATATATTGATGATAGGTGCGCCCGGTTGGCACATGGCCCATCAGCTCAACCGCGCCAATCTCGACAATGCGATCGCCCTCGGCGGGTTCAAAACCGGTCGTCTCTGTATCCAGAACAATCTCACGCATTTTCGGCCTCTTTGATCGTCGCAATCAGTTTTCGCACGGCATCGCGGGTATCGTCGAGCGTCAGCGTTTCGATGACATGATCCGCGCGGGCGCGTTTCTCGGCATCCGGCATCTGGCGGGACAGAATAGTGTCGAGTTGCGCCGCGGTCATGCCAGGACGGGCCAAAACGCGTTCGCGTTGAACATCGGCCGGAACAGACACAACCAGCACAGAATCCAGCCATGCCTCTGCACCGGTCTCGAACAACAACGGAATATCAAACAAAACAAGCGGGTCATCGTGATCATCAATGAAGCTTTGCCGATGCGCGGCAACAAGCGGATGCACAATGCGCTCAATGGTCTGCAACGCGGTCGGGTCGGCGGCAATTATCGTCTTCAACACCTCCCGCGACACCGCCTCGTCAACGACAGCGTCAGGAAATATAGCCGCAATCGCTGGAACAGCCGCACCGCCTTTTGCATAAAGCGCATGAACAACGGCATCGGCATCCCAAACCGGAACGCCCTCATCACAGAACATTTGTGCCGTTGTCGATTTGCCCATGCCAATGGACCCGGTCAGCCCCAGAAAATGGCTCATGCCAGAACGGCCCGACGGGTTTCATCATCAACCTCAGGACGATGACCAAACCAGCGCTCAAAACCAGGCACACCCTGATGCAGCAACATCCCCAGACCATCAACTGTGACACAACCCATCCGGGCAGCTGCATCCAGAAACGGGGTCCGCAGTGGATTGTAAACAATGTCAGTCACCACCGCATCAGGGCGTAGCGCATCAAGCGGCACCTTGAACGGTTGCGCGCCCTTCATCCCCAATGATGTCGTGTTGATAACAGTGGTTGCATCCTCCAGCATGGATCCCGCCTGCACCCAATCAACAACGCGGATGCGTGGGCCAAAATCGGCGCGCAGCGCCTCTGCCTTGGGACGGGTCCGATTGGAAAGGATAATCTCAGGCACACCGGCATCCGCCAATGCCACAATAATCGCGCGTGCAGCACCACCAGCGCCAAAAATTGCCGCCGGTCCTGCCTCTGGATCCCAATCGGGCGCACCCTGTCGCAGATTGGCCATAAAACCATAACCATCTGTATTATCTGCGAAAATACGACCATCCTCTCGGAAAGTCAGGGTATTTGCAGCACCGATAAGGGTCGCACGATCAGATACCTGATCAGCATATTTCAACACCTCAACCTTGTGTGGCAAGGTCACATTCACCCCAACGAAACCCTGTGCGGGCAATGACCGAAGTGTTTGTTCCAACGCATCCTCAGCCACCTGCAAAGCGGTGTAATCACCCGCAAGACCATAGCGCTCAAGCCAATGACCGTGAAGCTTCGGGGACAGGGAATGGCTGATCGGGTTTCCGATAACACCGGCATGCGGAATCTGGGTCATGCTGGCAGTGTTCCGCGCAAGGTCAGATAAGACAAGAGTTCAAGCAGCGGCAAGCCAAGCACATTGAAATAATCTCCCTCTATGCGTGTAAAAAGTCGCACTCCTTCTTCTTCAAGCTTATAAGCGCCAACCGAATGCCGGATGCTGTCCCAATTTCGATCGACGTAGCCCTCTAGATAGTCATCGGACGCATCCCGCATATGAAGACGGACAATCCCGACATGGCGCCAGACAGGTGCGCCGTCATCATAGATCACGGCCGCCGAGAGCAACTGATGGGATTGCCCCCGCATCGTACGCAACTGCGCCAGGGCCTCCTCCTTGGATGTGGGCTTGGAAAGCAATGTCCGACCCTGTGCCAATACCTGATCACACCCGATCACCAGCGCATCCGGATCTTTCGCCGCTACGCGTTGCGCTTTCATTTCTGCCAAAGCATCGGCAATATCGCGGGGCGAGGCATCTTCCGCCAATAGCGACTGGCGCATGGCATCTTCATCGATGCGGGCGACCTGAACGGCAAATTCAACACCAGCGTTGCGCAACAATGTGGCTCGGATATCAGACCCGGAGGCAAGAATGATCTGGTCGGTCATGTGGATAACCTTTGGGAAAAATCCGGTGTCAGTCTGGGTGTCACTTCATCGATACTTATGCCGCAGCCCGGACCTGTGGGGAACCCGGCAGCTCCATGAAATTCAGGCTGGTTTATCCACGGTGGGAAAGCATAAGTCGGCCTTGTGGAAGAATCAGGGTGCTTGCCGCGGTCAAGGCGTCGTATCAAAAACAGTGGTGGGGGTCAGGTGATACTAATATGCTGATTTATAATAGTTTTACGCGAGAGGTCTGACTGGACTCATAAGCTTCTTATCGTGTCAGACCATGGGATAACTCTGCGGATGAAAAAGAAAACCACAGAAATGGCGCTGACAAGAAACATCATCATCTTTCTTTTCTCTTAATATTTATTAGGAAGAAAAGATCAAAGAAGGCGAATAAAATGACCGACGTGCTGATAGGTATCTACCCATGGATCAAGGCGGTTCATATCATGTCCGTGATCGCATGGATGGCAGGGTTGTTCTATCTGCCCAGACTGTTTGTTTATCACGCTGAAAGGGCACCGGTCGGTTCAGAACTCGACCAGACATTCCAGATCATGGAAGAAAAGCTGCTGCGGGTGATCATGAACCCATCCATGATCGTGGCCTGGGTGGCAGGACTGATCATGCTGGGGCTGGGGGCGTTCGATTTCGCATCGGTCTGGGCCTGGGTCAAGATCGTATCGGTAATCCTGATGACAGCCGCGCATATGTGGATGGCGGCACGGCGCAAGGAGTTTGCGGCTGGACGGAACACGCGATCAGGACGGACTTACAGGCTCTTTAACGAAGTACCCACTGTCTTGATGTTCCTGATCGTTGTGGCTGTTGTGGTACGGCCATTCTAGCGACACGTTGACTCACGCTCCGCTCTTGCCTATGTGTGCGGTCGCTACCCGTCCGGGATAGCGATTTTCCATTCCTGTTCGAGAAAGTGTCGACCAACCCGTCGGCGATGAATTTCACCATGTCCCAACACCGTCTGAACCTCGCTGATCTGAAAGCGCAAAGCCCCAAGGATCTGTTGTCCCTGGCCGAAGAGCTGGAGATCGAAAACGCATCCACTATGCGCAAAGGCGACATGATGTTCGCCATCCTCAAGGAACGGGCGGATGAAGAATGGATCATCGGCGGTGATGGTGTGCTCGAAGTTTTGCAGGATGGCTTCGGTTTCCTACGATCGCCAGAGGCGAACTATCTGCCGGGCCCTGATGACATCTATGTATCGCCCGAGATGATCCGGATCCACTCGCTGCGGACGGGTGACACCGTCGAAGGGGTGATGAAGGAGCCCAATGACAGCGAACGGTATTTCGCACTGACATCGGTCGAGCGGATCAATTTCGAAGAACCTGAAAAAGCCAAACACAAGGTTGCGTTTGACAACCTGACGCCGCTTTACCCCGATGAGCGGCTGAACATGGAGGTCGAGGATCCGACCATCAAGGACCGGTCAGCACGGATCATTGATCTGGTGGCGCCTATCGGCAAAGGACAGCGATCACTGATCGTGGCGCCGCCGCGGACAGGTAAGACCGTTCTGCTGCAGAACATCGCCAACTCAATCGAAAAGAACCACCCGGAGTGTTACCTGATTGTGCTGCTGATTGATGAACGGCCCGAAGAGGTCACGGACATGCAGCGATCTGTGAAGGGTGAGGTTGTTTCGTCCACCTTTGATGAACCGGCAACACGGCACGTGGCGGTATCAGAGATGGTCATCGAAAAGGCCAAGCGACTCGTGGAACATAAACGCGACGTGGTGATCCTGCTGGATTCGATCACGCGACTGGGGCGGGCGTTCAATACCACCGTACCGTCATCGGGTAAGGTGCTGACCGGTGGTGTTGATGCCAACGCGCTGCAGCGACCCAAACGGTTCTTCGGGGCGGCACGGAACATTGAAGAGGGCGGATCGCTGACGATCATCGCGACAGCGCTGATCGATACTGGGTCGCGGATGGACGAGGTGATCTTTGAAGAATTCAAAGGCACCGGCAACAGTGAGATCGTGCTGGACCGGAAGGTCGCCGACAAACGAGTCTTCCCTGCGATGGATATCCTCAAGTCTGGTACGCGGAAAGAAGAGCTGCTGGTCGACAAGGGTGATCTGGCGAAAACCTATGTGTTGCGGCGCATCCTGAACCCAATGGGAACAACGGATGCCATCGAATTCCTCATCGGAAAACTGAAACAGACCAAGACCAACTCGGACTTCTTCGATTCGATGAACACGTAACTTATTGTTTATAAACAATGGGTTGATGTAATGCAGACGATATTTGCGCTGGCAACAGCCCATGGGCGGGCCGGGGTTGCGGTGATCCGTATTTCCGGACCTGACGCGGCAGATGCCGCTGGGCAAATGATGGAAGCGTTGCCGAGCAACCGAGGTGTGAGAAAGCTCCACGATGCGGATGGGGCGCTTCTGGACGAAGCACTTGTGCTGCATTTTCCGCAGGGCAAAAGCTTCACCGGGGAAACCGTCGTCGAACTGCACCTGCATGGCAGTCCGGCTGTGGTTGCGGCAGTGCTCAGACGGCTGGGTACGGACCGGCGATTGCGGCCTGCTGAGGCAGGTGAATTCACCCGGCGCGCATTGGAAAACGGCAGGCTGGATTTGGCGCAGGTCGAAGGACTTGCCGATCTGATCGACGCCGAAACCGAACAGCAGCGCAAACAGGCGGTGCGCGTCTTTTCAGGTGCTTTGGGAGAGAAGGTCGAATCATGGCGAACTGACCTGATCAGGTCGGTCGCGCTCTTGGAGGCGACGATTGATTTCGCGGATGAAGATGTCCCGGTTGACGTTACGCCAGAAGTCACGGCGCTGATCGCTGGGGTGCTGGACCAGATGAACCGGGAATCAGCAGGGGTGCGTGCGGCAGAACGGGTTCGTGAAGGGTTCGAAGTGGCGATCATCGGCGAACCAAATGTGGGAAAATCCACATTGCTCAACCGACTGGCAGGGCGAGACGTGGCAATCACGTCCGAGGTTGCAGGAACGACACGCGATGTGATCGAAGTTCGGATGGATATCGACGGGATCCCGGTGACACTTCTGGATACCGCGGGGCTGCGGGATACTGATGATGTCGTCGAAGGGATTGGTGTGGAACGAGCTAGGGAGCGGGCCAAGCAAGCGGATATACGTGTCCATATGATGTCGGTAGATGCATTCGATATACCAGATGTAGGCCCTTCAGATATTTATATCTACAGCAAGGCGGATTTGCTGAACAATCAGCCAAACGCGGTCTCTGGCAAGACCGGCCAAGGCGTTGATGATCTGATCGCAGAAATCGCTGCCAGGTTGAAGGAACAGGTATCCTCCATAGGAACTGCGATGCGGGAACGACATAGGCTCGCGCTGATAAGGGCGGTGGACGATTTGACCAAGGCGCAGGATATGATCGCCGACGGTCATGAGATGGTGGAACTGATCGCAGAACAGCTTTGGTCAGCCATTCGGGCAGTGGATAGCCTTGTTGGACGGGTTGATGTAGAAGATGTGCTTGATGAGATATTTCGCAGTTTTTGCATCGGGAAATGAAAGGTGTTTCACGTGAAACATTCCGACTTTGACGTCATTGTCATTGGTGGTGGCCACGCGGGTGCAGAAGCGGCGCATGTGTCTGCGCGCTACGGTGCTCGTACGGCGCTGATTACCCTGACGCGGGACTCTATTGGTGTGATGTCTTGTAATCCTGCGATTGGTGGCCTCGGAAAAGGACATCTAGTGCGCGAGATTGATGCGCTTGATGGGGTCATGGGCCGCGTGGCGGATCGGGCCGGTATTCAATTTCGCCTGTTGAACCGAAAAAAAGGCCCGGCCGTCCAAGGGCCGCGCGCCCAGGCGGATCGGGCGATCTACAAAACCGCGATGCAGGCAGAGCTGACCAATCTGCAAAACCTGACCATCATCGAAGGGGAAGCCGTTGATCTGATCATGAAAGGCGACAGGGTCGGCGGCGTCATGTTGGCCGATGATACCTCTGTCCATGCGCGCAATGTTGTATTAACGACAGGGACGTTCCTGCGCGGCGTCATCCATATCGGGGATGTATCGCGACCTGGCGGACGAATGGGCGATAAACCTTCTGTTCGCATGGCAGAGCGTTTGGACAGTTTTGCACTCCCGCTTGGTCGGCTGAAAACCGGTACGCCACCACGACTGGACGGACGAACCATCGCGTGGGACAAGCTTGAAGCGCAGCCCACGGATGCTAATCCTAGCCTGTTTTCCTTTCTATCCAAGGGAGTTTCTGCGCCGCAGGTAGATTGCGGGATCACGCACACCAATACCCGGACACATGACATCATCCGCGCCAACCTTGATCGATCGGCCATGTATGGTGGGCATATCGAGGGGATCGGGCCGCGGTACTGCCCCTCCATCGAAGACAAAATTGTGCGTTTCGCGGACAAGACATCGCACCAGATTTTCCTGGAACCTGAGGGCGTGAACGACCACACGGTATACCCCAACGGGATCTCAACATCATTGCCCGAAGATGTGCAGCATGACTATGTACATTCGATCTATGGCCTTGAAAACGCTAGTATTTTGCAGCCCGGCTATGCCATAGAATATGACTATGTCGACCCCCGCGCACTGCGTCAGACGCTGGAACTGCGCGATGTTCCGGGCCTCTACCTCGCAGGACAGATCAACGGGACAACAGGCTATGAAGAGGCGGCAGCGCAGGGTCTCGTCGCTGGTTTTAACGCGGCCGCACGGGCAAAAGGCAGGGAACCAGTACATTTCAGTCGGCGGGACTCCTACATCGGGGTGATGATTGATGATCTGATCACGCGGGGCGTGTCCGAACCCTATCGCATGTTCACATCGCGGGCCGAATTCCGGCTTTCGCTGCGGGCTGACAACGCAGATCAACGGCTAACGGAAACAGGGCGGCAGGTCGGGATCGTGAGTGATAATCGGTGGTCGACCTTTTCATCCAAGATGGAGGATATGGCGAAAGCCAAGGCTCAACTCGCTCAAATCACCCTGACATCACGCGATATCGCCTCCAAAGGCGTCAATCTGAACGCTGACGGTCCACGCAGAACGGCACTGGACGCGCTTTCTCTGGCGGATTTCGATTTCGCGCATCTGGCAGAACTTGCCCCGAATACGGCACAGATCGCTCCGGATATCAGCGACCAGATCAAAAGGGATGCGCTCTATATTCACTACGTCGCGCGCCAGGAACGCGATATCGCTGCGATGGCGCGGGACGAACAAAAAGCGATTCCGGATGATTTCAACTACACCACCGTCAATGGGCTTTCAAACGAACTCGCCGGCAAACTCCAGTTGGCGCGGCCAGCGACAGTCGCCCAGGCGAACCGGATCGATGGCATGACACCTGCGGCGATGGTGTTGATCATCGGTGCGCTCAAACGGCAAGACAGCAAGATGACAGGGACCTGACCAGTGGGCATGACTATTGCCGGGCAGGATGTTTCACGTGAAACATATGAACAACTGCAGCAGTTGTCAGACCTCGTTCAGAAATGGACGAAGAAGATCAATCTGATCTCACCGACAACAATCAGCAATATCTGGGAACGGCACATCACCGATTCAGCGCAGATTTACCCACTTGCTGCGAAAAACTTCAAAAAATGGGTCGATATCGGCAGCGGCGGCGGCTTCCCCGGCCTCGTCGTGGCCATTCTTGCAAAAGCGAAAAACCCGCAGGCGACATTCGTATTGCTGGAAAGCGACCAAAGAAAGTGCACATTTCTGCGTACAGTCATCCGTGAACTTGATCTGAATGCATCCGTGATTACCACCAGGATCGAAGACGCATCCCCTCAACTAGCCGATATTGTGTCCGCACGCGCATTAACCTCATTATCTGCGCTCATGCCATATCTGGAAACACATCTGTCACCCACCGGCCAGGCTCTGCTACACAAAGGCAAACGCCATGCCGAAGAAATTGCAGAAGCACGCCAATCATGGTTGTTTGACCTTGAAGACTATCAAAGTTTGACTGATCCTGACGGCCGACTCCTCGTCATCAAAGGGATCCGTCGCGTTGGATAAGAGCACTGTGAAAACACCAAAAATCATCGCGATCGCAAACCAGAAAGGTGGGGTCGGCAAAACGACGACAACCATCAACCTCGGCGCGGCCTTGGCCGAGAAAAGCAAGAATGTCCTGCTCATCGATCTCGACCCCCAAGGCAACGCATCCACCGGTCTTGGTATCGACACCAAGGATCGCAAGGTCACCACCTACGATCTTCTGACAGGTGACGCAGCCGTTGGCACCGCAATCATGGCCACGACTGTCCAAAACCTGTCGATCATCCCCGCCACGACCGACCTCAGTTCAGCCGATATCGACCTGATCGCGAACCAGAAACGCAGCTTCCTGTTGCGGGACGCCCTGCGTAGCGACGATAAAACACTGGCCAAATTTGACTACATATTGATCGACTGCCCGCCATCCCTCAACATATTGACGGTCAATGCCATGGTGGCGGCGCATTCGCTCATCGTTCCGCTGCAAAGCGAATTCTTCGCACTCGAAGGTCTGTCGCAGCTCATCCTCTCTGTCCGCGATGTCCGCCAGACCGCAAACCCGAACCTGCGGATCGAAGGCATCGCGCTCACCATGTATGACCGGCGCAACAACCTGTCGCTCCAGGTGGAGGATGACGCCCGCGAAAACATGGGCGACATGGTTTTCAAAACCGTCATCCCCCGCAATGTCCGGCTGAGCGAGGCACCATCCTTCGCCATTCCTGTCCTCGAATACGACCCGACATCAAAAGGCAGCATCGCCTATCGGTCGCTGGCCCGGGAAGTCATCAACAAATCAAAACGAGTAAGGGCTAGCTCCCATGGCGCGTAGCATAAAAAAAACCCGTGGCCTCGGCCGCGGCCTGTCCGCCCTCATGTCGGATGTGACCCAGGATGAAACACCGGCCGCCACACCTCCGCGCCCCGATCTGATGGTACCAATCGAACAGGTCCATCCCAACCCCGATCAGCCGCGCCGCACCTTTGCCCAGGACGCGCTTGATGAACTCGCTGCTTCGATCGCGGAAAAAGGGGTAATTCAACCCCTGATTGTACGTAAATCCCCAGAGAAAGCCGGCACCTATGAAATTGTCGCGGGCGAACGGCGCTGGCGGGCCGCACAGATCGCCAAGCAACATGAATTGCCGATCCTTGTGCGGGACTATAACGATACTGAAGTCCTCGAAATCGCGATCATCGAAAACATCCAGCGCGCCGACCTCAACCCCATTGATGAGGCCGCAGGTTACCGCCAGCTGATGGACAGGTTCGGTCACACGCAGGACCAAATGGCCACAGCGCTGGGCAAAAGCCGCAGCCACATCGCCAACCTGATGCGGCTATTGTCCTTGCCTGATGAGATCCGGAACTACCTGATCAGCGGCGCCCTTTCCGCAGGGCACGCCCGCGCGCTGATAGGCCATGACCAGGCGGTGCAGTTGGCGCGGGAAGTTATCCAGCGCAAACTCTCCGTGCGCGAAACTGAAAAACTGGCAAAGAAAGGACCAGCAATTAAGAAACGCGCGGTCCCGGGCGCGCCGGTCCCAAAAGACGCCGACACCGTGCAGATCGAAAACGAGTTATCCGCCACACTGCGTATGAAAGTGACCATAGATCACAAGCCCAACGAAGAGGGGGGCAAGATGTCGATCAGTTACACATCACTCGATCAACTCGATGATCTGCTGCGGGCGCTCTCAGGCCACTAAACATCGAAAAGCTGACGCAGCACAGCATTCAGAACAGGTCGGCCCTGCGGCGTCAGACGCAGGTCATCGCTATCCATTGAAAGCATGGATATTTCAACTAAATCATTGATTTTTTTTGTAAATGTCTCATCATGACTTAATCCAAATCGATCCAGCGAAACCCCTTCCGACAACCGCAAACCCATCAGCAGAAACTCCGCCCGTTGCTCGGCCATCGTCAATGGCACCCGCTGCAAATCGCCATTGCCACCGTCACGCACCTGCGCCAGCCATGCTCCGGGGGCAAGCGGTGCCTCCGTCGCCAACCGCTCTCCACCCAACGTCAAACGGCCATGCGCCCCCGGGCCAATCCCGCCGTAATCGCCATAGCGCCAGTAAATCTGGTTGTGGCGGCTTTCCAACCCCGCAGCCGCATGATTGGACACTTCATACGCCGGCAATCCCGCCGCATCACACAGCTCCTGCGTGACCGCATACATGTCCGCCGCCAGATCATCATCAGGCAACCCGCGCAGCTTACCCGCCGCGTAGCGGTCGCCAAAGGCGGTGCCGTCCTCAATCGTCAGCTGATACAACGACAGATGATCAATCGCCATCGACAGGGCCTGGCCCAACTCTGCCCGCCATGCATCCAATGACTGCCCTTGCCTTGCGTAGATCAGATCAAAACTGACCCGGTCAAACACAGACCGCGCCACATCAAAAGCCGCCATTGCCTCAGCCGCCGTATGCAGCCGGCCCAGCGCCTTCAGATCAGGATCGTTCAGCGCCTGAATACCCATGGAAACCCGGTTCACTCCGGCATCACGATACCCGGCAAAGCGACCTGCCTCGACCGATGTCGGATTAGCCTCCAATGTAATTTCAATATCATTCGCCCAACCCCATGTTGCCCGCACCTTGGTTAAGATCGCGTCAACAACATCCGGATCCATCATGCTGGGCGTGCCACCACCAAAAAACACCGACCGCAGCACGCGGCCCCCGGTTTCGGCACCGACCCGTTCGATCTCGCTCAGATAGGCCGCCTGCCAGGCCTTTTGATCGATCCGGGCCGCAACATGGCTGTTAAAATCGCAATAGGGACATTTCGCCTGACAAAACGGCCAGTGGATATACAGGCCAAAGCCGCCATGCTCCCAATCCTCAGGCAAAGCACGCCTTCAGCTTGGCAAAAGCATCAGCCCTGTGGCTGATCTTGTTCTTTTCCCAGCGATCCATTTCGCCAAACGTCACGTCATACCCATCAGGCTGGAATATCGGGTCATAGCCGTGGCCCTGATCACCGCGCATCGGCCATACGACCTGACCGGGCATAACACCCGGAAACACCTCATCATGACCATCCGGCCAGACCAGCACCAAGGTACAGCAAAACCGGGCCGTCCGGGGGTAGGGTGCGTCAGCCGCTTCCAGCTCTGCCCAGGCGCGTTCCATCGCCATCACGAAATCACGGCCATCTGCCGTTTCGGCCCAATCCGCGGTATGCACACCGGGGGCACCGCCCAAACCGTCAATCTCGATCCCGCTATCATCCGCCAAGGCAGGCAGCCCGGTGGCCTGCGCCGCCGCATGCGCCTTGATCCGGGCATTACCCACAAATGTTGTCTCGGTCTCGTCCGGCTCTGGCAGCCCCAGTTCCGCATTTGACGAAAGACGGACACCATAAGGCGCCAGCAGATCAGCAATCTCTTCCAGCTTGCCCTGATTATGGGTCGCCACAACCAGATGATCGCCAGAAAACTTGCGCATCAGGCAACAGCCGCCATTTGGGCTGCAGTCAACTCCGCCACACCCTTCTCGGCCAGATCCAGCAGCGCATCCATCTGCGCCCGGCTATAGGTCGACCCTTCGGCAGACATCTGCACTTCGATCAACCGACCACCGGTCATGACGAAATTGCCGTCAACACCGGCCTCGCTATCCTCGGGATAGTCCAGATCAAGCACCTCTTGCCCAGCATAAACCCCGCACGAAATCGCAGCAACAGGGTCCAACAGCGGGTCGGAAATCACATCCCCCGCCTTCATCAGCTTCTGCACCGCCAGCTTCAGCGCCACCCAGCCGCCCGTAATAGACGCACAGCGGGTGCCACCATCAGCCTGAATCACATCGCAATCCACGACGATCTGCCGTTCGCCCAGCGCGACACGATCCACGCCGGCCCGCAACGACCGGCCAATCAGACGCTGGATTTCCTGCGTGCGACCGGATTGACCATTCTTGGCCTCGCGGCGCATGCGCGTATTCGTCGCACGGGGCAGCATACCGTATTCTGCCGTCACCCAGCCAAGGCCCGTATTCTTCAAAAACGGGGGCACACGTTCATCAATACTGGCCGTACACAGCACATGCGTATTACCACATTTGATCAGGCACGAACCCTCGGCATGCATGGTCACACCGGTTTCAATCGACACTTCGCGCATTTCGTTCGTCTGACGGCCGGATGGACGCATGGGATCACTCCTGTTGGTTGCAGCGTGGGGATACGCTGCCCACATATGAAATCCAACCCCGATTGACGCGGTATCCAACTTCGTTTTAATTGCATCGCCTTGAACCGAGGATCATATGCCCGACCAGCAGCCCAACATCGAAGAGATGAATGAACGCTCGCGCGAAGTATTCCGGCGCGTGGTCGAAGGCTACTTGGCCAGCGGGGCACCGGTCGGCTCACGGACGCTGACCCGCGACTTCTCGGAAAAGGTCAGCGCGGCGACCATCCGCAACACCATGCAGGACCTCGAATACCTGGGCCTGCTCGACAGCCCCCATGTCAGCGCCGGGCGCATCCCCACACAGCTGGGCCTGCGTATGTTCGTTGATGGGCTGCTAGAGGTCGGCGACCTGGACGGCGAAGACCGGCAAAAAATCGACGACACCGTCGGGGCCAACGACCACGATGTCACAACCGTATTGGATCACGTGGGCGAGGCGCTGTCTGGCGTCACCCAAGGGGCCAGCCTCGTGCTAACCCCCAAACACGAGGCCGCAATCAAACATATCGAATTCGTGTCGCTCTCGCGCGAACGGGCGCTGGTTGTTCTGGTCTTCGCCGACGGTCACGTCGAAAACCGCATCTTCACGCCGCCGCCGGGGCAAACGCCATCCTCTATGCGAGAGGCCGCCAATTTCCTCAACGCCATCGCCGAAGGGCACACACTTTCCGAACTCGGACAAGTCATCGCCCGCGAAATCGCAGCGCGACGTCAGGAGATCGACAGCGTGGCGGCCGATCTCGTCGAAAACGGCTTCGCGCTCTGGGAAAACGAAGGCGAAGCGACCGAACGGCTGATCGTGCGCGGACGCGGCAACCTGCTCAGCGATAACGAGGCCGATCTGGAACGGATCCGCACCCTCTTTGACGATCTCGAACGTAAACGCGACATCGCCCAATTTCTCGATCTCGCCGAAGAAGGCGACGGTGTGCGCATTTTTATCGGCTCAGAGAACAAATTGTTCTCACTTTCGGGTTCCTCTCTCGTCGTTTCCCCTTATATGAACGCCGACCGCAAGATCATCGGCGCCGTGGGCGTCATCGGCCCGACCCGCCTCAACTATGGGCGGATCGTGCCAATCGTGAATTACACCGCCCAGCTGGTGGGCAAAATCATCGCCGACCGCTCATGACAGGAACCATTTGATGTCCGAAAAAGAAGAAGAACTGCAAAGCCTTGATGAACTTGCCGCAGAAAGCGATGAACCCGATTTCGATCAGGCCGCCGCAGGCTTTGATGAAATCGAGGCACTGCGCGCTGAACGCGATGATTTCCGCGACAAATTCATGCGCGCACTGGCGGATGCGGAAAACACCCGCAAACGGGCAGACCGCGACCGGCGCGAAGCGGAAAACTACGGCGGCTCCAAACTCGCCCGCGACATGCTGCCGGTCTACGACAACATGCGCCGCGCCCTGAACTCAGCCGACGAATCCGAGCAAGAGGTGAACAAGGCCCTGCTCGAAGGTGTGGAACTGACCATGCGCGAACTGATCAGCGTCTTCAAAAAGCACGGGATCGACCCGATCACGCCAGAAGTCGGCGACAAATTCGATCCGCAACTGCACCAGGCCATGTTCGAAGCCCCCGTGCCCGGCACCAAAGCCGGCGATATCATCCAGGTCGCCGCCGAAGGTTTCATGCTGCACGACCGGCTGCTGAGACCTGCGCAGGTTGGGGTGTCGTCGACGCCAGTAGGCTGAGTTCAAGGACAAGACTTCGCGCTCGAACCAGTTGTGGCAAGCCGACTTCACCTATCTCAAGGTCATCGGCTAGGGTTGGTCTTACCTCAGTAACCATAATTTATTGGTTATGAGATGCTGTAACGGGGCCTGCGTCGCGCACGACCGTTGCCACTTGTCAGATCAGCATCGCGCTGTCGCCATTCCCGTATTGAACCCAGATGGAGGATGACGGGATGAAGCTATTTATTGGATTGGATGTG
>NZ_JBKQXN010000328.1:0-356 GCF_046762905.1 Yoonia sp. R2-816 | reverse complement strand
GCGACCTGCAATACGGGATCAGAATGTCCCGAAAAGCACTCAATTTTCGCGATGGCCAGATATCAGGGTGCCCCACCACCCAGATATCTGAATAGTTTTGTGGCAGCAGTATCGGCTATGTGAACCAGATCAGCCTCTGCGCGTCCAGGATAATGGGCATCCGTACGTCTCCGAAACCTGCGTGAGCCGCTCCAACCATGGCCAATATATCATCAGCCGCAGATGTACCCGATAGCGGGGATAGTCAGTTGGAATCCTCTTCGGCATGATGGGATATAATGAAGATATACCCCATCATGCCTGCCATTCGTACTCCCTGCAGCATCCGTCACAAAGGGCTCTTTTACGACGTTGGA
>NZ_JBKQXN010000327.1:0-1530 GCF_046762905.1 Yoonia sp. R2-816 | reverse complement strand
CAACATTGTGGTTTCCTTTGATGGTTTGGTTTGCACCTCCATCAAAACGGACAACCATCATCTCCATCAAGAGATGTGCCGTCCCCATTTCAGCTTGCTGAGAAGGGGGCGGTGTCAGATCACATCGAGACTAATTCAGATTAGCAATCACCATCCGGAGTGGCGCGAAAGCACGTTTCCTGGATTGCTTGGTAATGTGGTGGCGGGCAGGATTGCTAATCGCCATAATTTGGGCGGCTCGAATTTCACGACGGATGCAGCTTGCGCAAGCTCTCTCGCTGCCGTTCGCTATGCTGTCCAAGAATTGTGGCTCCATGACTCCGATATGGTGATTACTGGAGGTGCAGATGCGCTCAACAACATTTTCATGTATTTGTGTTTTTCCAAAACGCCGGCCATATCAAAGACCGGCTTGTGTCGCCCTTTCTCTGTTGACGCTGACGGTACCATAATGGGGGAAGGTTGCGGGATTTTTGCACTTCGGCGCCTTGAGGATGCGGAACGGGACGGCAATGAGATCCATGCGGTCATTAAAGGTATAGGGTCATCATCGGACGGGTGTGGTGCAAGCATCTATGCGCCAAAATCCTCCGGACAGGCAATTGCGATTGGGCGGGCCTATGAAGCAGCCGGGTATTCACCCCGTACTGTTGAGCTGATGGAAGCACATGGTACGGGAACTCGGGTTGGGGATGTGGCAGAGTTCGAAGGACTTAACAGCGTGTTTAAGGAAGCCAGCCCAGAAGAAAGAGGTTGGTGTGCATTGGGGTCGGTTAAATCGCAGATCGGTCATACAAAGTCTGCAGCAGGTGCAGCCAGCCTGGCCAAGGCAACTATGGCATTGCGCCACAAAGTCCTACCGCCAACCATCAATATTTCAAAGCCCAACTCCAAACTAAACATCAAAGAAAGTCCATTCTACTTGTCCGGAATCGCCCGACCATGGGTTCGCGGCAAAAAACATCCTCGCCGGGCTTCAATCAGCTCCTTTGGGTTTGGTGGCAGCAATTTTCACCTGACACTGGAGGAATATGTTGGCTCGGTCGGCAGGCCAGACAGGTATCGTATTGCACCGAGTGAGCTTTATCTGTACGCGGCTGACAGCGCCGAAGAATTGGCAGAGACGATCCGTTCGAACCTGAAAAACTGTAAGAAGATCAACGCTTTTTCTCATAGCGCTCTTGAAAGCCAACGTTCCTTTGATGCAACAAAACCGCATCGTGCGTCAATCGTCGCAACCTCTTCGACAGATCTGGATACTCATGCTGAAAAAGTGCTGAAGGTCATCGAGGCGCGATTTCCGACCGTCGCAGAATCTTTCTGTTACGCCAACCAGACGGCTCAAGTTCAGGGCAAAACGGCGTTTCTGTTCTCCGGTCAGGGAAGCCATTACGTCGGAATGGGAGCTGACTTGGCTCTTCATTTCAATTGCGCCCGCAGTCCTTGGGACTTTGCAGCAGACTATGATTTTTTAGGGACGGCTAAGCTTCACGAGATAGCATTTCCGGCTTCGGCCTATGATGATGACAC
>NZ_JBKQXN010000326.1:0-306 GCF_046762905.1 Yoonia sp. R2-816 | reverse complement strand
CGCACGATGCGGTTTTGTTGCATCAAAGGAACGTTGGCTTTCAAGAGCGCTATGAGAAAAAGCGTTGATCTTCTTACAGTTTTTCAGGTTCGAACGGATCGTCTCTGCCAATTCTTCGGCGCTGTCAGCCGCGTACAGATGAAGTTCACTCGGTGCAATACGATACCTGTCTGGTCTGCCGCCCGAGCCAACATATTCCTCCAGTGTCAGGTGAAAATTGCTGCCACCAAACCCAAAGGAGCTGATTGAAGCCCGGCGAGGATGTTTTTTGCCGCGAACCCATGGTCGGGCGATTCCGGACAAGTA
>NZ_JBKQXN010000325.1:0-98984 GCF_046762905.1 Yoonia sp. R2-816 | reverse complement strand
AATCTTGCGAACCGGGTGGATCAGGCAACCGAGGACGCGGTGATCAAATCCGCCACTGATTTCCCGGCTTATGGCCAGGCCCGCACTTCGAACGAGTTGCGTAAGCTGGGTGTCTTCGTCTCGCCATCAGGCGTCCGGTCGATCTGGCTGCGGCACGATCTGGCCAACTTCAAAAAGCGGCTCAAGGCGTTGGAGGCCAAGGTCGCCGAGGATGGCATGATCCTGACCGAGGCCCAGGTTCAGGCGCTTGAAAAGAAGAAGTACGACGATGAGGCCTGCGGCGAGATCGAAACCGCCCACCCAGGCTATCTGGGTAGCCAGGACACGTTCTATGTCGGCACCCTCAAGGGCGTCGGGCGGGTCTACCAGCAGACCTATGTCGACACATACAGCAAGGTGGCCCATGCCAAACTCTACACCACAAAGACGCCGATCACGGCGGCTGATCTGCTTAATGACCAAGTGCTCCCGTTCCATGAAGAACACGACCTGCCCGTACTGCGGATCATGACCGACCGGGGTACGGAGTATTGCGGTCGCGTCGACAAGCACGACTTCCAGCTCTTCCTGGCAATCAACGATATCGATCACACGAAAACTAAGGTGAAATCGCCGCAGACCAACGGCATTTGTGAGCGGTTCCACAAGACGATCCTGCAGGAGTTCTACCAGGTCGCGTTCCGCAAGAAGCTCTATGACAGCATCGACGCGCTGCAGGCCGATCTGGATGAATGGCTGCACCAATACAACCACGAGCGCACGCATCAGGGCAAAATGTGTTGCGGCAGAACACCCATCGAAACTATGATCGACGGGAAAGAAATCTGGCGGGAAAAGTTCGTGAACTGAACTTCACCTGACAGACGCCGCCTGAAAAACGGCCAACTGTCAGATCACATCTGAACCACTACAACTAACCGCACCGTTTCATAGAAGCGATGCCGGAAAGGAGTGTGTTGCCATGAATGATGAAAGCCTACTCTCAAAGGCGTTGGAACAAGTCGCATCGCCATCCATAGAGATCGATGTGGCCAAATATCAGGCCTATCTTGATGATCCCGCGCTATCGGATGCTCAAAAAGCCGAGATCATCACGGCGCTCTGGTCGATCATGACCGCCTTTGTTGATCTTGGTTTCGGGGTGCATCCCGTACAGCAAGCAATGGATCAAGAAGCCTGTGGACAACTCACTGATGAGGTTGATCGAAGCGGCGAGACGGATTCTAATGATCCCAAGCCAAACCTTGAGACCTTGCAAGACGCATTTGATGCGGCCCGTGATGATACGTAGTCGCGCACCGCCACGAGATAAGGAGTAGATATGCAATCAGACACCAAACAAAAACTCGGTCCGGGCACGAAGGCAATTATCTATTGCCGCGTGTCCGACCCGAAGCAAACCACACGCGGCGACGGCTTGAACTCGCAGGAAACTCGTTGCCGCGAGTTTGCCAAGTACAAGGGATACGAGGTCGTATCCGTCTTCAAAGACGATATGTCCGGCAAGTTCCATGCACGCCCCGGCATGCAAGATGCGCTGTCGTTCCTGCGCAGGCATCGCAAGTCGCCGCATGTGTTGATCATTGACGACATCACGCGTCTCGCTCGTGGGCTGGAGGCGCATCTTAAGCTGCGTTCAGCTATCAGCAATGCCGGCGGTCTGCTTGAAAGCCCGTCCATTGAGTTTGGAGAGGACTCGGATTCCATTCTCGTCGAAAATCTGCTCGCATCGGTCTCTCAGCACCAACGCCAAAAGAATGGTGAGAAAACAAAGAACCGCATGCGCGCCCGCATTCAAAATGGGTATTGGCCTTTTCAGGCACCAATCGGTTATCGCTATGAGCGCTCCAGTGCTGGGCATGGCAAGGTATTGGTCCGCGATGAACCCGTTGCGGCGATCTTGCAGGAAGCGCTTGAGGGCTACGCATGTGGGCGTTTCCAGACGCAAGTGGAGGTCAAGCGCTTCTTGGAAAGCCAACCCGCCTTCCCGAAAGACCTGAACGGGCGCGAGGTGCGCAACCAGCGCGTCTATGAGATTCTGACGCGATGTCTATATTCCGGCTATATTGAACATATCGATTGGGGCGTCTCAATGCGCCAAGGACATCACGACGGCCTGATTGACTTCACGACGTTCCAGAAGATTCAAGATCGCTTGGTATCAACTGCCAAGGCTCCGGCACGCAAAGACATCAGTTCAGATTTCCCGCTTCGTGGTTTCGTCCAGTGCGATGATTGTGGTGAAGCGCTGACGGCTTGCTGGTCTACCAGCAAGACAGGCAAGAAACATCCCTATTATCTTTGCAAAACCAAGGGCTGTGACAGCTATCGCAAATCGATCAAGCGCGATCAGATCGAAGGAGACTTCGAAGGCCTCCTGCAAGCGCTGGAACCCTCCAAGGGGCTGTTTCAGCTCGCAAAGGCCATGTTCCGCGACATTTAGAATGCCCGCCTCGCACAAGCGGTGGAGACCTCTAAGGGGCTCAAGAAAGATATCCACAAGATTGAAAAGCAAATCGAAGCGCTGCTCGACCGTATTGTCGAATCTGGCACATGCAGCGTAATCGCAGCTTATGAGAAGCGCATTGCCAAGCTGGAAGCCGACAAAATTTTTCTGGAAGAACGTATGGTCAAAGGGGGCAAGCCGCTGGGCACTCTGGAGGAGTCGTTCGAACTCGCTCTGCGATTCCTATCAAACCCTTGGAATATCTGGAAAAACGGTTCTTTCGCATGGCAGAAAACGGTGCTGCGATTGGCCTTTGCGGAGCCCATCCGCTATAGCCGAAATCAGGGTGTTCGAACCCCAAATATTTCCTTACCCTTCAAGTTGTTAAGGGAAGTTTCAACTGCTAAATTCGAAATGGCGCACCCGAGAGGATTCGAACCTTTCGACTCTGTCTTCCGAGGAAAACGCTCTCCAATAAAGTTAAGAAAGATTTGAATGGTGCGGACGGCGGGACTTGAACCCGCACGATCATACGATCGAGAGATTTTCTTACCTGCTACGGTTTTCACCGCCGACGCAACAACGCCGTTTGTGGTCTGGACTATCCCTTCACCATCACCGGCTACCCGGTCTTAGGTGCTGCCCGTCTAGTCTCTACACCTTCCATTCGAGCTCAGGTCTCGAGCGGCTTGGCTCGGGATCGGCATGAGCCATGATCGTGGCCGTTAGCTTTCCCCGAATTTGAGCAGTTCTACTCCCGGAGTTTCCTCCGAGGCACTCAAAACATGGCTTAAGTCTCTTGTGTCTACCGATTCCACCACGTCCGCATTCTTCGTTTCAGGATATCACATACAAAGGCGCGAAAGGCTACCGTTGTTCTCAAACATGCCTCCCTTGGCTCCTGTATGTCACCCCGATCATACTTATAAGTCACTCCGCTTCATCTTCTTCGCGATCTGATTGAAACCGCATTGTAATTTCTGGCCCAAAAACCCCTATTTTTGTAAACAATGGGTTTTTGAAGTCTCCAGTGTCTACCATTCCACCACGCGGGCACACGTCCTTCCTAAGATGCCAAATGCCGCTGGGCAAGGTGTGATCAGATGTCTTGGCCCATGGGTTCCACCAACAATGACCGCTCCTGAAGCCATGGGTTCATTTCAACCGCTGCACGTAATGCCTCTTGCGCCTCCTCATGGCGCCCCAGACCCATCAGCGTCAGCCCCTTGCCGGACAAGGCCGCGATATGGGTGGGGTTGATCTGGAGCGCGCGTTCAAGATCACCCAGCGCTGCATCAAAATCGTATCGCAGATAGCTGGCAAAGGCGCGCTGATTGTAACCCTCGGCATAGTCGGGGCAGTATTCCACCAGACGGTCCAGGGTTTCACGCGCGCCCAGAAAATCGCGATTTGATCGTTTGCGCATCCCCTCGTCCAGCAGCGCCTGCGCCTGGGCGTCGGGAGCGTCCGTCCATAACGTCCAAAGCTCTTGGGTCAAAACACGGGCGTCGCCTTCGCCACGCGCGGCCTGCAAACCGACCACAATTTCGGCCAGTCTGACACTGTGGTCAGGGGCTGGCGGACAGGTCTCTGCGAAAACAGGCGGGGCAATCAGACAAAGCGGCAGCATCCATTTCATGCCTCACTATCTGCGGCACGCGCCGCTTGGGTCAAGTCAAGAGGGCGTGGTTGGGGGAATTGGTGACAGCCCTTCTTCCTTGATGGCCTGCATCGCCACATAGGTTGATGTATTCGCCACATGTGGCAACGTCGAAATTCTCTCTGCCAAGACAGCGCGGTAGCCGGTCATGCCGGATGTGCGCACCTTCAAAAGGTAGTCAAACGCACCGGCGATCAGATGGCATTGTTCAACCTCCGGCACTCGCATGACCGCTGTGGCAAAAGCCGCCAGTGCGGCCTCGCGCGTATCCGACAATTTCACCTCGACAAAGGCAATATGATCACGGCCCAGCCGGATTGGGTCGCACAGGGCGCGATAGCCCCGGATCACACCACTTTCCTCAAGCCGTTTCAGCCGCGCCTGCGTGGGTGATTTGGACAGTCCGATCCTTCTGGCCAGTTCCGTGACACTGATACGCCCCTCCACCGACAATACGTTGAGAATCTTGCGATCAAATGTGTCCAAATCGGAAAGCGTTTCGGCCATGTCTTTGCCCGTTCTTTAGATCAATCGGCTGCACTTTGCTTTAATACGAGGCGAAACGACTGCAATCAAGAGGGTATGATGGGCCATCAACGAAAGGATGCCGCCATGCCGCGCGATGATACCAGCAATTTGTCCGACCAGATTGATCAGACCATGTATAGTGATGAAGCCGTCGCGGTCGTCGCATTGGCGAAAGTGGCGTCCCTGTCGGATGCTGATCGCGACCGCATCAGCGCCCGCGCGGCCGATCTGGTGCGCCAGATCCGCTCCAGCGCTGAACCGGGCCTGATGGAGGTGTTTCTGGCAGAATACGGTCTGTCCACCGATGAAGGCATCGCGCTGATGTGTCTGGCTGAGGCACTGCTGCGCGTGCCCGATGCCGACACGATGGACGAATTGATCGAAGACAAGATCGCCCCTTCCGACTGGGGCAAGCATCTGGGCCATTCCGCGTCATCGCTGGTCAACGCCTCGACATGGGCGTTGATGCTGACCGGCCGCGTTCTGGATGATGAAAAGCCCGGTATCACGCGCCATCTGCGCAGTGCTGTCAAACGGCTGGGTGAGCCGGTGATCCGAACTGCTGTCGCCCGCGCCATGCGGGAAATGGGTCGCCAGTTTGTCTTGGGCGAAACGATCCAGAAAGCCATGAAACGCGCCGAGGGGATGCAGGCCAAGGGTTTCACATATAGCTACGACATGCTGGGCGAGGCTGCCCGCACTGATGTAGACGCGCGCGGCTACCACCTGTCCTATTCCCGCGCCATCAGCGCCATCGCCGAACACTGCACCCATGACAGCGTCGCCGAAAACCCCGGTATTTCGGTCAAACTCTCAGCCTTGCATGCCCGCTATGAGGAAGCGCAACGCGCACGGGTCATGAACGAGCTGGTACCGCGCGTCCGTTCGCTGGCGCTGCTCGCGAAGTCCGCCGGTATGGGGTTCAACATCGACGCTGAGGAAGCAGACCGTCTTTCACTCTCTCTCGATGTGATCGAGGCCGTACTTTCCGAACCGGCTCTTGCCGGGTGGGACGGGTTCGGCATCGTCGTGCAGGCCTATGGCCAGCGCGCGCCGCTGGTAATTGATCACCTGCATGATCTGGCCACGCGGCTGGACCGCAAGATCATGGTCCGGCTTGTCAAAGGCGCCTATTGGGACGCCGAGATCAAGCGCGCGCAGGTCCAGGGCATCAACGGCTTCCCTGTCTTCACCGCCAAACAGCACACAGATATCAGCTACATCGCCAATGCCCGCAAACTGCTCGGGCTGACCGACCGCATTTACCCACAATTCGCCACGCACAACGCCCATACGGTTGCCGCCGTGCTGGATATGGCAAATACCATGGACCGCAGCGCACAGGATTTCGAATTCCAGCGCCTGCACGGCATGGGCGAGACATTGCACACAATGATCCTGCAATCCGAAAAGACGCGCTGCCGCATTTACGCACCCGTCGGCGCGCATGAGGACCTGTTGGCCTATCTGGTCCGCCGCCTGCTGGAAAACGGGGCCAATTCCAGCTTCGTCAACCAGATTGTAGATGAGGATGTGCCACCCGAGGTCGTGGCAGCTTGCCCGTTTGATGACATCGGACGCGGGCCTGATCTGCCCAAGGGGCCTGATATCTTCCAGCCGGAACGGATCAATTCAAAAGGTTGGGACCTGACCCACACACCGACGCTCCAACACATCGACGAAGGCAGGGGCCCGTTCCTCACGCATAGCTGGAACGGAACCCCGTTACTGGCAGGCGACCTCAGCGACGGGCCAACCCATGACGTGATCAACCCGGCCCGACCAGATGACACGGTTGGCACAGCCCAAACGGCAACACCGAAGGATATTGCAACAGCGTTGCAGGTCGCCATGCCCTGGCAATCTGACGTCGCAACACGGGCGGCGGTGCTGAACGCAGCGGCTGATGCGTATGAAGCGAATGCCGCTGAGCTATTCGCGATCCTGTCGCGCGAGGCAGGCAAGGGGATGCCCGACGCGGTCGCCGAATTGCGCGAAGCTGTCGATTTCCTGCGTTACTACGCGGCACAGGCGAAAGAGGGCGCAACCTCGCGCGGCATCTGGACCTGCATCAGCCCATGGAACTTTCCACTTGCCATCTTCACCGGACAGATCGCTGCGGCGCTAGCCGCGGGCAATGCGGTTCTGGCCAAACCGGCAGAACAGACACCCCTGATCGCAACCCGTGCGGTCGCGCTGTTGCATGCAGCCGGTGTGCCCCCATCCGCCCTGCAACTACTGCCCGGCGGTGGTGATGTCGGGGCCGCCTTGACCGCTGATGCGCGCATCAATGGTGTGGCCTTCACCGGGTCAACCGCCACGGCCCTGAAAATCCGGGCCAGCATGGCCGCGAACTGCGCACCGGGCACCCCGCTGATCGCCGAAACCGGCGGGCTGAACGCGATGATCGTGGACAGCACGGCCCTGCCGGAACATGCCGTGCGCGATATCATCAACGGGGCGTTCCGCTCTGCCGGGCAACGTTGTTCAGCCTTACGTTGCCTTTACGTGCAGGAAGACATCGCCGACAAACTGTTGAAAATGCTCAAAGGGGCGATGGATGAACTGACCGTGGGCGACCCGTGGCACCTGTCCACGGACCTTGGCCCGGTGATTGACGCCGCAGCGCACAAGACCATCGCCGATCACATCGCCACAGCCGGGTCTGACGGACGGATCATCCACCAGATCAAGGCGCCAACCGACGGTCATTTCATTGCGCCAACGGCGATCCGGATCAGCGGTATTGCCGATATGACACGGGAAATCTTTGGCCCGGTCCTGCATGTAGCAACGTTCAAATCGCACCAGCTTGATGACGTGATCAATGCGATCAACGCCACCGGCTATGGGCTGACCTTTGGGTTGCACACCCGGATTGATGATCGGGTGCAATCGGTTGTCGAACGGATCGAGGCCGGAAATATCTATGTCAACCGCGACCAGATCGGCGCGGTTGTGGGCAGCCAACCCTTTGGCGGTGAAGGACTTTCGGGGACCGGGCCAAAGGCGGGCGGCCCGCATTATCTGCCCCGCTTTGTCGCCCACCCGGCACGTGAGGCATCAGGTTTCTGGGCCAGTGCCGCCAATCTCAAATCACTGCAGAAACGCCTTGCGGACACCAAGGTGACCAACCATCAGTCGCCGACCGACCTGCCCGGCCCCACAGGCGAATCCAACCGTCACAGCGCGCACCCGCGCGGGCCGATCCTGTGCATGGGACCCGGTGCCGAAGCGGCACAGGATCAGATCGCCGCGGTCGCCGCTTTTGGCGGGACCGGCATCAGCCCCGAGGGGGAGGTCAGGCCGGATGACCTGAAAACACTTGCACCCTTGGGCGGCGTGATCTGGTGGGGCGATACCGATACCGGGCGGGCGATCGAAACCGCCCTGTCAGGGCGGGACGGCCCAATCATTGCCCTGATCACGGGGATGCCTGATGCCGCCCATGTGCTGCATGAACGGCATGTCTGCATCGACACCACAGCGGCAGGTGGCAACGCCGCCCTGCTGGCAGAGGTCGCAAACGCCGGCGCTTGACGCCGCGGGCCGCATCGGTGACGGTCGCGGCATGTTTCCGATCCGCGACCATAACCCATCCGAACGGGTGCCCTATGTCACCTACGCCCTGATTGTGCTGAATGTGGGCGTCTATCTGATCGGCCTGGTCCTCTACCAGACCGATCAGGCGCTCAATCAACTCTATTTTGACTACGCGATGATCCCTCTCCTCTTGTCGCAGGGCGAAAACTATTCATCTCTCGTGACATCCATCTTCCTGCACGCCGGCATTATGCATCTGGCCGGTAACATGCTGTTTTTGTGGATTTTCGGGGATAATCTGGAAGACAAGATGGGCCATGTCCCGTTTCTCGCCTTCTACCTGCTCTGCGGCGTGGGGGCGAGCCTGGCGCAGTTTGCAACCGAACCGCTGTCGCCAGTGCCGACAGTCGGTGCCTCCGGCGCGATTGCGGGTGTGATGGGCGGATATCTCTTGCTGTTCCCAAAAGCGCGGGTCGATGTCTTTCTCTTTTTCGTCGTCTTCTTTCGCATCTTCCCGATCCCAGCCTGGATCATGCTGGGGTTGTGGTTTGCGCTGCAGTTATTCAACGGGTTCAACACCGACGTATCCGGCGGCGGCGTCGCCTATTGGGCGCATGCAGGTGGATTTGTCATTGGCGCGATCGCGGCACTGCCGCTTTGGCTGCGGCTGGGCGGTACAGCATTCTGGGAACGGACCGACGGGCACCCGGACCATCCGGAGGCACGGTATGGCCGCAGCAGCATTCCGCGGGTACGGCGGCGCTAGGCCTTACGGATCACTTTGGCAAAGCTCTCAAAAACCGGTTCGTTCGCGCAAATCAGGTGACCGTCAGCCAGCAGGTCAGCGCCTGGCTGTAGCGGTTCGATAATGCCACCCGCCTCGCGGACGATCACGACACCAGCCGCGATGTCCCAGGCATGCAGGCCCCGCTCCCAAAACCCGTCATACCGGCCAGCGGCCACGTAAGCCAAATCAAGGGCGGCTGCCCCGAACCGGCGCACACCTGCGCAAGCAGGCAGGATACGGGCCAGATCCTGCAGGGTTTCGGGCAGATCGGCCCGGCCTGCAAAGGGCAGCCCGGTCGCAAAAATGCTCTCGATCAGCCGGTGGCGACCCGACACGCGCAGGCGGCTTTCATTCATCCAGGCACCGCCACCTTTTTCGGCATAAAACATCTCATCCTTGGTGGGGTCATAAATCACACCGGCAACGACCTGCCCTTTGTGTTCAAGGGCGATGGATACCGCCCAATGGGGCAGGCCATGCAGGAAATTTGTCGTCCCATCCAGGGGGTCAACGATCCAGCGGCGGGTGGGGTCATCGCCATCAATCTCGGCGCCTTCCTCACCCAGAAACCCATAGGTCGGGCGGGCACGCATCAGTTCTTCCTTGATCAGCGCCTCTGCCGCCTTGTCGGCCCGGCTGACAAAATCACCCGGTCCCTTGGTGCTGACCTGCAGGTTTTCGACCTCGCCGAAATCCTTGAGCAGCGCGCGCCCGGCCTTGCGGGCGGTCTTCATCATCACATTCAGGTTCGCGCTGCCAGCCATCTTGGTCTCCACTATTCGGACAAGCCGGGCGTATAGGCGCAAGACAGACGCGGAACAAGGGGCAACACCCTTTTAACCATACACTGCGATGGGCGCCGGACTTAACGAGTTATTGGGGGGATTTGGCGATAAGATCGCCAGGAGGTCTCCCAACCAGCATGCGCCGCAACCTGACCGAACAGTTTCTGCACCAGACACAGATCACCGGGCATATCTCTGGCCGTGATGTGTCGAAACGTGTGGCCACGGCGGCACTCATCGTTTGCGTGTGCATGTATGCGGGCTTTCTTGAACAAGCGCTGATTGCCGGTGCCTGTATTATCGTGCTCGAAATCCTCGCCTATCCGCTGAACAAGCGTGCCGGGCAATTTGACAAGCCCCTTGGCATGAAAACGGCGGTCGCTGTCTTCCTCGTCAACTGGGGGTCCATGCTGCCATTCCTGTCATTTTCCATCATTCTTTCGCAAAGCGACAGTTTGCCCATGGTGCTGGCGGGTTATCTTTGGGCATTTGGGATTTTCGTTCACGTCACCAATACGTTCGGACTGCTCCCCTTCTACAATTGGACGCAGATGACCCCAGCCTTCGCCACGGTGTTTCTGATGCTCTGGATCCTGTCGCAAAACCCGGCATTCGCTGCGACGCAAACGCATTGGCTGGTCGCTGTCGGCCTGATGGTCGTCTACATCGTCAACACCTTCACGACCATGGTCCGTCAGAAAGACACGCATGATGCGCTGACCCGCGCCCGGAAAGAGGCGAACACCAGACTGGCCGAATTGGAACACCTGTCGCGCAACGACAGCCTGACCGACTTAATGAACAGGCGGGCGTTCGATGAATTTCTCAACCGGCAGATGACCGACTCAAAATTCAAACGCGGGGTCACCGTATTCCTGATTGATCTGGATGGTTTCAAACCGATCAACGACAGCTACAGCCACAAGGCGGGGGATGCAGTCTTGCGTGCAATCGCAGAAAGGCTGCGCGATCTGGCGCGCAGTTGCGGCGGCAAGGCGGCCCGTCTTGGTGGGGATGAATTCGCCGTCGCCCGCAACGATATCGGCAATATTGACGATGCACTGGCATTCGGCAACCGGATCGCGCAGATCGTCGGCCGACCGATCCCGTTTGAACAAAAGACACTGACCGTCGGGGCCAGCGTCGGTATTGCCCAGCAGGGGCGCGATATCACGACACCGGCTGACCTGTTGTCTGGCGCCGATCAGGCCATGTATCTGGCCAAGGACGAACCCGACAACAACGCGGTCATTTTCGACAAGGATGCATTTCCGGTGCGCGCAACACTGGAAGATCGCAACATTCTGCTGGCCGCCATGCAGAAGGGCGAAATCATGCCCTATTATCAGCCCAAGGTCTGTATCGAAACCGGGCGCATCATGGGGTTTGAGGCGTTGTCGCGCTGGCAGCATCCGCAACGGGGCCTGCTCTTTCCTGGCAACTTCATCCCGATGATCAATGAACTCGCGCTGCAGGGCGAATTCATGATCCATACTGCCACGCGGGTGCTTGACGATATCGATGCGCTCGTGCGCGATGGGCTGGACCCTGGTCAGGTATCCATCAACCTGCCCGAGGTGACACTGGCCACCCTGTCAGGGCGACAGGAGCTTTTTGATCTGATCGGCCGCTACCCGCATTTGCGCCATCACCTGACCTTTGAGATTACCGAAGACATTTTTATCGCCCGCTCGGCCGAGATCATTCAGAAATCCATCGCCGCATTCCGGCGCGCCGGTGTCCGGATCTCGCTTGATGATTTTGGTACCGGCTTTGCGTCGTTCCAGCACCTGCGGGAATTGGAATTTGATGAACTCAAACTCGATACAGCCTTTGTCAGTGACCTAGGTGTTGATCCCTCGGCCACGGTCCTGATCAACGGGTTTCTGACCATCGGCGACGGTCTGGGCGTGCAGGTCATCGCCGAAGGTGTCGAACGCAGAAAGCAACTCGACCTTTTACGCGACATGGGGTGCAAATACATCCAGGGCCACTATTTCGGGGCAGCCATGCCATTTTCCGAAACGCAGCTGCGGCTGACGGTCGGAAATGCCATGCACACGATCGAGGCCGCGAAACGGCGCGGTGTCGCCTAGCCGCGCTGTAATTTGACCGCTTCCTGCCGGGCAAGGCGGATCAGATGTGCCATGAATGGGCGCGCGGTATCTTCGGCCCGGGTCGCGGCATAAAGCCTGCGGGTGATCCCCTTCGCGGTCAGCGGGCGGGTCACATAATCGGAGCTGTACCGGACCTGCCGCACGACCCAATCCGGCAACACGGCAACACCGCGGTTTGACGCGACCAGCAACAGGATCACAGCCGTCAATTCTACCTGCCTGATGGCCGCCGGTTCGACCTTGGCCGGGGTCAGCAATTGCGAAAACACATCAAGCCGGGCGCGATCTACCGGATAGGTGATCAGCGTCTCACCGCGAAAATCCTCAGCCTCGATCACCTCTTTGGCCGCCAGCGGATGTGAGGCCGCGGCCACAAACACCGGCTCATAATCGAAAAGCGGGGTGAAATCGGTTTCCGGCAACTCCTCGGGATCGGAAGAGACCACGAGATCAACCTCTTCCTTGCGCAAGGCAGGCAAGGCATCAAAGGCCAGCCCCGGGCGGATATCCACATCGACCTCTGGCCAGGCTTTGCGGAACTGCTCCAGCACCGGGAACAACCACTCAAAACAGGCATGACACTCAATGGCGATATGCAGCCGCCCCGCACTGCCAGCAATCAGCCCGGAAAACTCGGTTTCGAGGGCGGTGACCCGCGGCAAAATCTCTTCTGCCGCCGCCAGCATCTTCATCCCCGCCGCCGACAGTTTCAGCGGCTTGGACCGGCGCACAAAGAGCTCAACGCCCGCCTGATCCTCGATCCCCTTGATCTGATGGCTGAGTGCGGATTGCGTGATGTTCAACTGATCGGCGGCACGGGCCAACCCGCCCGTGTCATGGATCGCCTTGATTGTTCGCAGATGTCGGAACTCAATATGCATATGTGAGTTGGCCTCATGATCGTGCTGAAGTTTATGAAATTGCCTCAACTCAATAGAGGTGCGACAAAAGCAAATCAAGAGAGAGGTCTGCCATGCCCGTCCCATCCGTTTCTTTCGAATTCTTTCCGCCCAAGTCACTCGAAGGCTCATTCCGGCTGTGGGATTGCGTGAACACATTGGCGCCGCTTGATCCATCTTTCGTGTCCGTCACCTATGGTGCAGGCGGAACAACCCGCAAACTCACGCACGAGGCCGTGGGCACAATTCACCGCACCAGCGGGCTGAATGTGGCCGCGCACCTCACCTGCGTGGACGCAACCCGTTCTGAAACGCTGGAGATCGCAAATGGCTACGCTGACGAAGGCGTGACAGATATCGTCGCCCTGCGTGGCGATGCGCCCAAAGGGTCGGACAAGTTCACGCCCCACCCTGACGGTTTCGCCAGCTCTATCGAACTGATCGAGGCGCTGTCAGACAACGGCAAATTCAACATCCGCGTTGGCGCCTATCCTGAAAAGCACCCTGAAGCCGCCGATCAGGCCGCTGATATCGCCTTCCTCAAACGCAAGATCGACGCCGGTGCGACCTCTGCCATCACACAATTCTTTTTTGAGGCCGACGCCTTTTTCCGCTTCCGCGATGCCTGTGCGAAGGCGGGCATCGACGCGCCGATCATTCCCGGCATCCTGCCTATTGAAAACTGGAACGGCACACGCAAATTCGCGGCGCAATGTGGCACCCACATCCCGCAAGTGATCGAAGACGCCTTTTATCACGCCACCCGCGACGGCACCACAGAACTGCTGGCAACGGCCATCGCGACCGAACTGTGCGACGAATTGCTGCAAGGCGGCGTTGACCACCTGCATTTCTACACGCTCAACCGTCCTGAACTGACCCGCGACGTCTGTCATGCGCTCGGCGTGACGCCAAAAGTCCGGTTGCAAAACGTCGCCTAAAACCGCAGCTTCGGGCCAATTCAAGGACCCGGAGCACCCCATGTTCACCGCCACCTCCCTCGATCAACTGCCAGACCGCGAGACGATCCTGTCGCTCTCGGGTCTGGATTTTATGCGCGCCATCCTGCGGGGCGAGATTGCAGGGCCGCCTATCGCGACACAGCTGAACTACACCCTTGATACCGTCGAACCCGGCAAGGTCATTTTCCGCGGCACACCCACTTTCGAACACACCAACCCCATGGGCGGGGTACACGGCGGCTGGTATGGCACACTGCTGGACAGTTGCATGGCCTGCGCGATCATGACCACAGTACCAAAGGGGTCTGTCTACACGACCCTCGAATACAAGGTGAACCTGACCCGCGCGATCCCACTCGGCACCGAAATCGTGGCAATCGGCACCACAGACCATACAGGTCGCACTACAGGCGTCGCCCACGGGGAAATCCGTGGCGTCGCCGATGGAAAGCTTTACGCAACAGGCTCCACCACTTGTCTGATCATGAAGGTGGCCGGATAACCTCGCTAGACCTCACGGGTCGGATTACCATCCATCGTATGCGCAAAATCGGCCCAGGAGCGGGGTGTAAACGCCGTCTCTGTAACGGTCGCATTCTCAATTCTGTCACACCGAAACGCGCGCATGTCAGCACGCAGATGGTCCCAGCAAACCGCATACCAAACAGGTGGATTCAGAACGAGAAAGTGCAGTTCGATCCGGCGTTTTGTGCGCCTGCCTTGCTGATCACAATACTGAACGCTCAGCAAACGGTTCAGTGCAAACGCTTCCTTGATTTCATCGCCAACCTGACGCGCCATCTCGGCCAAACTGGCAAACATCGCGGTTGATGCTCGCGCGCCCACCCTGATCCGTTTGCGCATTGCGGCAATCCGGCGCTGTTCAACATGCGAAAACGTCCCCATCAGCTTGCGGCGTACCGCGTCAGCATGCCCCATCTGCAGGGCTCCATGCGTGACCTCGCCAATCGCAAGGCCAACCAAAAGATCCAGCACCTCTTGACGGGACAAGGTAATGCGCCCAATCCCCCAGCCTGACGACACGCGCACGCCACCGCCACGACCGCGCTCACTTTCCACGGGCACACCACGCTCTCGCAAAAGCTCCAGATCGCGATGGATCGTGCGCAGCGACACGCCCAATTCTGTCGCCGCATCACGCAAGATAAGTGGGTCATCGGATTTCAGCCAACTCTCCAGCCGATCAAGGCGCTCCAGACGGGTCAATATCTGCATCAGACGACCTTCGCATAAAATATGCCAGAAAACGACATATTTTATCCTAGAGATTCGAAGACGACTTAACCAACCATTCAGGAGACATGAAAAATGAATGACACAGTACTTGAACTCGCCCCCTTCAAAATAAAGCCGACGAGCGCAGAATCTGACTTGCTCGCCGCTTCCGACACCTTTCAGAAAGCGTTTCTCGACAAGCAGGATGGCTTCATCCGGCGCGACTTTGTTCGCAAAGAAGACGGCACATTTGTCGATGTGATCCTCTGGCAAAGCCGCGCCCATGCAGATGCCGTTTTCGAAGAGGCAAAGTCCTCGGATGCCGCTGGCGCATATTTTAGCCACATCCACGTCGATCCCGAGAATGCGGATCCTGGGGTAGAACTCTGCACCGTGCTGCGGTCATTCGCCAGATAGCAGTCCGATGGTCACAGCGAAGCGGCGATCATGAGATTGCCACTTCGGTTCGGACATCCGAAATTCGCCTAACCTCTGACCTCTTCAACCAGGCCCTCTTTCACGGGAGTTTCGTCTGTCTCGCCCCTCAGGCTTTCATGAATACTCTCGGACATGTCACGCCCGATGATCCGGCGGCGCCGTGAGAGAAATATCTTCGACCAGCCTCGCCAGTTGCCCATAGACCGCGCCTCCACATCCTGTTCGAACCGGTCGCGCCATCCGTCTGGCAAGGGCACATTGCACGCCTCGAGCTTTTCCAGCATCCAAACCAAAGGAATGTTGGCAAGTGGGCGCGCCCACGGGTAATCCCCCACCTGTCCACCCACATCGCCATGGTTTCCCTTGAACCAGACCTGCTCCATATGACCTTTCCAGCCCGGCGGGCAGGCCCACATCACAGGCGCATACGCCTCGCGGCGTTCATCCATGCCCAGCGCGTGAAAGCCGTGGCGAACATGACCGCCGAGCGAATGGTTGTGAAAATCATGCTGCGCTTGCGCCCAGCGCCAGACAATCGGCAGGCGCAGCCCCAGCGCCTTGACCGTGTCCCAGACCGCCACAGCCTCGATCTGGACATCATCATGGCAATAAAGTTCCCTGAACTTCTGCGCAACTGGCCCGCGCGCACCCGTCCGATAATGGCGATAGGCCTGCCTGACCGCGCGTACGGTGGCGCAGTCCGCCTTGACCAACCCCACCAGGTCAATGACACCCGCCAGCGACCGCACGGCATAGGCACCACGGGAATAGCCGATCAGGATAATCTCATCGCCCAGCCGATACCGCGACGCGACAACGCCGTAGGCGCGTTCGATCTGGCGGTTGATACCTTTCCCGGTCATCACACCCAATGTGCCCGACCAGTCACGCCACTGAATCCCTGCTTCGTAATGAACCGTCAGGTTCGCCCTTTGGCTGACTTCACGCAGCAGTTTGAAGGTAATGCCGGCATTGGTCTCGCGCCCTGGTGCCAGCGATGACATGGTTCCATCCAGAATAACCACATGGGTCGCTTTGCCCCGGTGGCGTATTCCGCCTTCTTCGGTACGCGCCCGGCGCCCGAAAAGACCAAAGAACCAGTCACGCAGCTGCACTGTCACCCTTCGCTGTTTCGATCGCCTGCCAGACCCTGTGCGGTGTGAACGGCATATCCATTTGGCGCACGCCGACATCCCACAGGGCATCGATCACCGCATTGCTGACGGCAGCCAGCGCACCCACGGTGCCCGCCTCGCCGCAGCCTTTCATCCCCATCGGATTATACAGCGATGGGGTGCATTCTGTCGAAAATCCGATCATGGGAATATCATCGGCGCGGGGCATGCTATAGTCCATAAAACTCGCCGTGAGCAGTTGACCATCCTCGTCAAACACCACCCGTTCGGTCAGGGCCTGCCCGATCCCTTGCGCCACACCACCATGTACCTGGCCCTCGGCAAGCATCGGGTTGATCAGATTGCCGAAATCATCAACGACGGTATAGCGGTCGACCGTGACAACGCCGGTATCGGGGTCAATTTCGACCTCGGCCACATGGGCACCGTTCGGAAAGCTGCGATTGTCCAGCCGGATACTGGCAGACTGGCTTAGCAAATCATCGCGGCCAGCCTCACGTGCCATATCGGCAACCTCCAGCATGGTGGGCGTCAGGTTCGATCCGGCAATCCGGAAACGTTCATCGTCAAAACTGACGGCTGAGGCATCAACCCCCTCACGCTCCGCCAGAAACACGCCAAAGCATTCCAGAATGACATCGACCGTGGCCAGCGTGGCTGTGTTCTGCACCGTGACAGACCGGGACCCGCCGGTGCCACCACCGGTCGCAATCTGGTCGCTGTCGCCCTGAATCACCTCGATCTGATCTGCTGGGATACCCGTCTGATCCGCCAGAAACTGGGCATAAACCGTTTCATGCCCCTGTCCGTTCGACTGGGTGCCGACATAGATTTTCGCGCCACCCACTACAAAATCGACTTTCGTCGTTTCCGCCGGATCGCCCAGAATACTCTCGATATAATAGCACAGGCCCTGGCCGCGCAGCTTACCCGCCGCAACCGAGGCCGCCTTGCGCGCCGCAAAACCATCGCGATCTGCCTCGCGGGCCACGCTGTTTAACACCTGCATGAAATCGCCCACGTCATAGGTAACACCCGACACGGTTGTGTATGGAAATTTGGCGGGCACGATGAAGTTCTTTTCGCGCAGCGTCCAAGCATCGACATCCAGCTGCCGCGCCGCTTCATCCATTACACGTTCCAGCACAAAAATCGCCTCCGGCCGCCCGGCCCCACGATAGGCATCAACTGGTGTGGTATTGGTAAAGATGCCGCGCGTGCGCATATAGGCGGTCTGCACATCATAGGTCCCCATCAGCACCTTGGAAAACAGATCGGTCTGGATGGCCTGGGCAAACTGCGAATTATAGGCCCCCATATTCGCAATCGTATCAAGGTGATATGCCGTGATCCGATAGTTCGCATCAAACGCAAGTGTCGCGGTCGTGGTCAGATCACGGCCCGCATTATCCGTCAGCATCGCCTCGGTCCGTTCAGACATCCAGCGGACCGGCCGACCCAGCACACGGGCCGCATGGGCAACGCAGAAATACTCGGGATAGCGCATGGCCTTCATGCCGAAACCACCACCCACATCGGGGTTGGTCACACGCACATCGTCGGGGTCCATCTGAAGTTGCCGGGCCAGATCGGCTTTCATGCCCCACACACCCTGCCCACCAAAGGACACATGCAGACGGCCATCAACCACCTCTGCAAAACAACCCCGGGCCTCCATGGAGTTCACGATTACCCGGTTATCAAACACATCAACCTTGACCACATGGGCAGCGGCTGCAATCGCAGCCTCGGTTCCCGCTTCATCCCCCATGCCCCAGTCAAAGGCGAGGTTATCGGGCGCCTCGGCATGAATCGCATCACCGCCAACGGTAAGATCGACATGAACGGGCAGATCGTCGATCTCCAACCCGATCATCTCAGCGGCATCCTTGGCGGCCAACACGCTGTCAGCCACGATCATCGCCACAGCCTCACCCACATGGCGAACCCGGTCCTTGGCCAACATCGGACGCAAAGGGGCAGCACCGCGCGACCCGTCACGGTTCTTGACCGTGGATCCGGCCAGCGCAATATCAACGCCAGCCGCCTCAAGATCCGCGACCGTCACGATCAGATGCACACCCGGCATCTCGCGGGCATCCTCAAGATCGAGACCCGTGATCTCACCGTGCGCAACCGACGCGCGCAGGAAATAAGCATGTAACGCGTCCACAGGCGCAATGTCGTCCACATAGCGCCCATGCCCTGTCAAAAGCCGCACATCCTCAACCCGTTTGACGGACTGGCTTTTGCCGAATTTTTCCATGCGCTGGCTCCCTGATTTACTGCCAGACATCACCCTAGACCGACAGTCAGGTTTGTCCATATGCGACCCGACCCGAAAAAAATCAAAAAAGATGAGAATAAGATTCCGGGGCCAGCCGTAACCCTTATGACCGGCAAGCAAACCGGCAGCAAACCAAACAGAATGACGGAGCCACCATTATGAAACTCTCACTTATCGCCCTATCCCTCGTCGTCGGCCTGAGCGCCTGTGACGCCTATGCCGGCGGCCATGCGACGGCCCCTGCAGCCGAAACTAACGGCATCCTGACCGACGCCAACGGGATGAGCCTTTATACCTTCGATCCTGACACCGCCACGTCCTCGGCCTGCAACGGCGGCTGTGCGCAGAACTGGCCACCTCTCTACGCGGCTGCAGACGCCGACGAGACGGGCAAATTCACGACAATCACCCGTCAGGACGGGACCAAGCAATGGGCGTATGACGGTCAGCCGCTCTACCTGTGGGTCAACGACCGCGCCCCCGGCGACACAACCGGCGATGGCGTTGGCGGCAACTGGCACCTCGCGCGGCCATAAAACGACGACATATTTCAAAAAAGACGTTCGAAGCGAGACATCAATCGCCACAAGTACAGGCCTGCGTCAGCGATGATGCAGGCTTTACGCTCAATTCGGGGCTCCCCGTCCCACCTTGGGAAGCTGACTGTCCGACAGCTTCTGCGGGCCAACATCCCCCTCCCATACGCTATGATCTTTGCGGATATAGACATTGATCCGGGTACCGATACCAATCGCCCGCAGCTTGCCAATTGGGTGCATCAGGCTCTCGCCGCGCATGCCGCCCTCCGTGCGCCATACCAGATAGCCCCGACCCGAGGGGCGACCGGAATTCTTGGTTTCGGTAATCGCTTCGATCGTTGCAACGCTCCGATATCCGTATTTTCGGGTCAGCACGAAGCGATTGGTCCGATTGCCGTAAAACCACAGGCCGATCAAACCCCCAACGCCCGCAAAACCGGCAATCATCTGAAAGCCCTGCGCATCATCGCGAGCCTCACCGACGTAGGTTTCGAATTTCTCGGGGCGATGCGGCAGATAGCGGATCGTGTGCGTGCTGCCGGGTCGGGCAAGACTATACTGGCCATGCGAAACCTTACGGTTCTTCTGGTAGGTGACGTCATCGACGATGTAGCGGTAGGTGACATAGTAGTCATCAGCCCCGTCGGAGTCGCTTCTGATCCGACGATCCACAGCCTCAGCCACGATCGTCACGCCCGTCCGCTCAAACTGGATCGCGTTGCGGTAGCCATTCACGCTGATCAGGGTCATGAGAAGGCAAAACGCCCCCGCGATGATCACCAGCACCCCGCCCTTGGCACGAAACAGCGAAAACCAAGAACGCGGCTCGGTCAAATCATGCTCCGGTGGCACGCCCGCCATAGTTCAAATTCCCTTGCGTCCTTCTGAAACAAACTAGAACCCCCTTTGCCGTATCACAAACCCTTTTCCTTACCGCCCCCCTCGGCTATCTGACCCCAAACCGAACGGGAACGTGACCATGGCCATGGAAAAGACATTCAACGCAGCCGAGGCAGAAGCCCGCATCTACAAGATGTGGGAAGACGCAGGCGCGTTCAAAGCAGGCGCAAATGCATCGCGCGATGAAACCTTCTGCATCCAGCTACCGCCCCCCAATGTCACAGGGCATCTGCATGTCGGCCATGCATTCAACCACACCCTGATGGACATGCTGATCCGCTGGAAACGGATGCAGGGCTACGACACGCTCTGGCAGCCGGGGCTGGATCATGCGGGCATCGCAACCCAGCTGATGGTCGAAAAACAGATGGCCGAGGATGGTGAAAATCGCAAACGGTCCGAAATGCCCCGCGATGAATTCATCGCCAAGGTCTGGGCGTGGAAGGCCGAAAAGGGCGGCGTGATCGAACAGCAGGCCCGCCGTTTGGGCGACAGCATGGATTGGGAGCGTTCCGCCTTTACCATGTCGGGCGCGAGCAGCGCGCCTGCCACCGAAAAGCCCGGCAACTTCCACGACGCCGTACTCAAAGTCTTTGTGCAGATGTACAATGACGGGCTGATCTATCGCGGCAAGCGGCTGGTCAACTGGGACCCGCATTTCGAAACCGCGATTTCCGACCTCGAGGTCGAGAATATCGAAGTCGAGGGCCACATGTGGCACTTCAAATACCCGCTCGCCGGTGGGGGAACTTACGAATACGTCGAGAAGGACGAGGACGGCAACGTCACCTTACGCGAGACCCGCGACTATATCTCCATCGCCACGACCCGGCCCGAAACCATGCTGGGCGATGGCGCCGTTGCCGTGAACCCCAAGGATGCGCGCTACGCCCCCATCGTCGGCAAGCTTTGCGAAATTCCGGTCGGCCCCAAGGAGCACCGCCGTCTGATCCCGATCATCACCGACCCCTACCCCGACCCCGATTTCGGGTCCGGTGCGGTCAAGATCACCGGCGCGCATGACTTCAATGACTACGAAGTCGCCAAACGCGGCAATATCCCGATGTACAACCTGATGGACACGAAGGGGGCCATGCGGGCGGATGGGAAGCCTTATGCCGAAGAAGCGGCCACTGCTCTGGCCATCGCCAGCGGCGAACAGGATTTCGATGAAAACATGATCGCCGCGATTAACCTGGTCCCCGACGCATATCGCGGGCTTGACCGGTTCGAGGCGCGCAAGAGGGTGGTTGCCGACATCACGGCAGAAGGCAATGCCGTTATGATCCCCAATCCGCGCGTGGGTTCCACCCACCCTACGGATGGTAGGGTGGGTGATAACCCACGCGATGATGACGGTGCCAATGACGAACCGACGCACATCCCCTTCGTCGAAGCGAAGAAAATCATGCAGCCCTTTGGCGACCGTTCAAAGGTCGTGATCGAACCGATGCTGACCGATCAATGGTTCGTGGACAGCGCCAAGATCGTCGGCCCCGCGCTGAACTCGGTCCGCGAAGGACGGGTCAAGATCATGCCCGAGAGCGGCGAAAAGGTCTTTTACCACTGGCTGGAAAACATCGAACCCTGGTGCATCTCGCGCCAACTCTGGTGGGGACACCAGATCCCTGTGTGGTATGTCTTTCATCCTGAAGATGCAAAGCACTACGCAAGCGCGGATGCCTTGGTTGAAAAACTCAAATCGGGATGGTCTGGCCCGCGCACAGTTGCGATTTGCGCTGAAAACATGGCAGCTGCAACTGCTCAAATCCAAGAGTTATATGGTTGCTCTGTAGCAGTCGATTTTGAAATCGAAGAACAGACTGCAAGCGGACATCGCACTCCTTCAATGGCTGGAGGCGTCGATTACATAGATGGTGAAATGGTCAAGGTTCACGCGCGGCGCGACCCCGACGTCCTGGACACCTGGTTCTCCTCCGGCCTCTGGCCTTTCGGCACGCTCGGCTGGCCCGCGGACGACCCAGCCATGAAATACTTCCCCGGTGACGTGCTGATCACCGGGCAGGACATCCTGTTCTTCTGGGTCGCCCGGATGATGATGATGTCCGAAGCGATCCTGGGCAAGGAGCCGTTCCACACCGTCTACCTGCACCAACTGCTGCGCGATGAAAAAGGGCAGAAGATGTCCAAGACGCGCGGCAATGTCATCGACCCGCTCGACATGATCGACGAATACGGGGCCGACGCGCTGCGCATGTCCAACGCCGCCATGGCCGCCCTCGGGGGCGTGCTGAAAATCAGCGAAGACCGGATCAAAGGCTACCGCAATTTCGGCACGAAACTCTGGAACGCCTGCCGCTTTGCGGAAATGAACGAAGTCTTCGCAAACCGCGCGTTGGGGTTCGACGCTTTGCCGACGCAAGTCCGACGCAAATCCGACGCCCAATTTACGGTCAACAAATGGATCGTGGGCGAGACGGCAAAGACACTCGAAACCGTCAATGGGGCCATGGAAACCTACCGTTTCAACGACGCCGCCAATGCGCTTTATGCCTTTGTCTGGGGCAAGGTCTGCGACTGGTATGTGGAACTGTCCAAACCGATGCTACTGGACGGAAATGAAACGGAAAAATCCGATACACAGGCGACGATGGCATGGGTTCTGGATCAATGCATGATCATGCTGCACCCCATCATGCCCTTCATCACCGAAGAGCTGTGGCAGACGCTGGGAAGCCGTGAAAAAATGCTGGTCCACATTGATTGGCCCACCTATCAAGCCATTGATCTTGTTGACGAAAACGCCGATCACGAGATGAATTGGGTGATCGACCTGATCGACAATATCCGCTCCGCCCGCGCTCAGGTCCACGTCCCCGCCGGGGCAAAGGTTGCGTTGCTGGTCACCGGGCTGGATGCAAAGGGGCAGGCCGCCTGGGACAACAATCAGGCCATGATCCAGAAACTCGCCCGTGTGGAAAGCCTGACCCATGTCGACAGCTTCCCCAAAGGCTGCGTCACCATCCCTATGGACGGCGGCACCTTTGGTATACCTTTGGCCGATCTTATTGATGTCAAAGAAGAAATCGCGCGTCTGGAAAAGACACTGCAGAAGCTGGGCAAGGAAATCGGCGGGTTGCGGGGGCGTCTGAACAATCCAAAATTCGTGGAGTCCGCGCCTGATGAGGTTGTGGCAGAAGCCCGTGAAAACCTGGCGCTGCGTGAAAACGAAGAAACTGAATTGAAGGCCGCAATCACACGGTTGCAGGAAATCGGCTGATACCGGGGCGGCAGATTAAGCCGCCCTTTACCAATTTAGCGGACAACACGCTCGACCGCGCGCATCGCACCGGCCGCCTTGTCATAAACCAATGTCAAAATGCGCCGACCGCCAGTTTTTGCCGCGATCTGCGGCAGGCTGCGTGCCGTCAGGGCGGCCCCGGAACTGGCTAAAAATCCGCGTCGACTGATCTTCATCGGGGCCTCCATCCACGTTTCGCCGTGCTCGAAACGCATAGTTGCGAACGATTCTCATATATGAACGGTTGCGCGCAATTCAACCCCGCGCTTATCTGCGCCCATGAAAACGCCGCAACTCACCCCGCTCGCCGCGACCCTGCCTGCATCAGTCCCATTTGTCGGGCCAGAGGCGCAGGAACGCGCCACCGGTCGCCCGTTCATCGCCCGGCTGGGCGCCAACGAATCCGCTTTTGGACCATCACCCAAGGCGATCGCTGCCATGCAAAAAGCCGCTGGCGAGGTCTGGATGTATGCCGATCCGGAAAGCCATGATCTACGGCAAGCGCTGGCACAACATCATGATATTCCAGCAGAAAATATCCAGATAGGTGAAGGGATCGACACCCTGCTCGGCCTTGTTGTGCGCCTGTTCGTCACCTCCGGTGATGCGGTCGTCACCTCTGCCGGGGCGTACCCGACCTTTAACTATCACGTGGCTGGTTTCGGCGGCACGCTGCACACCGTTCCCTACAAGAACGACCATGAAGACCCGGACGCTCTGATCGCCAAGGCACAGGAAACAAACGCAAAACTGATCTATATCGCCAATCCCGACAACCCCATGGGCAGTTGGCATGACGCGCAAACGATCTCGCACATGATAGACAACGTGCCTGATGGCTGTCTGCTTGTACTGGACGAAGCCTATATCGACCTCGCCCCGCCGGGGACCGCGCCGGATATCGACATCAACGCGCCGCAGGTCATCAGGATGCGCACCTTTTCCAAGGCCCATGGCATGGCGGGCGCGCGGGTTGGGTACGCCATTGGACAGGCCGAAATCATCAGCGCCTTCAACAAGGTACGCAATCATTTCGGGATGTCACGGATCAGTCAGGCGGGCGCACTCGCCGCGATACAGGACAAAGGCTGGCTTGATACTGTGCGCACCAACGTCACTGACGCTCGCGAAAAGATCAACGATATCGCCCGCGAAAACGGGCTCTCTCCCCTGCCATCTGCCACGAATTTTGTCACCATCGACTGCGGCGCAGATGGGGCGTTCGCCCGCGCGGTTTTGGACGCCCTGATCACGCGCGGCATATTTGTACGTATGCCTTTTGTCGCGCCGCAAGACCGCTGCATCCGCGTCAGTTGCGGCACCGACGCACAGATCGCCGCCTTTGCCGCGGCCCTGCCCGAAGCCCTTTCCGCCGCCCGTGAGGGATCCGGCTAGTTATGGTCGATGCAGCAATAAGGCATTGCCCAGGAATAGACGGTGCTGGCGCTACGCCGCCTCTGTGATCCACCACGACGCCAGGCTGATCTAACCCTGCGCAATCACCGCCGCTGCGGCATCCAGAGCGCCGCCACCATGGGCGATGCCCAGCGCCATCAGCCCCGCCTGGATCGTACCCAGAGCCCCCATGATCATATGCGCATTGATGTGACCCATATGGCCAATGCGAAAATAGGCATCGGCCGGATCACGGCCCAGACCGATGCCAAGTGTCAGCCCGCACTCTGTCTCGCACCATTTCTGCAAGCGGTCCGCATCAGGCGATGCCATACCCACGGATGTCACGGCGAAAGATCGCTCTGCCGCGTCTGCGATGTTAAGGAAGATATCACTGCCCTCAGACCAGCAGTCAAAAGCGGCCCAGACGGCCCGGGCCAGCGTTTCGTGACGGGCAAAGACGTGATCCAATCCTTCATCCTTGATCATGTCCAGCGCCGCCCGCAGACCGTAGATATGATGTGTGGGCGCCGTCCCGTCGAAATACTGGTAGTACATGTCGGGGTTCGTACGCGTGCGCCAATCCCAATAGCTGGTCACGGATTGGCCCCGCTGCGCATCCGCTTTGTCATTATACCAGACAAAGCTGATCCCCGTCGGCGTCATCAGGCCTTTCTGACAGGCTGCAACGGTCACATCGACACCCCAATTGTCCATCTCGTACCGGTCGCACCCTAATGATGCGATGCAATCCACCATCAAAAGCGCGCCATGACCCACCCGGTCCATCGCGGCTCGCAGACCGGCAATGTCATTCTTGACGCCGGTCGAGGTGTCGACATGGACGGCAAGGATCGCCTTGATATGGCCTGTTTTATCTGCAGCCAATGTCGCCTCGACCTGGGCCAGATCAATGGCGGCACGCGGACCGTAATCAATCGTCTGCACATCCGCACCAATGCCTTCGGCCATTTCGCCCCAGCCAATGCAGAAGCGCCCCGTGGCCAGCACCAGCACACCATCACCGGGCGACAGCACGTTGGACAACGCGGCCTCCCATGCGGCGTGCCCATTGCCAACATAGATCGCAACATTGTGCGCGGTCATGGCAATGGCCTTGAGATCGGGGATCAGGCTGTGCGTCACATCGTGCAACTCGCCCTCGTAAATATTGGGCGACGCGATATGCATGGCCCGCAAAACAGCATCTGGAATGACAGAGGGACCGGGAATGGCGAGGTAAGAACGACCTTGAGACAGAGACATAAAATGAGCTTTCGAGAGTGGTATTGGCGCAAGTTAACGCAGCGCTTTCTGGCGTCAAGCTTGCCTCACTTGCCCTGATGCCCCATTTGGGATTAGACCGTTCTGACCCCGCCCCAAAAGGTTGCTCATGCCACCACCAATACCCAAAACCGGCAAAGAGACGTCGCAATCGGCATTCACGCTGTTTCGGTGGTTGTGGCGGGACTATCTGCGACCGCATAAGCGGTTATTGGCCATAGCGGTCCTCCTGCTGATGGTCGAAGGACTAATGCTGCCTTTGCTCGCCCGCATGGTCGTACCATTGTTCGAGGACGTCTTCGCGGCGCGTGATCGAAACGCCCTTTATTGGGTTGGCTTTGCGGTAATGGGCATCTTTTTCGTCAGAGCTGTCACATCGGCCGCGCAAAAAATTCTGATGGCCTACATACGTGAATTGGTTTCGGCGGCAATGCGCCGGCAGCTTTTGGGGCATCTGATGTCGTTGGACAGCGCCTTTTATCAGACACATCCCCCAGGGCAGTTGATCGAGCGAGTGCAAGGTGATGTGGGCGCAATCAATTCTGTTTGGAGTTCCATAATTACCGCATTAGGGCGGGATTTGGTCTCGCTCATTGGTCTAACGGCTGTTGCACTTTGGCTCGATTGGCAGTGGACGTTGATGGCGATTGTGGGCATCCCATTGTTGGTTCTCCCATCACTGCTTGTTCAGTCTTACATTCGCCGACGGTCCCGCCATGCGCGCGAGATCGCGGGGCGTATCTCAACCCGCCTTGATGAGGTATTTCACGGCATCAATCCGATCAAGCTGAACTCTCTCGAAAACTATCAGGCCAGCCGGTATGACGCGCTGATCAAGGAAGGGATCGACGCAAACGTAAAGACCGCAACCGGCCAGGCAGCAGTTCCATCTTTGATCGACATCATGACGGGTATCGGCTTCCTTGGCGTCTTGCTTTACGGCGGCTCACAAATCATTGCCGGCGAGAAAACCCTTCCAGACTTTATGGGGTTCTTTACGGCGATGGGTGTTGCCTTTGACCCCCTGCGCCGCCTCGGCGCAGTAAGTGGGAAATGGCAGATGGCGGCGGCCAGCGTCGAAAGGCTGCAATATATCCTTAACCTCAAGCCAACGATCCTGTCGCCGGCCCAGCCCATGGGCGCGCCCAGTGGATCGCCGCAAATCACGCTGAACGACGTGCACATGAATTATGGTGAACTTCCGGTCTTGCGGGGCGCAAGCTTTATCGCGGAGGCCGGTAAGACAACAGCACTTGTTGGCGCATCAGGTGCGGGCAAAAGCACGGTGTTCAACGTGCTGACCCGTTTGGTGGAACCCAGCAGTGGCAGCGTCACGATCAATGATCTGCCCATCAACGCCTTGGATTTGCAGGATTTGCGCAGCCTCTTTTCCGTGGTGTCCCAAGACGCCGCGCTTTTTGATGAAACCTTGCGCGACAACATCCTGCTGGGGCGTGACGATGTGGACGACAGCAAACTTGATGAGGTTTTGAAGGCGGCCCATATCGCCGACTTTCTGCCCAATCTGGATCATGGGCTTGATGGGCAGGCGGGCCCTCGCGGATCGAACCTGTCGGGCGGTCAACGACAACGGGTCGCCATTGCCCGTGCACTGCTAAGAGACACGCCCATATTGCTGCTGGACGAGGCGACAAGCGCCCTTGATACCAAATCAGAGGCGATAGTGCAGAGCGCGCTGGAACAACTCTCGGTCGGGCGCACAACCCTTGTGATCGCCCACCGGCTTTCGACCGTCCGCAACGCGCATTCCATCGTGGTGATGGATCAGGGCCGCGTTGTCGATCAGGGCAGCCATGATGAACTGCTTGAAAGGGGCGGCATCTATGCCGATCTCTACAACATGCAGTTCAAGAGCGACGAGGATGGCCAGAATGACTGATCGCACGGTGATCGCATTGACCGGCAATGATCGTGTCACCTTTCTGGATGGGTTGGTGACAAACAGCATCCTTCAGCCAGAGGGCAGCATCATTTACACGGCCTTGCTGACACCGCAGGGCAAATACATCGCCGACTTCTTTGTCATCGTGGAACCCGATCAATTGCTGATCGACGTTGCCACAACACTAGCGCCCAGCCTTGCGCAGCGTCTGAGCATGTACCGGCTTCGGGCTGATGTCGGGATTGCCGAGACGGATCTGATCGTCTCACGCGGAACCGGCCCCGCACCGGACGGTGCCTATGCCGATCCCCGTCACCCCGCCCTTGGCTGGCGTGACTATAGCGACGCGCAGATTAGCGATGACACCGATTGGGACGCGATCCGTGTTGCGCATTTGATCCCTGAAACAGGCATCGAACTGACGTCCGACACCTACATCCTCGAAGCCGGGTTCGAGCAACTCAATGGCGTTGATTTCAAAAAGGGCTGTTTCGTCGGGCAGGAAATCGTCGCCCGCATGAAACACAAAACCGAGTTGAAAAAGGGACTGGCCAAGGTCAGCCTTCACGGGTCAGCATCGCCCGGCAATGCAATCACAGCGGGTGAAAAGCCGGTCGGGACTTTGCACACGATTGCCGGCGATCAGGCCATTGCCTATCTGCGCTTTGATCGGGCCACAGGACAGATGCAGGCCGGTGACGCCACGCTTAAACGGATCGACTAGGCCCGCTCGGCGTATTCAAATGTCTCGGTGTTGACGACAATGTCTTCGTCCTGCGCGACGAATGGCGGGATCATCACGCGCAATCCGTTGTCCAGTATGGCAGGTTTAAAGCTGTTGGCGGCTGTTTGACCTTTGACAACAGGCTCGGTCTCCACCACCTTGCAGACCACCTTTTGCGGCAGGCTGACATTCAGTGCCTCTTCGCCGTAATACTCGATCTGCACCACCATGCCGTCCTGCAAGAATGGGCGGCGGTCGCCAAGGATATCCGCAGGCAGCGCAATCTGGTCGTAGGTTTCGCTATCCATGAAGGTCAGCATGTCGTCAGCTTCAAACAGGAACTGCTGATCCTTTTGGTCCAGACGCACACGTTCGACCTTGTCCGCCGACCGGAACCGTTCGTTCAACTTGCGACCGTCGCGCAGGTTTTTCAGCTCGACCTGGGCAAATGCACCACCTTTTCCCGGCTTCACATGGTCCACTTTGACTGCGGCCCAAAGGCCACTATCGTGTTCGAGAACATTGCCGGGGCGAATTTCGTTACCATTGATTTTGGGCATGGGTCACTTCATGTCAGAATTGTGTCGGAAGGTTGAAAGTTCTTCGCCACACGCTATATCTGGGCGGTGGGTGCCTGACAAGATCACGAAATATGCTGTTTTGACTGGATGAGCTATGCAGTATTTGCATGGCTGCCATTCCAAAAGAGACCGCCCGAATCGGACTCAAAAGGGCATATTGGCGCTCACGCGGAACTGCAAGAACAAAAACAAGGGAACAATGATGAGAGATTTCGTCGACGGTACAGCGTTCAACAATGAACAAGGGAACCGTGCCCGCAAATTGTTCGCCGCGGTCGTGTTGGCTGCGCTGGATGATGCGATTGCTGACGACAAGAAATATGGCAATGGCCCCGAACAGATCGCCCGGTGGGCGCGTTCGCGCGATGGTCGCGAGGTGCTGTCATGCGCCGGGATCGACCCGAACGAACGTGTTGTGGCCGGCCTGATGGAATTTGTTGGCAAAGGTGTACGTACATCTGTGGCGCTATCGCGTGAAGAAAGCGAGCGTCGCAATGCTGCTGAACAGGAAGCGCGCGCCGCTTAACCTGTCACAGACTGTTGGTTTCAAAAAATGCGGTCCAAGCGGGCCGCATTTTTTGGTTCAGTTACCCGCAAACATGATGGCGAATATGATGAAAGGGGCAAATTCCGTCAGCCCCAAAACGACAATAAGAACGCGCATCCCCACCCCTTCGAACCGGCGCCACAAGACCGCGCAACATAACAGCGACGCCGCGACCTCTAGCGGGCCAATCATATTGCCAAAATGCCGGGGGTCCCAATAACTGACCGGGCTTTGAAATATCCAGTTGGTGAGCGGCCAGAAATGCGCTCGTCCGTCGTCATGGTGAAACAGGAAATCCAGACCCAGATGCAGCATCGCCGCACCGCATAATGCAATCACAACCGGTGCGCGAAACATCAGCCCATAGGCCAGCCCCATGCCCCACAGGATCATGGAATTATCGATCCGGAATATGCTTTGCCACGCGTCCGAAAAGTAAAGCCGCCCGAACACCACATCAGGTGACGTGCCCAGCACCTGCAAATGCCAGCCCGCCATCAGGTAAAGCGACAGATCGGGGATGAGCGCGCCAGCCAGTGCGGCGGCCGTGATCTTGGCTTGTCCGGGTTTGGCAAAGGCGGTCAGGCCGAAAATCAGATGCGCCGGTGTGTTCATGCTCTTCCCCTGCGCGCCTCGCGCCCCTATGAACCTAGACGACGGAGGCGCGATGACCAGAGCAATCATGATACAAGGGGCCGGCTCGAACGTGGGCAAGTCCATGCTTGTGGCCGGGATCGCGCGGGCCTGCGTCAAGCGCGGGATGCGCGTGGCCCCGTTCAAGCCCCAGAACATGTCCAACAACGCCGCCGTCACTGCGGACGGAGGAGAGATCGGGCGCGCCCAGGCCCTGCAGGCCATGGCGTGTGGGCTGGAACCGCTGATCGACATGAACCCGGTCCTGCTGAAACCAGAAACGGATACCGGGGCGCAGGTTATCGTTCACGGCCAACGCTTTGCCACCATGAAAGCACGCGATTATGGCAAGCAGAAATCACAGCTGTTACCCGCCGTACTGGAAAGCTTTCATCGCATCGCAAAGGGTCGCGATCTGGTTATTGTCGAAGGTGCCGGTAGCCCGGCAGAGGTCAATCTGCGCGCCGGGGATATTGCCAATATGGGCTTTGCCGCCGCCGCCAACGTGCCGGTGGTTCTGATCGGCGATATCGACCGGGGCGGCGTGATTGCCCAACTGGTCGGGACGCACGCCGTTCTCCCCCCCGATGACCGGGCACTGATCAAAGGATTTGCAATCAACAAGTTCCGGGGTGACCCGACGCTGTTTTCCGATGGCATGGATATCATCGTTGAACAGACCGGTTGGGCCCCTTTGGGGATCGTGCCGTGGTTTGCCGATGCGTGGAAGCTGCCCGCCGAGGATGTGATGGATGTCACCAGCCGGAAAGGCGGCAGCATCAAGGTGGCCGTCACCCGCCTGAACAGGATCGCCAATTTCGATGATCTTGATCCGTTATCCACCACACCCGGCATCAGCGTCGAGGTGATCGAGGCTGGTCGCCCCCTGCCGGGCGATGCCGATCTGGTAATTGTTCCCGGTTCGAAATCCACTATTGCAGATCTGGCCCATTTTCGGGCGCAAGGGTGGGATATCGACCTGGCCGCCCATGTCCGGCGCGGCGGGCATGTCTTGGGCATTTGCGGCGGTTATCAGATGCTGGGGCAGGACATCATCGACGAGGACGGCATCGAAGGACCGCCATCAAAGGTCAGCGGCCTGGGCCTGTTGAATGTGCGCACCGTGATGAAACCCGAAAAACGCCTAGCGCGCTCGACCGCAACCTACCTGCCAACAGGTGACACGGTCTCAGGCTACGAGATTCATATCGGGGACACGACCGGACCCGACTGCGATCGGCACTGGCTGTCGCTTGAGGGACGTGGTGAAGGTGCCGCGTCCCGCGATGGTCGCGTTCTAGGATGCTATCTGCATGGCCTGTTTTCCGAAGACGCGTTCCGGGCCGCCTTTTTTAACAAACTGGGTATTCCGGTCGCCAGCCATAACTACCAGGCTGGTGTTGACGCGACCCTGGACTCACTTGCCCTGCATATGGAGTCACATTTGAACATCGACGAACTGATTGGGCTTGCCGGCGATATCTAATGAATGTCGCGGGTCGCCAGAATCTGATTGATCTCGCGCCGGACCAGTTTGCGCACGTTTCGGGTAATCCGTTCACCGGTTTCCCCGCTCAATTCCTCGCGCACGATCTGCGCGATCATATCGCGTAGAATGTCCTGATCAATTGTAGCTGAAGGGTCCAGAAAATCGCTCAGCCCGCCGCTGAACTCGGCCTCCGGTTCAGCGCTGGCAGGCTCTTGAGGTTCGGCATTGTCTGCCTCTGGCTCCGCACTGTCTGATGGCTCGTCGGCTTCCGGCTCTGCCTCGGCCTCCGGGGTCGCAAACGCGCTCACCGCCCAGGCCGCTTCGTCGAATGTTTCACCTTCATCAGGTTCCCAGTCATCGGGCTGGGTTGTCACTGCTGCCTCAAGCTCCGCGATTGTCGCTTCCAGCCCTTCAAGCTCTGTCCGGTTGCCGGGATCAAGCATCAGAACATTATCAGCATCAGCCGGGCCAGTTGACTCGGCAGCTTCAACTTCGTCCACACGCAATGCCGGGGTCAGAATCAGGCGCTCAGACGACGCCTGTTTACCGCTGTCCGCATCATCGTCGCGCAATACCTTTCCTTCACCCTTGGTGACCAGCTTGCGCACCGAGGACATGACCTCATCAATTTCGTCTGAATTCGCAGAGTTCGACATCGTTCATCCTGATGTATCGCCCGCCCTCAACGATATTAACCGAATACCCATGGTCAAACAACCGGCGCAATTTCCCGATCGGCGAGAATCCGACCTTTTGCCAGTGAGTACCTAAGGTCAGTCGCCGATGGCGCGCAGAACACGATCCAGCGCCTGCCCCTGCGGGGAAATTGCAACCGGAGCCTGCTTGGCCAGGTTATAGTATTCCGATGGATCATATTGCTGCACGGGCAGGTTCAAATGGGCCGCATTCAGCAGGCCCATGGCAGCCAGAACTTGGTAAGATGCAATCACCTCGTCCGCCTGCGCCGAAATCGAATTGGCCTGCGCATCCAGCAATTCCTGTTCTGCGTTCAGCACATCAAGGGTCGTCCGCGAGCCCAGTGTGGCCTCTTCCCGGACACCCTGAAAGGCAACGCGCGCCGCCCTGATCTGTTCGTCCGATGCGACACGCGATGCACGGGCCACAAGCAGGAACGAATAGGCGTTCCCTACTTCCTGCTGAATTTGCTCAACGGTCACATACAGCCCGGCGCGGGTGGCATCACGGCGCGACATGAACTGACGGATCTGGCTGGACAGGCGGCCACCATTGTAAATTGGGCCGGTCGCCTGAATGCCGATCTGGCGGGAATCATCTCCATCGGGGTCGGTCGCCACAAATCCTTCAAGCGTGATATTGGGGCTCAATGCGGCCTCTGCCCGGCGGATGTTCAATTCTGCCGCACTTACCGCATGCTGCGCCTCCAGAATGCTGGGGTGGTTGCGCACAGCAAAGCTTTTGGCTTCTTCAATCCCGCGGGACACAGGCGCTGGTGACACCGGTCGTGGCTGTTGCGGGGCACGTCCTACCGCAGCCCGAAATTCCTCGATCGACCGGGCCAATGTTCCTTGCGCAGCAGCCAACAGGCTCCGCGCTGAGGCCAAACGCGCCTCTGCAAGTGCGACATCGGTGCGGGTCACTTCACCCACCTCAAACCGATCCTCTGCAGCACGCAACTCCTCGGTAATGAGGCGAACATTGTTTTGACGCAGTGATACAAATTCGCTGTCGCGACGCACGCTCATATAAGCCTGCACGGCACGCAAAAGCACGCTCTGCTCAACCGAACGCAGCGATTGGCGGGTGCCAAGGATCGTTTCTTTCTGGGACTCGACGGCCAGCTGGTTCGCACCGCCGTCATAAAGTATCAGCGATCCGGTGATACGGGCCGAGGCCTGCAGCAGGTCTGCGCCCGGGGTATTCGGGCGGGTGTTCGTGGCATTAAAGGACCAGCCGATCACTGGCAGGGTAGACGCGACAGATTGGGCAAGATCCTCATCTGCGGCGCGCAGCAACGCGCGGTTCTGCTCCAAAAGGCCAGAGTTATTGTAAGCAGCGGTCAGCGCGTCAGCGAGGGTTTCCGCCTTGGCCATACCCGCGATACCCACCGACACCAAGACGGCCAAAGCAGTCAGTTTTACCTGTTTAATCATTGCGCTGCGCCTCAATGTTATCATTTTTTTCCAAGTGATACCGCATCTGATGCCCCGCACCAATGCTAAAGTGTGAAGGCCGCCGGCTTGTGGAAGCCGGGCAACACAGGCGCACCGGCATTAAAGGTGAAGCGCCAATTCACCTGACCATCGATTTTGTGCCCAATACGCACGACCCCAAGCGCACTTTCAGCAAAGACACAGGCAATGCGCCCACCTTCGCGTAGCTGTTCCAGTAATGCCTCGGGCACCTCTTCCACGGCACCCTGCACGAGGATGATATCATAAGGACCCGACTTTGCCGATCCGTCCGTCAAAGCGCCAGTCATGACCGCGGCATTGTCCACGCCATGTTCCGACAGCAGGCTCTGCGCCTCTTCTGCGCGCGCCTCATCATCTTCAAGCCCGATAACAAATTCGGACATCCGGGCCAGGATCGCGGTGGAATAACCCAGGCCGCAACCCACATCCAAAACGACGTGATGACGCTGAATATCCAGCGCATCCAGCATCTTGGCCAGCGTCCGCGGCTCCAGCAGGGTGCGGCCCCCGCCAATATCCAGGTTTTCACCAACATAGGCAGCTTCGCGCAGGTTGGCCGGAACAAAAACCTCGCGCGGGACGGCCAGCATGGCGTCGATGATCGGAAATTTGGTCACATCAGAGGGCCGGACTTGCGTATCAACCATCATCGTGCGGCGGGCTGCATAGTTGCTCACGGGACTAAACTCTTTCGTTCAGAAGTTTCGTGCGTTCATGCCACAGAAGCCGCGCTGCAGCAACGGTAGATCGGCGGCGCGCGATCTCTTGCGCAAGTCCAAGCCATGGTATATCTGCCAGCACGGCGGCGAGTTGGCGGAGTGGTGACGCAGCGGATTGCAAATCCGTGTACACCGGTTCGATTCCGGTACTCGCCTCCATACAGTCCATTTGGGACTTAACCCCCTGAAAGCATTGAAAATCAATTATTTTCACCTACCTTAGACGGTATGATGGACTATAACTTGGACTATATTGGGCTAGTAAATCGACCCGATTATCACGCCCCAACCCTTGTGCCGCTTTCCGCCAAAGGTGGAAAATACTACGTTTGCGTAACGATGCCTGACGCCCTGAGGAAAGGTTCTCAGAAGCAGATGATGCGTTCGACGGGTACAACTGACGAAAAGATCGCCAAAACCAAGCTCGTTGCTTTGGCCAACGAAATCTATGCAGAGTTTGATCGGAAGCTTACGGGTCTGCATGGCCAGTACGTCGCCGACACCGAACAGGCCGCATACACCTCAACGATAGGCGACTTTTCAAAGGTCTTCACCACCAACCCACTACTCATCCAGAAGCACGGCCTAGACAAGGACCCTGCCCTCAAGATCACAAGGCTCTTGCCAAAGTGGATTGAGGACATGGAAGAAAGGAACAAAAGTAACCACAAGGAACGCACTTCTCGACGCAATAAGTTGGACGAGTTCGTCAAAGTCGTCGGCGACCTGCATGTAAAGGACATCACCAAAGTCCATGGCTACCAATATGCAAAGTGGAACCATAAGCAGGGTCGAGCCAACAAGACCATTCGTTCGCTGAACACGAAAGTCGTTGCGTTTCTCAATTGGTGCGAACGGGAAGGTCACATCGATGACAACCCATTAGCCAACCTGAAGCTTGCTGACTTCGGCAAGGAATCCCTTCCGTACCTGCCGTTTGAACCAAGTGAATTGAACGATCTGTTTGCTCAAGACATGGAGCCTCAGGATCGGTTGTGCCTAACGCTTCTGGCTATCACAGGTGCCCGACTGGATGAGATTGCCCTTCTGACTTGGGAGCAGGTGAAGACAGACTTCGGTGGATTGATGTACATCGATCTGCGGCCAGATGAGATCAAAGTGAAAACCGACGGATCGCATCGCGTGGTACCAATCCACTCCAAAGCAGAACCATTGCTTGCTGGTGGAACTGGTCGGATTTTCGACTATAAGCTCGATGCAGACGGTAAAGCTCAAAACGCAGCAAGCAAGCAATTGATGCCCTATGTGCGCAACGTGACGCAGCACCCACGTAAAGTGGTTCACTCACTGCGAGGAACGTTCAAACAGATGCTTGAGAATGCGGGCGTTACGGATGATATGGTGGATCAGCTTGAGTCTGGTGAAATTACGCTGAGTGATATCGAACGCTCAATGAAAGACAACTTGGTTGAGAAGCGGGTTAACGACAAGATTACAGGCCACTCCTCCAGAGACGTGTCGGGTAAGTATGGCTTTGGCCCTCTCTTGATTCCAAGAGCGATTGCGGTTGAAAGGATCGATCTTGGTTTTTTGAACCTGGCCAAGAGGTAGCTTGATGCAAGCGAAACAGCGACGATATCAGAAGCGCAGTCGATCAACGACATCGGGTTCAACTTCTTCAAACAATCCAGCAGAAGGTCCGCTGTTTGCAAAAATCAGCAATGAAAGCCCTATATCATGACGTTCCGATATTAGGGCATGTTCGGTTGCTGCTTCTCCGAGCCAGACGCCCATATCATGCTGAACCATATCCGCTAAGCCCACACACCCAGATCGGACAATGATAGGTGACGCAATCGGAACTGGTTTCGGTGCGAGGCCAGAAACCTTTATGAACGCACCTGACTTGAGCGCTGGTTCACTTGATCTCGCCCAAAGAATAAATCCCTCACGCGAGACCACCAACATGGCTCTTTGCTGGGTATATGACAGCCATCGAAGTGTAGCTGCCATTAGTGAAACTTGGTACCGTTCAGCACATTCGCCAAGCTGTTGGAAGTCGGTTTTGGACTTGGGTGGGACTCTAGCCCGAAAATCATCAAGAGGCATCAGTAGGCCCGCAGCGAACTTGTTGGCCTCAGCTTCGACACGGTTATATTCACTATCCCATTGCCCCATCTGTTCTAGGGTGCATTGCAATCCGTCAGGGTATTTCTCACGATGAAGGAGGTAGTGTCCGAACTCATGAGCCAGTGTGAAGTTGGCTCGTCCAGTGGACTTAATCTTTGATGAAAAACCAATACCCCACTCTTTCGACCCGCCCCCACGTGGGATGAGTGCCCCCTCAAACCCATCAAAAGGGCGGCTTACCACCTTAGTGATCGGGTCAGCAGGAAAAACCTGCTGAGAGTATTCGGTTGCCAGCTTTGCGACATCAACAGGGAACCGTTCTTGTCCTAGCACCTGCGTCATCATCAATGTCAGATCATTGGCCCAGCGTTCTGGGGTCTTGTGCTTGTTCATTCATCATCCCAGAGGTCTAGCATCCGCCGCATCGTTTGCTGTTTGTCCGCATCCAAGCCACTAAATTTCCTGAAGAAAACTTTGTCCTCTGGTGCCAAGTCATCTGTTGAGTTGATAGGGGTGCCAATCAATACGTCTACTGTCGTTCCAAGCACTGATGCGATTGCAGCAAGTTTGTCTGCCGAAGGTCTGGGCGGCTTCTTGTTCTCCAGTTCCCAGATATAACTCTTACTGCATTCTGCTTTGTCAGCCAGTTGGTCGAGGGTTAGCTGCCTCGCCTTACGCCGTTCGCGTATGCGCTCACCCATGGGTGTCGTCATAAAGAATCTCCCGTTTTCTTTAAGTTCAGAGTAGACGCATTTTTCGTTCTTGACAAATAATTCGATGAGTCGGATGATGTTCGGAGTAGCGATACTTCTTAGTTGCCCACTCTCGCACCAACTGGTCGCGGTGATGCATGTGCCAAAGAAGCTGGCTTTGTAACCGCGTCGAAACCTTGGTGAATGAGAAGGAATGAATATGAAGGGTAGCAAGAATATCTTCATCAGCCACATCCATGAGGATGATGCGGGCTTAGCAAAGCTGAAGACGCTGACGCGCAACCACGGTCTCACCGTACGAGACGGGTCCATCAACAAAGCAAAGCCCAACAGAGCTAAGAATGCTGACTACATCCTCAACAAAATTATTGGCCCTCGCATTAAATGGTGCAGCGTCATGGTTGTCTACATCATCCCCCAGACCAAAAATAGTGGATGGGTTGATAAAGAAATCATGCGGGCTGCCAGCTTGGGTAAACGCATCGTTGGGGTGTGGGCGCATGGACATGCTGGATGTGAACCGCCTGCAAATCTGAAGCAGTTGGCTGACGCTATGGTCGGCTGGGACGGAGGGCGCGTTGTCGATGCTCTGACGGGTAACTTCAATGGTCGGGAAACACAGGATGGGACTGTTGCCGACCCCATCCCTTTCAAAAGGGTGAAGTGTCAATGACTGTCTGGTCTTACAAGGTTGCCCGTGATTACGGTTTTGCCCCGAATCCATTCCATGGTGTCTGCACTCTCGCATGTTGCAAGCCGCTAATACGGGGTCATGCCAATATCGGTGACTGGGTGATTGGAGCAGGTTCGAAAGCCAATGGGCTTTGGGGCAAAGTAGTCTATGCGATGATTGTCGATGAAACCATGACGTTCGATCAATACTGGAATGACCCTAGATTTCAGGTGAAGAAACCCGTGCTTGAAGGCGCTCACAAGGGGTTCTTTGGTGACAATATCTACCAGCGCGACGGTAGCGTGGATGGGTTTCGGCAAGCAAACTCTCATCACAGTATGCGGGACGGTTCCGTCAACACGGACAACCTACGTCAAGACACGCAGGAAGATCGCCTGCTGTTAGCCCGACAATTTGTTTACTTTGGTGCGAACGCGGTCACTCCACCACAGCACATATTCGGTCATCTTGGAGAACCGTTCCCTCGCGACGTTCGGACATATAAAAGCTACTCCCCAGAGATGCAGCAGGCCATCAAAGACTGGTTGCTAGAGTCGTTTGACTGGGGGCTAAGAGGGCTTCCTGAGGCATGGGGCAATGCCATCGAGGGGAAGCGCACATGACTTATGACATCAACGCATACTGCGATGAGGTGCAGGCAACTGATCGTTTCGAAGAAGACGAGACCCAACCCATATTGCTTGGTCTCTTCGGTGAAGTGGGAGGCGTGATGTCAGCGGTCAAAAAGCTGAAGCGGGAGAAGAAGGCATACATCGGATTCCGCGCAAATGTCATCGACGAGCTTGGCGATGCATTTTGGTATTTCACGGCATTGGCTCGACGGTTCGATGTTTCCGTGGCCCAGTTACTGTTGGACCTTAATGCATCTGCATCCAGTGATGCCCAGTCGGTGATTGCGTCTGACGATCCGCTTTGCCCAGTTGCCATCTCCAACAAGATAGGCCCGAAACAAGAAGTTTGTGATCAGGCATTGGTCAACATCGGACGTACCAGTGCAGACATGCTGCGGGTCCAATCGATGAACGTAGACGAACGACTCAACGTCATGAGATCGTTCATCCGAAATTTTTTGACCGTGCTTGGCGAGTGCAACGTCAGCTTTTCTGAAGTGTTGACGGAAAATGCCAAGAAAACAAAATCGCGTTTTGGTAAGCTTGACTTGAAATCCCAGCCAGATTTTGACGCCGATTTCATTGAGTACGAGCAGCTTCCTCGGCAATTCACCATCGAGATGCGTGAACGTGACAACGGAAAGGTCTATCTGCGTTGGAACGGTGTCTTCATAGGTGATCCACTGACAGACAATATCGCCGAAGGTGACGGTTTCCGCTATCACGACGTGATCCACTTTGCACATGCCGCGATTCTGCACTGGTCGCCCACGATGCGTGGTTTGCTAAAGCGCAAACGCAAGAGTGACCAGCTAATCGATGAAAGCCAAGACGGTGGCCGTGGTGTTGTGGTCGAGGAGGGTTTGGCCGCCTGGTTGTTCTCAAAAGCAAAGGAACTCGACTATTTCGAAGGTCACACCAGCGTGTCCTTGGACCTGCTGAAACATATCCAAGACTTTGTGCGCGGTTACGAAGTTGATCAATGCCCCATGAATCTTTGGGAGAAGTGTATCCTTGACGGATACAAGGTCTTTCGTCAGGTCCGCAGCAATAAGGGTGGTCTGATCATCGGTGATCGTGACACGCGAACGTTGCAATTCAAGAAGCTTGATACATGACCGATCCAACCTCCCAGACAAATGAACCGCTCTTCTCGTTCTCGATATCCGAGGACTTTAGTATGTCTGTCGAACTTGGGGCGTGGGTTGCGCCTGCGGTGTTGGCCCTAGCGGCGGGGGGGCTGATTTGGCTTTGGTTTCGTGGTCGGATCGGTCTAGGCAGTTTTGAACTGGATAGTGCTGGCATTGGCATTGGTGACACCAACGTCAGTTTCAAACCAAACAGGACCGACCGACAAATCGCCTATGCAATCTGGGTGGAACTAAGCACAAGAAAGGTCGGACTTGCGATTGATCCCGAACACGATGTGATTTCTGAGGTCTATGATTCTTGGTATAGTTTCTTCGGTGTTACCCGTGACCTGATCAAAGAAGTTCCTGCCCACAAGCTCAAGAGCAAAGGAACACGTGCTATTGTGCGGGCTTCCGTTCAGGTGTTGAACGAAGGTCTTCGTCCGCATCTCACCCAGTGGCAAGCCCGCTATCGCAGATGGTATGAAGCGACGCTGAAAGATGACGACATCAGGGACCCGCAGTCCGTGCAGCAGGAGTTCCCGAAGTACGACGATTTGGTAAAAGACCTTCTAGAGATCAACGCCAAGCTGATCGAATACCGAAAGGCGATGTACCAACTGGCGACAGGTGACCCTGAGAGCATCATCGCTATCGATGAAGAAATCATGGATTGACGTTGGTCTGTTAGATACCACGAAAATTTGGATGGCAGTTGCGCAATAGGAAACGGAAATGACGAAGGCATTTGTTAGCTATCATCACGATAATGATCAGTATTACCGTGAACACTTAGCTGAACTCGGTCTTGTCTACGGTGCCTTCCAAGATGGTTCTGTGGAAGTGGGTGACATCGACGATGGTCTTCCTAGTGAAACTATTCGCCGCATCATCCGTGATGATTACCTTCGAGATTCCGAGGTAACGATCCTGCTCTGTGGAACGGAGACTAAATTCCGCAAACACATTGACTGGGAACTAAAATCGTCAATGATCGACGGACGGGTCAACAAAAAATCTGGCATATTGGTAATCGATCTTCCATCCACATCTTCGACCAGTTGGCACTGCGGCCTCCCTGATGAAAAGGCAGTGATTTACCCTGATTACGCAGGATCATGGATGAGTTTGTCGCAGAAATCGGATTACGTGTCTCGGTATCCAGATATGCCAGATCGCGTCATTGATAACTTGTTGGCTCCCCAGGTTTCGATGTCTGTGGTGCCGTGGTCCCGTATAGAAAACCAGCCTGATAATTTGAGGTGGTTAGTAGATGCTACGGCGACTGTGGGCCGCAGCAACCAGTATGATCTGACTTTGCCGATGCGTCGTAAAAACTACAACCCAAAGCTTGAATACGGAGCGATCTGACCCGACGCACGAGGGGTCCCCTCAATCTGTTCGTCTCTATATGACGCTTTTACAATTCACGGCTCTTCACATCCCCCACCTCTCCATTGCTGCTGCAGCAACCTCTGGTTCATCTCGAATGCGGATCAGCGTCTGACGCGATAGGCCCGTTTGCTTTGATACAGCACTGGGACCGTTGCCAAGACCCAACAGACTCAGAGCCAACTCGAACGTAGCGCGATCATATGAAGGTTTGCGTCCACGGAACCGATCACCCTTTTCCTTTGCAAGCTCGATACCAGCCTGCTGCGCAGCTTTAGCCGCTTCGGCCTGTGCCTGTGCGGTGGCAGCGAGAAATGCGATCATTGCGTCTCGTACGGCCTGCCGCACAGGGTCAGTGGTTGAACCATCGAATGTCATATCATTGATGACCGTTCGGATAATGACGCCTTGCCTTATGAAATGCCGAACAGCGTCGGTCACATCCTCGTAGTTGCGCCCCAGTCGATCCAACCATCGAAGTACCAAAGTGTCACCAGACCTCAGCTTGTCATACAGCCTGCGTCCTTCTGTGCGATCCTGAAGCTGATGTCTCACACCAGACACTCCATGGTCGGCCACTACTTCATCGATCTTGAAGCCTGCTGCCTCGGCCTGTGTGACTTGATGCTCCAATGTCTGGTCCCGCGTAGAGACACGTGCGTAAAGTATCGTTGTCAAATTAGCTCCCAATGTACGTATAAGTGATGTCCGTTTATATAGGTGTACGTACGTCTAGGTCAACCTCTACGGACACGTCGCAGCGAAGATGTGTGGTGACCGCTACACTATAGTTGTACGGACATTTGTCGGTGTAAGTTGAGGAGACCTGTCCAATGAATACATCTCTTCGATCAAATAGGCATCATTGGCCAAAGGGGCCTCGGCTGGGACATCTGCGCCATTGCATTGGTCCGTTGTGATGTGCAGGATGCACACGAGCCGTTCCCATGATCACCTTCAGATAGTGCACTCATCCACCATCATAAGGCGCAAGGCCAGCATCAACAGCAGCGATACAAAGACCAACCCACTTCGGTACATACGCATCACCATTGGCTTCCCACTTCACAAACGATGCGCGTGATATACCCATCTTCGTAGCTGCGGCCACTTGGGTCAGCGCAGCCGCGACACGCCAGTCGTGAAGCTGTTGACCCGTTAGTGGTTTCAGGACTTCATTTCGGGTTTCCATCTCAGACCTTAGTTGATCTGCGACAGAAGCATCTTCGGCAATCCGATCAAGAATAGTCAATCGTTCGGTCAAAGCTAATCGATCAACATCGTTCAGTTTGTCTTTCTTAATGTTGCGAAGCCGCGTTTCCTGATTGAAGTAATACTGGGCAATATCCTTGACGCCGATAGGCCACATTTCCGGCAAGTATGATTGCTCCATCCGCATTATGCCTTCACCCCGCACGGCCTCGAACAGACATCCGCATAGCCGTTCTGCCTGAGACACCGCTTGTATTAGCGTCCGGCGGTGTTTGCGTGAGTCAAAGTCAGTGATGTCTTCGTAAGACAGGATTTCTGCATCATTCAAGGCGACAAGCTGCTCAACAATGGACGATCTGAGTTCTGATGGCGAAATAGTTGACATCTTGCACCCTCCGTATGGAATCATCAGTTGATTTATAGTCAGAAAAACTGTGCTTTGGAAGTGTATTGTGTATACTTAACAACTTTTGATGCATTTTTATTGCAAATTCCCCACATTGTTGCTATACCAACTTTTGATACATAAAACGGGCTGCATAACAACCAAATACGCAGCCGAACCCAAAGAGAAATGGAGCTAAAGTTATGAATATCGAACTTAAATCTGCACACTTTTACGGTGTGATCGAAACTCTAGCCATGATGCTGAAAGACAAAGCTGCCACGATTGATTGGGCAGAAGATCGCCTCAAAGATCATCCCGATTGCGAAGGGGCGGCACAAGAACTGCAAAACGCACAGATTGCGGGCGGCATGGCCAACTGTTCTTTGAAAGTTCTCTTGAATGCAGCAGGGATCAACACAATCGAAGATGTGTTCAATCACTACAATGGCCGCCCTGACATCTTTCCGTCGGATCAACTCATCAGCTTTGTTGCGGCACAAGCTGTGGTCAATGGTCCATCGTACGATGTTATCGATAGCCGTTTTGACAACACAATCCACAATAACGCAGCCATGCATTAAGAAAGGGGTCTCACAACATGTCTAACACTATCACACTCAATCTTTCAGGGAAGGAATTGTCCGCACTCCTTAACCTATACACCAACTGGGATAAATGTCGCCCACAATCATGGGATGCCAGAGGCTTCTTGTTCTTGGTTCACGCAGTAGGGATCAAGACCAAATTTCAAATGTTGAATACTTTGAACGTGTTAGGCCCAGTCGTTTCTGATCTGGATTGGGAACCAATTGAGCGCTATTCCATCAACGAAATCAGATCATCGGCAGGGCTACCTAGAATAAAAGCCAGCTTTGTTCCAAAGGTCGGAAGGCTAAAACCGAATAAGACGCTATCAATCGAAATGAGGATAGATGAGGTTCAGCACATTCTATCCCAACTCCATTACGGAGCACTGACAACCCATGAAGTTGGGACAAGCCACAAACGATCACTCAACATGATGCTGCTCCTGCTTTACCATGCACTAGGCATCGAAACCGTTGACGATGCCGCAAAGCTATACATGAGTAGCTTGGTAAGTGAATTTTCCCAAAAGGGTCATTTTGCTGAAATGGTAGATGACGTGCTATTGCACAAAAACATGCAGAAACGTGAATGGGTGTTCAACGTGGCCATGACGCTTTTGATCTCCACAGCACTCCCAGATACGCCGCAAGGAAAAGCAGCTATAGAGGCTCTCGCTCCAGATACAGCCGTAGCGATGCACTAGAGGATTAGGCGGGTCCTTCTGAGCGGCGGATACATAGGTTGGGGCGGATGTTCTTCGAATGGTAGTGACTAATCATCGAACTCCGCCCCCTGCATAAATGAGTGACGGTTTTTTTGAATCAGCCACCTGGCATTTGTCCAAATAGTTCTACAGGCCGTTGCCACCATCATACGCATACCTCGTAACTCGCCGTTCACCGCCGCTCTGATGGTGTTGAATAAGCATATGAAGGTCCAAAACTGTCCCTTTGGAACTGCTAAATCTCGCGCCCATTCGGATTTTTTAGGCGATGACGCTATTCTATGCGATCAAGCCGAGCGAGTGGTGTGAGAGTTGTCAACTATTCGAGCAGGGCATCCGCATAGTCAAAGAAACAAGGGGCTTCAGGACTGTCTTCGGTGCACCAGTTCTTTACTAGAGCCAGAGCATGAAGGAAGCGATCACCTGTAGTAAGACCAAGTCTGACCCATTTTCTGGGCTTCTGGATGACCTTGATCATCCCTGATCTCCACATGTGCAGAAACCACTCGGCATAGGCTTCACCATCCTTGTTCTTCTTGATCCATTCCAGACGTTCAATCAGCAGAAGCTCATCGACCCGGTCCTGATCAATCGTCACACCGGTGACCGAGAGAGGCTTACCCATGGAGAATGACTTGTTCCGCTTTGTCCAAGTTTTTGACAAACGGGCATGGGCTACGGTGGCTAATTCACGCTGCTTGGGTTTGTCGAACTTGATCTCAACTTTGTCCATAGCGGCATATTCCAGGTATCCCTGACCACCACGGGTTTTCTGGCCATCCTCTGTTTCTTCATCAGGCTGGACCTTTCTGACGCAGACACGGTGTGAACCTGGAAAAGCATCAGCAACGATCTCACGCACCTGCCTTTTGGTCAGGAACGGATCAGAGATGTCACAGTGGATGTGAAACAATGCGAAGAGTTCGTCTGGACGTTTCATAGGATCAAACCCATCAGGCCATTCTTCCATTGGGAACATCGTTTGCAGATATGATGAAGTCTTCATCACATACGAAAACATGCCTTCGATCTGGACGCCGAATGAGAACCCAACCAGCTTGCATCGTAGCTTCTGGCGCAGGAGATCGGCTGCAAGCTTCATACACCCTGTCACCGGTACTATGCATAGGTTGATCGTGGTCGGGTGACGCATCACGTCTGGAAAGCCAGCTTTTTTCGCCTCCATACGGGCACCAGCACGACTGGCATACGACCGTCCAACCTCAAGCCCGCATTCGTTGAAGCCTTCTGGTGACCTGTAGTCTTTGCGACCGCCCGGCCTTGTGCTGGCATTGGCCCGGCGTGTGCGACTCGGCGATGCATGTTCACAAGTGGCTTTGTACTGGGCCTCAAGCTTGCCCTGATCACGCAGCACCGACATCAGGGTCAAATCACCAGTGATCTCTGCGGTGCTGCGCAGTATCCGCCTCTTGTTCCTCTGATCGGCCCCAAGGCCCGCTTTCCCGATGTTGATGGCAGCAATGCTGCTTCTCATTTGGTGTATGTTTGGTCTCGTCATGGTTGGATATCCTCATACTCGTGATTTGCTCGACCCAAAGAACATAGTGAGATCAGAGGCAATGTGTTGCTATCAGACAGATTTTTCTTGGATTTGGGAGCCACGTAGCTGCTTGGAAGCAGGCGCGTCATCAACGATGCTAAGTGTGTGAAGTATTGTGGTGCCATGAAAGTCTCCTCGGTTGTGATGCATTTGCTGTGCACCGGTGGCGAGGTATTTGGGGCGTGAGTGACGAATAGTGTGTGCAATTCTTTTGAATGCTGCGATTTGCACCAATGCCCATAGCAATCGCACTTCATCTGCATCCCCAGCCCTAAATACAGGCAGGGGGATCACATCATGTCAGATCGCAAACAGGTAACCATCCGCGCAGTGAAGACGGCCACCTATGACCGCCTGAGAGAGGTCAAGGAACAGACACGCATCCCCTTGGGGGCTTTGCTGGATGAAGCCGTGGAGCAGTGGTGGGAAAGCCTTCCAGAGGTTGAGGAAGCGTAGTCGCAAAAGCGCTTTGGGACTTTGGACGCCGATGATCTGGGGTGACAAAGCAATGTCGGGCACACGGTTAGCTGCTCTAAGGTTGCGTGCTTGGTAGTTTCCTGTCTGCCAAAACGGCAAAGTCAGGCTGCCCCGATCCCGGATCGGTCACACCGGTCGCCTCGAACAGAGCTTGTCTGGCTGCCCTGTAGCCCCGTACTGTCGCCAGTATCCTCGCACCGAAACCGACCGGTGGGTCTGTGATCTTGGCGAATTCAGCTGCGAGAAACGGGTCGAGCAAGGCAAGGTAATTCTTTCGCCTGATCTGTGCCAGGTTCTGTTGGTACAATGCCGCTATGTCCAATCTTGGCAGTTGCGAAGCCTTGCGTATCGCCTGTCTTTGCAGCAGGCGTTCGAAAATTTCTTGACGCTCTTCTGCTGTTGGTTCGAGGTGGTCATCGCCAATATGCTCCATCAGCGGTTATTCAAACATCATCAATGCGAGTGTATGTCACAATACGATCCGTCGTGAGGCTTTCAACCCGCAATTCGTCACCGCGCAGGAAAGCGCGTAAGCAGTCGGTCCCGCGCTCCACGCCGTTGACAAAGTTTGTTCGACAGAACTTCCCGTCGTTCCAGTTCCACTGAGAGGATATCGGATTGCCATTCGCCGTACCGGTGCTAGTCCCGTCAGCGCGAACCTGGAAGATCACGCGTCCGTCTGCGGAGCCATAGGTTCGCCCAACAACCAGATTCCTAAATTGTTCAGCGGTCGCGATCTCGACGAAGCCATTGGCTTCTTGAGTGACCGGTTGGTCTGGGGTGCAGGCCGCGACAAGCAATGCAGCAGCAACGGCACCGGTAGCAATGAGTTTCATGTGTGATCCTTTGTTGAGTGTTATGGGGAAATTCATCGTCAGCCGACAACGCTTTCACCGGTGGCAAAGAACATCCGGTTGCAGGATGAGGTCAGTTGCAGGCGTCGCGCATGGCAGCAATTGCACGGCTCGATCCGGATAGCGGGAACGATGCAATCACAGCGCCGTCTTCAAGGACATCCAGTTTCGAACCGGCCATCAGCGCACCGACCAATCCTTCATTCCACGCGGGATAATAATCCAGACCGGACTGTGACCCCTTAGCATTGCTGATACGCTCAAACTCATAGGTTTGGATAAATTGATCATCGACACTCAGCGTGTAGCTGTTGGTCTCGCCGGGAAAGCAGGTCGGACACGGCACTGAGATCGTTGCTGTGGGGTATGTGGATGAAGCGTTGTAGGTGTCGCAGGACATGGAAAATGCGTTGCCACCCGAAACGATGGATGCAGTACGATCCACGAAATTCCAATTATCGGTTGCCGGGGCTAGCACGGTCTGTGCGGCGGGTTGATCACATCGGGTCCACTCGACCCGATTGTCGTTGCGTGTGATGGATACTCCGTTGCTGGTACGGGCGATCACCACGTCTTCACGATACTCAGAGCCTTCTGCGCTGCACACGGCGGTGAACTTGGTCGCCGTTCCAGATGCCGATACACGTGGGTTGCGTAACTCGCACCTGTTCTCAACACCGTCAAGGTATCCATCACCGATAGAGAGCGCACCACCATCCATGCCAATGTCACGCGGTTCACAAGACCAATTCTCATAGGCAGCACCGGCGGGACGATAGAGGCCATCAAATTGGTCAGCGGATGCCGATGTTGCGAGCAGGCATGCAAGGACGCCGATTGCTTGTTTGTAGTTCATATTGGTCCGTTTTTCTTGATGCGAGATTCAGGCCGGTGGTGACCCTACCAATCCCAGCCACAGGTGGTCGTTTTGACTGTGTTGTCGCCTCTGGTGCGATACTCAATGTAGTGCAGTGTCAGACCATTGGCGAACGAGCCACCGCGAGTGTCGGAAACGACCTCTTCCAAATAAAGGTGGTCCTGACCATTCGCCTGCCAATTCCTTTCGAGGCACTGGCGTACTTGCTCCTTCATCCCAGCCTCCATGGCCCATGAAAACCCAAATACGCCGACCACCACAATGGGTGCCGCCCATAATATCCACCGGTTATTTGCCATCCATTTTCTCCCTTTCCTTTGACATGTCCTGTTGCGCATCTTGTTGCGTGGTATGGTGAACGCGTGTCGGGTCGTTGGGCGTCACTGAGTAGTGCAGTCCGTAAATGTCATTGGGCGTGACTTGACCCTTAGTCGCAATCCATAACGCACGGGCCACACGCTTGGATGGAGCTACCTCACCATCTTTGATCCGCAGAATCGTGCTAGCACTGGTTCCGCATGTCTTTGCGAACTCATTCAGGGTCAGACCATTCTCTGTAAGGTATTGAGTAAGCATCATTTGTTCCATATTCCGTTTTACGGAACAATTCGCAAGTCTTTTTGAACTCTTTTGTTCGTAAAACTTTCCTCACGTTCCGCAGCGTGGAATAGAGGAGACATGAAAAATGCATCCACAGCGTCGTTTGGCAAAATCCTACAGAAGGCCCGGTCAACGAAGGGCCTGTCCCTTGATCAAGGGGCCGAACTGCTCGGCGTCCCAAAGACCACGCTGTGGCGTTGGGAGAGCGGCGAGACTAAGGTCCATGCCCACAGGTTGGTGGACATCGCTGCTGCATACAGCCTGTCCGTCTCGGCCATATTTGAGGGTGAGACCGTGACGGCACCAACGCATACAGACTTCGAACGCCTCGGCATTGTCGTCGAACACATCGAACGAATCATCCAACAGTTGGGCAGCCGACCTGAACCCAAAGCGGTACGTACGGCTGTCGTTGAGGTGCTCCGACTTGAAACCACCCGTGTCTTCGAAACCACCGACAGCGAGTTCGACCCATCGCGGTACAACGGCCTTGTAGAAGGCATTCTTGGTAAAACCCGATGAACGCAATTGAGATCAGATTGGCAATCACGAAACTGACTGAATATTGCTCACCGAACGGTTGGAAAAGCCGTCTGAGTTTTGAGCGGTTACCGTCCATCCCTTTCATGTTTTGCGATGGCGCCGAATTGTAGAAACTTTGAGTTCGACACTACTTCGCCACGACCCTTGAATAAAAATTCCAAGAACGAGCGAACAAGTCCTGATCGGCCGCTCGAAACAGTATTTGAAATAAGATACTTTTCGGCTAAGGTTTCTGAAAATTAGATTTCCAATCGAATTTTTCGCAGGTTTCGGTTGATTAATTTTGTTGACTAGTAGCCGTGGTCCACGCAACCCACGGTTTTGACAAAGGTATACGGAGTGTTGCTGTGCCCAATCTAATCATTCGTGATGTCGATGTCGGGAATCAAGACATAAGCCCAAATGAGACGGTGGACGAAAGTTACTCGCCGGGGAGCCGATTTTCTGTCGTTGTAGACATCGAAAACGATGGGGCAGGACCAGCCGGGTCAAGTGTTGCGGCGATTTTCATGGGGATTAACGGCCAAGCCGTCTTGATGGACACGAACTCGACTGGATCGATTTCGGCCGGTGGGACGGACGCCAACGAAACGCTCTCGTTCGACATTCCAGACGATCTACCGGATGGTTTCTATCCTTTGGTGATATCGGTTGATTACCTCAATCAAGTTGCCGAAACGGATGAGACAGACAACACACAGGGCTTTGGCATCCAAGTTGTACAAGGCACGCCCAACATTGTGATCAGTGATGTTGACGTTGGCGCCCAAGACATCAGTCAAGGTGAGACAGTCACGCAAACATACGCACCCGGTGAAACGTTTACTGTAGTTGTTGATGTTGAAAACACCGGGAACGCTGATGCACCATCCAGTTCGGCTGGCGTTTACATGGGTATCGACGGCCAGGCCGTCTTGTTAGACACAAACTCTAGCGGAATTTTGGATGCCGGGGAAACCAACACCAACGAAACACTTTCGTTTGTGATCCCGCAAGACCTCGCAGACGGCACCTACGCCGTTGTCGTAAGCGGAGATGCGTTGAACAACGTTGTTGAGTCAGATGAAGCTGATAATTCTCTTGGTTTCGCAATTGTTGTGCGCTCTCCTGTCACGACCTATTCGATTTCGCCCAACGCGACATCCATTACCGAAGGCAATGAAGTCACCTTCACAATCACCCGATCAAACGACCTACCAGCGGAGACGGTTTACTTTTCGACGCTCTCCGGTACCGCGACCTTCGATGACGGTGACTACCGGTTGGACGGCGGTGGGCGGCCAGAGAACGTAGCGGTCGTCTTCACCGCCGGTCAAACTTCTCGCTCCGTGACCATCGATGTCTTGAGTGGCGATGGCAACGATTCACCTGAGAACTTCCGGGCTATCGTGCAGCGCAACCCCTCCGATCTTCCTGATGTTTTCCTCGACCGGTCAGCATTCGTGACCATCAATGAGGCTGCTCAGAATACAACTTACGATCTGACGGTAAGTGACGAAACGCCGAACGAGGGTGATATTATTACCTTCACGATACGCCGGACGGGAGATCGGCCAGCGGAAACCATCTTATTCTCAACATTGCAAGAAACCGCCAACTATCCCGAAGACTATGTGCTTTCGAATGGTGGCGGTCGGCCTGAGAACGTGCCCATCATATTTGCGAATGGCGCGGAGACTGCGACTATCGGCATTCGGATCGTTAATGATGGACCTGGCGAAGGGGTGCAAACCTTCGGAGCGTTGATCGAGAAAGATGGCCAAGAACTCGATGAGATATTTGATACATTTATTCGGATCGGCGAGGCCGATACACCTTCAATTGACGGACCCGACTTAGCAATCGATGATCTTCGAATTCTACCGCTAACCACTATCGATTTCAGGGATTTGGTTTCGGGTGACCTAAGTAATATAGTGAGCTTTGAGATTTGGGATAGAATCCCAGACGAACATGGGTCGGGATTTTACCTTGACGGTGAGCCGATACAAAACGGGTATTTGAGTGTATTGGCTTCCGATATTTCGAACCTCGAATACGTCGGTGGGTCGGAAGCTGGATCAAACTATTTTGAGATCGTAGCATATGATGCCGAAGGTCACTCGACGACCCAAGGCGCTAACGTTGCTGTTGTTTCTGCTCCGCGAGATCAAGATTTGCTAGTGCAACTTGATCTTCCTGGAATCGAAGAGCTAATTGGTACTGGTGGAGAACTGGCGGTTCAACTGCTAACTACTGTCTCGGAAGCTTTGGGATGGCCAGAGTATACTCCAGGACAATTGGTAACCCCGTTTGGCACTCTTGTAAGCGATTCCGACCCGTCTCAGCCGCCTCTGATGTTGACAAGGTATGACACGGTTCCAGGCATTATGAATACTGGTCTATCGAAGCTCGGCAAATTTCTTAGACCTCTTGACACAGCCTTGATTGCTTACGAAGCGGCGAGAGATGGCGTCATCTCTACCGATGATATAGTCGAATTCGCAGAGGGGATATCTTCCGGATTGGTGCTCGACTTAGGCGCACTTTTCTTGGCGGCGGGCGACACATCAATCTATGTTTACGGTAGTTTAGAACGCGCCGAGGTGCCTACTGATGTCGGTAGCGTCTTTGCTGATGCTCTCACTCTACGATTTGGACAGGCCGACGTTGAAACAAGTGCGATTACGGAAACAACTCTCACCTATCTTTTTGGTACCTCCGATATTCCAGACATCGAGATCATAAGAGTTACTGATCTCGCACGGTTGGTAGCTCCAACTCCATTTAGGGCGGCTGACTTCATTTTATCAGAAACCCCGATTGGTCGCGAAATACTAGATAATCTAACAGGAGGAAGTGGAGTCTCGTCGATTGTATCTCCGTCCAGGACACTTGCATGGCTTACCTCCAAGGCATTCGAGTTCCTGAACCAAAGAAACGAAAATGAGCAAAACGCCCCCCCTGACTTTGGGAAGTCGGAAACTGAGGAGGGACAGTCTGTAGAAATCAGCGTTACATCGACTACTACGTCTTCGATATCCATATCAAATGATCAAGGTCAGGTTCGCTTTGAGTCCACTGATGCAGACGGTGAGACCGAGTTCTCTCTGTTGGATCAATTCAAGGACATTGTGGTAAATTTGGCGGATATTGGACAAAATGCACTTGACAAATTCACCGCTACAATTGGGAACACTGATGGAACAAGCCTCTCAGAGAACACAATTTATTTGAACTTTGAGGCTGCTTCGACAGTGCTTGATATTGTGGGGCAGGAATCCGACAAACGAATAGTTGCTTCTCTAGGAAGCGGCAATGACCAGTTTGCAGGAGGGGGAGGACACGATTTTGTTCTGAGTGGAACTGGAAATGACGAAGTTCATGGAGGCGCAGGAGACGACGTGGTAGTAGACGCCTTCGGTTCAGATCAGTTGTTCGGTGATGACGACGACGACCGACTAGTTGCCCTTTCCGGGGAAAACGTATTCTTCTCAGGTACAGGTCACGATCTTGCAGTCGGAGGAATCGGCGGTGACACCCTTTATGGTGCAAACGGCAACGATATCCTTATCGGCGACATTGGCACCGCAGTCTCTGGTCGCGATACTCTCGTTGGAGGTTTTGGTGATGACTTGCTTTCTGGCGGTGGCGGCGCAGATACGTTCATATTTAGACCTGCTGAAGGGACTGATATCATCGGACAAGTGGAGATTGACTATGTGGACTTGAGCGGCTCCTTCGTTTCCGGTCGTGATTTCCAGACGGAAATTGATGTACTCGAATTCATTGGCTTTGGGTACGCTACGCCTGCGGATGTGTTGAGCAACTTCGAGAATGTGTCCGGCAACGCAATCTTTAGTGACCAAGGAACAACCGTTGTTTTGTTTGATATCCTCGTCACGGATTTAACTTCTGACAACTTTGTATTTGGATAAACGAATGGACTTTTTACGACCCGTGGTAGTGCTGAGCGGCGGCTTCTTTTGCCTTGCGGGGTGCCCTCCCGGACCAACACCTACACCCGGAACTGACATCGTTTATGACAGCGTGTTTGATCTTCAATCTACCGCTTCGAGTGAAATCCGCAGTGATAGCTTGGACAGTACTGCCCGATCAATTTCTTCGTCATCTGGATCGCTAGATCGCGGCAGCAACACGATCCGTCTCGGAAACCTGGACGGTACAATCAACGGTGATAGGACCCGTGTCGCATTTGACGAAGGCGGCGTGGCATCAATAACTCAAGGCGCCACCGAATACGTCGCATTGTTTATAGCAGAACCTCAGAACGCAGACCCGTTCTTTGGCATATTCGGAGTGCCCACGAATCTTTCTGAGGTCCCTGATAGCGGCACCGCCACGTATGATGGCGTTGGGTCAGCATCCATACAAATAATCGATGGTACATCATTTTATGAATTGATCGGAAGCGCCAGCATCGACGTAAACTTTGCTCAGGGCGACATCGACATGACCTTCTCTGATCTTAATGGACAACGTCGAGATGGAGTTGCAGCACCGGTCGATGTGAGCAATGTGGCGGTTGTCCACGTTAACGACGCAGCACTGGTTGATGGTCAGTTCTCTGGCGGGGTTGCTGAGTTTTCTAGCACAGAGGTGTCCGCGGCTTTGAGTGGTACAGAAGTAGTTACAACTTCAGGCGGCTTTTTCGGACCAAACGGGGACGAGATCGGAGGAGTATTGTTGATTGATGATACATCTGGAGCCGGGACATTGCTGGTACAGGGTTCGTTCGTAGCAGACTAGTAGACCGTTTGATTTGAGAACGTTCCATCCGTTGTTTTGCTTGTTTCGGCATCAGTTGGCATCGATCATACATGCAGTTTGACGGTCATTCGCTGTCGGTGGTGACGAACCCCCGCCACTAGCGAACACGGCGGTGATCAATACCTGAGTAAAAGATGTTGATCGCAGGTCTGTAGCACTAAGCCACGATGGGCATTGCTCTAGTTCGAACGCGGGTCAGGTAATCGAATTCAGTTGAGCCGTGACTGGGCAAAAGCTGCCAGATTGCTACAATATATGGCTACAGTAAATCAATGCACTTCGTAATTTCCCTTCGTCTACGACAAATGGCCTTTTTACCAACTCCAACATTGGGTGACGTTTGGCTCTGAAACGGCTTCACTTCGCGGACTTCGCTACAAATCGCGGTCCGTAAAATGGACTATATGGAGGACTATAGCGTTTCCAATTTTCCTTTTAGAATCAAGGTTAAGAAATTCACTTTGGATAATCCGGTACTCGCCTCCAAACAAAATCAACGACTTAGAGGAAGTTCCAGCACACTCAGAACAGTCCAAGTCTCTTTTTAGTCTCATTGCAGATTTGGGTTCCGACACGTTCAGCGATGTTCAACCTTGTATGGACGGAATCGGCTTTCCACGCTTGTAATTACTCCATCTCGACCTTCGATTTATGAATAGGTATTGGCTTGAACGTCGATGTTTGTCGTGAGTGGACGTTCAGGCCACGCGTAGCTAATGACTGGAACGAGCCCATTGCGGAAGCGTGTCCAGCCCCATTTCTATGGGCCACTTTTGTGCAGGGTTTCTGGCATGGGCGGGCGCATGTTTAGGGCCTGATGTGGCCGAACACGATTGTACTGTCTGAGCCAGGTATTGATGACGATCTGGGCCTGTTTGGTGGTGTGGAACCATTCGGCGTTCAGGACTTCTCGGCGCAGTGTGCCGTTGAAGCGCTCGTTGTAGCCGTTCGCCCAGGATGATCCTGGATAGATCTAGATCGGTTTGATCCCGACCTTTCTCAGCCAGTCTTGTAGTGCTGTTGCGATGAACTCTGAGCCATTGTCAGAGCGGATGTATTCAGGTTTTCCGCGCCGCAGAAGCAGTGGATAAAGCGCATCCAGCACGTCTGCACTGTTCATCTTCGGCTTGACTGCGACACACAGCGCCTCTTGCGTATATTCATCCAGCACCGTGAGCATCTTGTAGGGCCGCCCGTTGCTCAGTTTATCGTGGACAAAATCGACGCTCCAGATGTGATTGGGATGTTGCGGCCGCAGCCGGATGATTGAGCTGTCCTTGTGGACAGCCGCTTCCGCTTCTTGTATCGCCTTGGAAGTTGCAGGCCTTCTGCGCGCCGCTCGACCATTGTCCTCGGACCAATGGCGGACAAGGTCTCGCCGTTCAGTCTTCTTGTGATTGACCGACCAACCTTCAACGCCAAGCAACTCGGCGACCTTTCGGTAGCCGTCGCGCCCATATTGCTTAGCCAGCCGGATCATCGCGAGGCGCAACGCCTCATCATCCTTCGGCGCTGCCTTGTATTGTAGCGTACTCCGCGCCAACCCCATGAACCCGACACGTGCGGCGTTCCGAAGTTGCCAGCTTTTGTCGGATATGCACCACGGCCTGACGAAGCTGGTCTGTCGTCTCCCTCTCGGTGATTGCTGCGCATTCACCTGCCGGTCAGCGGGACCTTCGGCTTTAAATAATCCAGGCTCTCTTTCAAGATCAGCTTGTCCAACTCAAGCTCCGCCACAATCTTCTTGAGCCGGTCATTCTCTTTCTGCAATGCCTTCAAATTGGCCATCTCGGATCGCCCCATGCCACCAAAGCGTTTGCGCCATGTGTAAGAGGTCGCATCACTGACACCAGCCGTTCTGCACGCCCTCGCCACGTCCGAACCAGACGCCAGGCTCAGCTCAATCTCACGCAAGAGCCGAAGAATATCTTCATCCGAATACCGTTTCCGCGCCATAAATCCCGCCTCCAAAAATAATCCAACTTTGGCACAGTTTTACGGGGGCAAGACACGGGGGATATGACGAAGAACATTGCCCGAAAAATGCACCAATGTGGGCGTGATTTGGTTGAGAGCGCCATCGTTCAAGCCGAGGAGCGAGGCCAGATAAGTGCCGAAGCAGTTTATCGCGTTTTGGAACGAGGCCTCCCTAACTTTTCACGTGATACACTCGCTAAGCCAGCATCTCCGTCAGGTAATGTTCGTGGCCCGGACTACTACAGTGACGAGCAGGCAAGCTGATGCAGATTCACACTGTTATCGAGCTTGCGCGTGAGCTTCGCCTGTCTGGGTTTGCCGACGCCTTGGAGCTCGAGGCTAAACAGCCGAACCAAGAAAACCTACCTTTCACGGAGAGGCTAGGCTCATTATTTCTAAAGGAAAAAGAGAAACGCCATGATGCCATGATGCCATGATGCCATGATGGCCCGCTTACCAAAGGACGCCAAGCTTAAGCTAAATGCTGCCCCAGAAGAGATCAAACTAAGCGGCACACGAGGCTTTGAACCTTCTCAGATTCGTGAGCTTCTTAAGTGCAGCTGGGTGCGTCATGGCTGGAATGTCTTGATTTCCGGTGAAACTGGAACGGGCAAGACTTGGCTTTGCTGTTGCATTGCTACGGCAGCGATAAGACAGGCCATCAAATCGAAATACTACAGGTTGGATGACTTGCTGTACGAAATGGCTTTGATGCGCGCAGACGGAGAGCTGCTGAAATTTAAGGCTAGACTATCCAAATACTACCTACTCGTTCTAGACGACTTCGGCGTAACGCCGATGACCCAACAAGGGAAATCGGACCTCTGGAGATCGTGGATGACCGAGTTGGTGCAAAGTCTACCATCTTCATCGGACAACGGCCGTACAACGATTGGTATTCCTTTATCGTTGATCCAATCATCGCCGATGCGGTTTTGGACCGCCTATCGAATAACCGCTTCCATATTAAGCTCAAGGGCAAATCGCGACGGAAAAAGGAGGCAAACCTTGATGACTTGAAGGATTGACTACGACAAGTTTTCGGCGTCGATTTCAAGAAAAACCGACGCCGACACATCATCGTAGCCGGGTACGAAAGTGCTCTGAATATGCAAGTTTCCTATCTTCTGAGAGGCCGTTGCTCGCTGATCCAGAAATCCATGGTAAAAAAAATCAGCCAATGAGATGAGCACGTTTTCGCGAATGCTGTCGCTGCGGCGCTATCTTTAACACAGCAGCAGCTGTTTGTTTGTCGAAGTAGCGTTGCAATTTAAAGGTGTATGCATTACCCGCGTAAAATTGTAGGGCACCCACCAACGAATCGACTTTGAGGACACGAAACAGCCGTTACTGCAAACATATAGCGGTTGGGCCACACCGTGTGCGTTGTCTCGAAACAACTGAATGGACAAGATCGTGAACATTTCTCCCGATACCCTGAATTCCGAACGCTCAGCGATTTTGCCGTGCCTTTCAGACTTGAAAGTTGCCATTATCGGTTTGGGCTATGTCGGTTTGCCTCTTGCCGTAGCGTTCGGCAAATCGAGGGCGACAGTTGGTTTTGACCTTAACGTCGGACGCGTACAAGCGCTGCAGAGCGGATCCGATGCGACCGGCGAGATCGATGGAGCGGACCTTCGGGCCGCTGATCAGTTGGTTTACAGTAATGAGCCAGCCAAGATTGCAGACTGTAACGTCTACATCATCGCCGTACCCACACCAATAGATCGGCATAACCAACCGAACCTCACTCCGTTGATCAAGGCCTCTGAAACTGTAGGTTCTGTCATAGAACCCGGCGACATCGTCATATATGAAAGCACGGTCTACCCCGGTGCGACGGAAGACAATTGCATTCCAGTGGTCGAGCGGGTGTCCGGCTTTAAATTTAACCGAGATTTCTATGCCGGTTACAGCCCTGAGCGGATCAACCCCGGCGACAAGGAACGACCCTTACAAAAAATCGTCAAGGTGACCTCTGGATCTACGCCGGAGGTAGCGAATCTGATTGACGCCCTGTATGGTACGGTTATCACTGCGGGCACTTTCAAGGCAGCAAGCATAAGGGTCGCAGAAGCTTCGAAGGTCATTGAAAACATCCAGCGCGACGTGAATATCGCGTTGATCAATGAGCTTTCCATGATTTTCTCGAGGATCGGTATCGACACGTCTGATGTGTTGGACGCTGCTGCCAGCAAATGGAACTTTAACCGTATGAACCCTGGTCTTGTAGGTGGTCACTGCATCGGTGTGGACCCTTATTACCTAGTGCACAAGGCGATGGAGGTGGGCCACGTCCCCGACATCATACGTATGGCACGAGAGGTCAACGAGGGTATGCCGCGCAACGCGATCACCCGTCTGGTCAAAAAGATGATCCAGAAGGGCAGCACCGTCAGTGGCGGCAGGGTTCTGCTTTTGGGGATAACATTCAAAGAAAATTGCCCCGATATTCGCAACACGAAAGTGGTGGATATGCTGGAGCACTTGGCAGATTACAACCTGTCAGTTGATATCTGCGATCCGCGCGCAGACGTGCATGCAGTGCGTAGCGAATTTGGCCTCAACATCATGACAGAGGTTCCTGAGGGAACATATGACGCCGTCATCCTTGCAGTTGGCCACCGGGAGTTCAAATCTATGGGACCAAAGGCCATCCGGGCGAAGCTGAAAGGAAATGGTGTCCTGTTCGACATGAAGGCCATTTTTTCAGCCGCAGAGAGTGATCTGCGACTTTAGCCATTCAGACACCTGAGTGGGCCGCGGGGACAATTCCAGCTCAGAGACGCACGTTGTCCCAGATCCCGCCGGTCAAACGCATGTTGTCGGGGTTGGTGGCAAAACAGTCTGCCAGAACCCGTGCATAATCGTTGCTCCAGCGTTCAATGTAGTCTTCCAGTTGTTCCCCAGGTTCAGGGCTGCACAGGCGTATCACCGATACTGAGATCTGGTCGTCCTCCCACATGAACTTGGGAAACAGGCAAGGGGCGCCCAGCTGGTGAATCGCGCGTGGCACGAAGTCCGAGACATAGATTTCATCATCAAGGAACTGTACCCGTCGCCCGCGTTGCATGCCGTCTGCGGCTAATGAAACAACGGCTCCCGCCCGGACGGCCTTGTAGATTTGCTTGGCCAGTCGCAGTCGGTTTTGAGAGAAGGTCGAAATCAGGAACTCTGAACCTGGCACGCTTGCAATGACGGGGGTCGATGCAATCCAGCGGTAATTGCTGGCTGCCCTTGTCAAAGCCAGCGGAGATGAGAAAAGTGCCCCGATATGGGCGGCCGTCAAGAATACGCCCATGCCCTTGTTCTCGTAAAAGCGGAGTTCTTCGGTCCCGTCCTCAAGGCCATGCATGCGGTCGAGGATTTGTTCGACCTCGTTGGTGCGCCCCTCAATCCAGTCGATGGTCAAGTGATCGGCCAAGTGAACCCATTTGCAGCGCCGCTCCCACACGCCCCGGTCGTCAGGAGCGCAGCCCAGGTATTTTAGCCGTTGATAGGCCCATTCAAATCGGTAGTCGGGGATCTGGGCCGTATCAATCAGGTTGTCCAGATCAGCGAGCGCTTCCCCGAAATCAGTGTAGTTACGTGCGATCATGGGACGGCGGCTGAGGTCATCCGTGTAGAGTGCTTCCGCACCTGCTGTATCTCCCGAAAGCAGTAGTGCGCTTACGCTCGCGCGTTTCCATCCGCTGTGGTTTGGGTTGTCCGCGACCAATCGCTTTAACAATGCAACCGCATCACCGTGACGATTGTTCGCCATCAGGGTTTCTACCGCCTGACCCCTTAGGCTTTCAGGGGCACCATCAATGGTTGTGGTGTCGTAGTTCAGCGCTTCGAGTGCACGTCGCGGTTGGTTTAAGCGCATGAAGGCACGGGACAGAAACAGCCGCGCCTGGGGGTGCTCTGGATTTATGTCTCGTGCCTTCGAGAGTACTTCTATCGCACGGTCGTCGAATTGGTGTGACAGCGACATAGCGCGACCTGCTTGCAAGAGAAGGTCGAAGTCAGTGCAGCTTTCCATCGGAAAACGGTCCAGTAATTCGACGGCCTGACGTCCGCGCCCATGGCTGGAGAGCAGGGCGACAGCTTCGATCAGCGGTGCCGGGTTGTCCAGATCGACCATTTTGGCGAGCGCTTCGGCTGCTGCACAGGCGCGTTTCCCCTGTTTGTCCCGCTCAAAGGCGCGCATCGACAGAACGGCCAAGATCGGATCGGATGCAAATTCAGGTTCAAATGGTGCGGCAAGCTCGGCCGCCAAAGCGGGCTTTTGTAGTCGTAATGCGGCTCGCAGCGCGGCACAGGCGTATGCGAGCGCAGCGCCCTGAGGTGGATACGTCATCGGGACCGGCAGTGATGCGTAAACCGCCTCGGCTGTTTTTGCCTGTCCGGCTTGCAGCAATGCAGTGACGTATGTTTGCTTCCAGCCTGAATGGTCAGGCCTCTCAGTGAGCAACTTGAAGAATATTTTCGCTGCATCCGCAGCCTTGTCATTGGCCAGCAACACCTCTGCGGCTTGAGCCCGCAAACTCTCTGGCTCGTCTTTGATCTGTTGCGGATCGTAGCGGATCGCGGCCAGTGCGTCCTCCGGCTGTTCCATTGCCATGTAGCTTCGCGCCAACAACAACCGTGGTTGCGGATGGGCTGGGTCCAATACGTGCGCCTTGCTGAGTACAGCGATTGTGTCGTCCGCACGTGTCCCATCTTTGGCCAGAGCCCGGCCGGCTTGCAGCAGCAAGTCGAAATGGTCGAATTGCAATAAATCCAATGGCGTCAGCAGATCGACGGTCTGCGCCATCTTGCCCTGGCCGTTCAGAAATGACGCCACTTCGCCTAGTGCATCGGGTGCATCTGGTGCAAGTCTGACCAGTTGATGCGCCGCTGCAATCGCATCGTCAGGGCGGCCAGCCCGATCAAATGCGCGCATAGCAAGATTGGCCATGAGCGACGATTGGTCGAAGTCAGGCGCATGGCGCGCCGCGATTGCCGCGGCAAGCTCGTGACGCTTGAGGCGCAGCGCAATTCGCAAGGCTGCGGTGTCATGGTCGGTGGTGGCCCCGGATACATCGGCAGAAAAATCCACACCGATTGCGTCAAACAAATGTGCTGCACGTTCATATTCGCCGTTGGTCAGAGCATGATCGACACGTTCGATATGTTCTTTGAAACGATCGGGTCGGGCCTCCACGATGTGGGCAAGAATGCGGTCGACCTCGGCGTAGTCTCCGGCTGCTAGCGCAGGATGCAATCGATCGATCCTAAGGCTGACTATTTGCGCATCGACACGTAGGTCATAGGCTTCCAGAGGTTTGGCGGTCGAAGAGACTGTATCTGACATGCTCGTAACTTCCTTGCTGCTGGACGAGAGGTACAGGAATAACTAGCTGAGCCGGTTAGAGCGCAACAGACGAAAAATGCTTAGTGCACTGAGCGTACTGAAGAACGCAATCAGGGCGTTTATCAGCATATTAGGCGAACTGGGGATGTTGCCGGTATTGGGTGGTACGACGACTTGAAACTGGCTGCGCCCAAGTGCGGCTTCTTCTTGTGCCTGCACCAAGCCGACCAAAGCGGCAGTCAGAGTTTCCTCGGCAATACGCACTTGTAAGACAGCCAATTCGAATTCCAGAAGAAGCGTATTAAGTGCGCGATCCCCATTGCCATCAGGATCTTGCACCAACTTGCGGCGCAATTCTTCGATCCGCGCTTGCTGTGCCGCTTCAAGCTCTTCCAGTCTTTGGGTCTGGTAGGTGTCGGATTGTCCCGCAACCTCCGCTGCATCGATCTGTCCACGTAATTCTTCAGCAGTCGTTTCAAGCTGCCCAATGGTGCGATAAATCCCTTCGATGCGCGCCTGCGGGTTGGCTTCGCCGCTGTCGATCTGCAATTGGGTCAGATAAGCCTGAGCTTGCACAAGCGCTTCGCGCGCTTGTGCTACGGCCCCTTCCGCTTGCGCAATCCGCTCTCCAAACAACTCCGATGACAGTGCGTTCACCCGTTCCGCTACGCGCGTGATGATTTGTTCGGAAATTTGGTTCGCGTCGTCAGGTGAAAGCGCGCGCACATAAAGCGTCATCAGACCGGTTTGGATGTTGATGGAGGAATCCACGAAGCGGGAAAACTGGTCCGATTTGTTGATACCCAAAGCGGGTACATCGCGCAGGCGCCGCACGACATCCATCTGCGGGCCGGAATACCGCGTGACAAGGTCCATATCCTGTTCCAGTTGCACCATCATAGCACGGGAACGAACATATTCATGCGCCATGAAAGCTTCATGCAGGTTGGACTGTCCGCCGCCAACAGCCCCCAATAGTCCACCGAGACCCTCTTCATTGTCGCGCCCGGCTTTCGAAGCCACCATAACGGATCTGGCTTCGTATAGTGGTGTGGCGACGAAGCCTGAATAAAGCGTGACAAGCAAGGTGGGCAAGGCAACAAAGATCAAAAGTTGCCTGAGGAAACTCTGCTGTGCTTGCTTGCTTCTGGTTTTGATTTCGGCGCGCGCGACTTCGAGGCCGGCGGCCGAGGGTAGGAGTTTACGCGCCGCTTCTTTTTGGGCTTCTGCTTCTGCAGCTAATTCAGCAGCGCGTGCTTCTTTGGCCTTACGCACCCGCTCGGCTTTTTCTTCTTCCGCTTTGCGGATGCGTTCAGCTTTGTCGATTTCCGCTTGACGCAAGCGCTCTGCCTTTTCGACATCGGCTGGGTTTGTGGGCGTTTCGTCAGACATAAACGTCTCCGATTTCTTCTTGGTCAAGCAGCTTGTCGTCGCGATCTGTCCCTGTCGCGTTTTCAAGCACTGCGGCAGCGATTTCAGAGGAAGGGCATTCGATCAGGTGCCCTTGTGTCAAGACAAGAAACCTTGTGCACAGTTTCTTGAGTTGGGCGGCGTTTCGCGAGATGTAGATAAGCCCAGCTTTTTCCAACCGTTCTTCCAGTATGGCAGTGCATTTGGCACGGGTGGTGCCATCACCGTATCCCACGACCTCATCGGCGATGTAGTGGTCGCACTGCACGGCCATTGATGCAGAGAACGAGAGTGCTAGCCGTTGCGCGGGTGCAAAGAACTTCAGCTTCCTTGCAATCGGCAGGTTTGCCCCGGTGAATTCTTCACAAAAGGCCAACATTTCAACAGGATCTTCGCCAATGAGCTGGGCTATGATTTTGATGTTCTGTGCGCCGGTCAACTCCGGATGGAGGGTGCCAGCGTAAGCAATTGGCCACGACACCCGACCGGAACTGCGAACGGAGCCGCTGTCCGGGGGCTCGATTCCGGCGAGCAGCCGTGCCAAAGAGGATTTCCCAGTGCCGGCTGCTGCCAGAATGCCCACACGTTCACGGGAGTCGAACCACGCTGATTGCCTGTTTAGAAGGGCCTTGGGGCCTTTTGGCGTGCGGATCAGCCAAGTTGTGTCGATCATCTCTATCATAGATGATGCCGAGCCAAACGGCGGTGCCGGATATGACGCTCAACCACCGCAGAAGCAAGATAACAGCTGACCGCGATAACCGCCGGATACCACAATTCGGCCACCGGAGATTGATAGCCTATGAAAAATCCTTCGCGTAGGGCTTCGATGCAGTGAAAGAGAGGGTTCCACCAGAACAACGCCTGCGCCTGTGCGGGCAGTTCTGTCGCGGTAAAAAAGATACCCGAAATCCAGAATAGCGGGCGCAAAACAAGAGGTACGGCGCGTGCGAAACTGTCCGAAGCCTGCCCAATGGCTGCAAACAAGCTGCCCATACCAACCCCGAGTGCCCATGCCATGGCCATGGCGGCATAGACGACAAGAAGATTTGCAGGCAGCGGTGTGCCAAATAAAAGAATGATCCCACCGAAAATCAGAAGCGAGGTAAGGATCATGTTCACCAGTTCCAGCACTGCCGAGGCTAGCAAGATGTCTTGCCCGTTGACTGGTGTGTAATATGCCATATAGCGCGATGCGATAAGCGTGCGCATCATTGATGTGATCGTTTGACGGTAGAGTGCATAGGGCAAAATCCCCGTGGCCACGAAGATTTCCGCGCCAACAGCGATAGGTGGGGTCCGCCCCAAGATCCAAAAGAAGATAACGACGAAGGCGATCCACGCCACAGGCGTTGAATAGGCCCAAAGATAGCCAAAAGCCCCACCAGAAAAACGTGTCTGGCGTTCGCGCTCTACGAGAGCCTCAAGACGCTCGATTTGAGAAGCCACGGATACAGAGGGCTTCCCCCTTTGTGGTTCGGTGCGGTCAGTCATGAGCAGGCGTTTTCAGGCTCCTCTACGTGTTCGGCCAGCATGCGCATGCCGATCTGTCTGGATGAAACAATTGCTAAAGCAGGAAACTATCAGCATCGAGCATCTCGCTTATATCAACATTACGTAGCACTAGCCGACTACCGTCGTCGGCGCGCATTTCCACATCGGTGGAGTTGTACATAAAGATGTCCAGCGCGTCGACGGACAGGTCAGGCAAAGCGATCAGATCAATGCCGACCTCGAAATCGTAGACGATGTTCAGCCCGCTGCCGGTATTGAATACAAAAGTGTCCGCCCCTGTATATCCATATAACCGGTCGGTGCCACCGCTGGTATGTAGGGTGTCATCAAATGTGCTGCCCAACAGGATGTCGTGGTTTGCCCCGCCCAGAAGCGGCCCTGAGTTGTCCAAAGCGGTTATGACAAAGTCTGCCGCATCGAGTTGATCAGGCGTGATATTGCGAAGGACCAACCTGTCCCCGCTTTGTGTCCGAATGTCGGCGTCAGTTCCATTATAGAGGGTTATTGCAAGATCTTCGCTGCTTAGGCCGTCTGCCAAAGAGATACGATCAGTCCCCAATTCAAAGTCATAAATGACATTCAGCTGGCTTTGGGACGCGAATACGAAAGTGTCGGCCCCGTGTCCTCCCCACATGCGGTCAATACCATCACCGGCCATGATGCGATCATTGCCATCGCCACCGTAGAGCCAATCGTTTCCAACTTCGCCAAACAGAAGGTCGCCACCGTTGCCGCCATAGACGGTGTCATCCGCTGCGGTTCCCAGGAATTGATCGGCCGCTTCGCTTCCTTGAACCATCCCGCCGTTGCTGAACAGGGTGTTGAAAGTCTGCGCCACCACAACATCGGCTGAGGTAAATTCGCTCAGGTCCAGCGCTTCGCCGTTGTTTTCAATGAAGAGAACATCGCCATTCCCGAAGTTGATGAATCCTTCTTGTCCGTTGATCCCGCCCAGATGGGCGGCCAGATTCACCAATCCAAAACCCAAAAGACGGATCTGGTCGACGCCCGTCTCAAAATCGGTGATGGTGACCATGCCATCGCCCAATGTGAATTCGATCAGGTCGGCGCCCCCACCGGAGGTGACGCTTTGGGCGCCGGTGCTAATGATCCACTCGTCTGTTGCAGTCCCGATGAGGGTGCTCGCATCATCCTGGGTGCGTATCACGGTGCGGAACAGATCGGTCTGGAAGTCGCCGTTGTAGCCAATGTCGTCCATGTAACCCAACGCGATATGAAGCCTTTCGGGGCCAAGTCCAGGTTGCAGAAGGGCGAGATTATTTTCAAAGGTCGCAAAGAAAGGGCTGTCGAAATTCGATTGCAACTTCATTGGCCAAATCCGCTGCAGGCCAGTGTCAGAGTGATCCATGATGTTGTGGTGGATCAAGGCGCCAGTAATCCCGATGGGACTGTCCCAGCCGTTTTTGATTTGGACTTCATATGAGGCGGCGTCGGCTAGCGTATTGTAAGCGATCTCGACATTTTTAGCCGCGTCTACATTGCTGTCGACATTCACAAAGAAATAAGTGTTGCCGTTTTCGGCGACCATCGCCTCGCCACCCAGCAGGATGTTGTCGAGGATTTGGACATCAGTAAGCGTTGGTGCGACGCCATCAGGACCTTGTTCATCGGTATCAAGCCGGATCCAGGCCCCGTTCACCGGGGAATTGCCGGGAGGAGCGCCCCCGCTGGCGTCGTGGGCCAAGAGATTGCGGACGATGTTGCCGTAGCCTCCATCGGCGTTGATACCGTCGCTGGTGCTGGTATCGCGCAGGATGATCCCGTAGGTTCCCGGTCGGAAGTGGTGCAAATACAGGTTCTCGATCACGACGTTATCCGCGCCCGACACAACGACCGCGACTGTCGCGTTGGTGAATTCCAGCGCCGCTTCCTGATTATCTTGATCGGGTTTGCCGTTGCCGGCGACGTGGAAACCGTCGGCTGTATCAAAAACCTCTATAAAGCCATAGAAATTCTGGGCTGCTGCGATATCACCGCCGTCCAAAACGCCGCTACCCGTAATGGTGACTGATGGCGCATTAACCTTAAACATCCATGCCATATCGGACGTCGGTGTCAGGGTGGCGCCCGCACTGATATCGAGCGTCAGTCCTAACTTTTCTACCGAAATCGTCCCGTCAAGGCTGTGCTCGCCCGGAGCGAATATCACCCTGTCATAGGGGCTGTCAGCCGCTGTTACAGCTTGCAGCACCCTGAGCTGCGTGTCCGGCGTGACTGTGAACACTGCCTCGGAAGAGTCGATCATAGTATCATGCCGTGGTTGTGACCCCGAGGCAGCCAATTGCCAAAAGGAAAACAAGGCCGATATGAGTCATTTCTGTTTGCAATGTTCTGATCCAAAAAATTTCACACGTTATAGTAGTCGCGATACCAATCCACAAACTGCTTTATTCCCTGCTCGATAGAGGTTTCAGGGGCATAGCCGGTCAGGCGCTGCAATAGGTTGGAATTGGCCCAAGTTGCAGGTACGTCGCCCTTCTGCATTTCCATGAAATTCTTTTTGATCTCCATCCCGAGGCAGTTCTCGATTTCTTGGATGAAGTCCATCAAGGGGACCTTGGTGTTATTGCCGATATTGACAACCCTGAAGGGTGCTACGGGGCTCAAGCTGTCTCCGAGCAGTATGTCGTCTCTGGTTTCCGGTTCTTCGGGCGGAGTGTCAACGAGCAGGCGAATGCCGCGTACCAGATCCGTCACATATGTGAAGTCGCGCGCCATCTTGCCATGATTGTAGACGTCGATTGTCTCGTTATTCAATGCGGCACGGACAAATTTGAAGAGTGCGAGGTCGGGTCGTCCCCAAGTGCCGTAGACGGTGAAGAAGCGAAACATGGTGGTCGGGATTTTCCAAAGATGTGAATAACAGTGTCCCATATTCTCGTTCGCCTTCTTGGTCGCTGCATACAGGGTCAAAGGCGTTTCGGTCTTTTCGAGTTCGATGAATGGCATATCGACGTTGGCCCCGTAGACCGACGAGGTAGAGGCCATCAAAAGATGATCGACTTCAAGTTCACGAGCGCATTCCATCACGTTGAATGTGCCCACAATGTTGGCACTCACATAGGCACGTGGGTTTTCCAAGCTGTAGCGGACGCCAGCCTGTGCCGCGAGGTGAACGATTACGTCAGGTTTTTCACGCATCATCAAGGCGTGCAGCTTATCCATGTCCTCCAACAAGCCTTCGACAGCGGTGAAGTGAGGGTTCTGCAAAAGCATTTGGTGGCGACGTTGTTTGATCCGAACGTCGTAGTAGTCGGTCATCCCGTCGTAGCCGACAACACTGAAGCCTTCCTCCAGCATAAGTTGTGCCAGATGGAACCCGATGAACCCGGCAGTGCCGGTGATCAGAACCTTACGCATGGGAATCTCCGCTATTGGTCAAATATTGAGAAGGTCTTTTCAAAGACCAGAGAAAGATCAAAGCTACGTTGTACGTGCTTTTGACCAGCGTTGCCCATCTGCCGCAGTCGTGCAGGATCGGCAAGTAGCGAAGTTAAGGCTGCGTGAACATCTGTCTGGGTAACGGTTTCAGCCGAAGGCAGAATATGGCCGGTTGTTCCGTGTTCGACAATATCAACAGCCCCTCCAGCCGGTGTGGTCAGGATTGGGCAGCCGCAATAGGCGGCCTCTAGCAGGCTATTGGGCAGCCCTTCAAATCGCGCCAGATGCATGAGCAGGTCTGCGCGGTACATGTAAAAGCCCACGTGCTGGGTGGGGCCGGGCAAAAAGACGCGATGCTCCGCTCCCAAGGTACGCACCAGATCCCGGCAGGCATCCAACTCGTGTCCGCGGCCGGTAATCACGAAACGCGCTTGCGGATGAACTTTGGCATAAGCTGCTGCCGTTTCAACCCAGAATTCAGGTCGCTTGTTGTGATCGAAGCGAAAAACGCCGAGGACGGTTTTAGTGCAATCGGGGCTTTTCGCGACGATGTTTTCCCAAATAGTAATGTCTTCCGATGCGCCTTCGTCGGTCAACGGGCGCACCGCGTTAGGAATGGCCGGGACAGAGCCGGCTGGCAGGTTCAGCCAGTTTTCGTAAGCCTTTGCCGTCAGCGGGCTATTGGTGGTGAGCGTCGCCCATGGCAGATCTGCCAACGCACTGAACAAGGCAGGCATTTGCCCCCGAAGCCGCTCTCGGCGCAGGTTTGGCGGCATTCCGCGGAACGAGGTCACGATCCGGGGCACGCGTGCAATGACGGCGGCCAGTCCTGCTGTGAGCACACCGCCATCGTGCCAAAGATAGGCAACATCGACATGCTTTTCCCTGTAGAACTGCACCAGTTTGCGGGTGTTGATTTGGATATCTTCGGGCAGCAGATGATACAGGTCACGGATCATGTCCGGGATTGGTTCCAGGCTTTCCATGCCAGGGTCTTCCATATGCGCCAGGATGGTTGTGTCTACCCCGGCTTCTTGCAGGACCGGTAGGTAGAAGTCGGAACGGCTGGATGCGGTGACATGGCGCACAGACATTTGCGGCGGCTGGTCGATCGAGCGCCCGCCCAAAGGGATTTGGCTGTCGTAGTGCGACTGCAAGGTGGACACTAGTCGCGTGCTTTGACGCTCTGCTCCGCCGATGCCTAACTGGCCGCTATAGAAGGCCACAACACCAACTTGACCGGGTGCAATACGGCGTTTCGGTGGGTCGTCGGCATAGAGACGGACCATCGTGCCCAAGACATCGAGAATGTCGGCCACTTTGTGGACCTTCATCTGCGTTACATCAGCACGTAATTGCTTGATCCGATTGGCCAACTGGGGCGGTATGGCGTCCTTGTCGTCCAGCGCTTGGGCAATGTCGTAAGCCTCTGAAATACGACCCTGTTCCATCAACGCCTGAATGTAGTATCCGCGAAGAGTGTTTGAGACCGGGGCGACCTGCATCAGTTCGTCAAGTTCGGCCCAAGCGCGCAGTTCCAGAAATCCAAGGCCAAGGTGCGCCGCCTGCACCGGGTCCTGCAGGTGGTTCAAAGCGAACTGATGGGCCCTGTGCAGTCCTTCGTCCAACTGTTTGGTGCGTCGGTACCAACGCATCAGCAAGCGAAAGGCCGTCCCGTTTTGGGGGAATAGGCGCAGAATATCGGCCCAAAACTCCACCATACCGTCGGTTTCCCGGAGCTTCTCGGTCAGGATGCCACAAGCAATGTAGAGTTGTTCGTCGCGCGCATAGTCCGGCAGTTGCGGCAGGATTTCTTCGAGTGCATCGCGTGCTTGTTCCACGGTTGCAGCGTTCTTGGCGCGGGACTGTGCGTGAGTGATCAGACTATCTGGTGGACTGGACCGATTTTCCCCTCCTTCACAAAATTTGGAGAGTTTCTGAGGGTTAACCACATTGTTGTCCTTGTTATCGCGTTCGCCAGATACAAACTTCTGCAATTCGAACCGGGCCAAAGTCGCCCGGCTGGTTGTGATATTTTGAAAGCTCTTACGCTGAGGCGACAGATTTCATTGCGTGCCGTCGCGCGTCCAATGCCGCTGCTTGGTCTGTCAAATGCATGTGGCGTGCAAGGCTGCCGAGCCACGTTAGATTGTCTGCGCTGATGTCAGGGACATCACTGAGCCGGTCCAGCCATTCGGGCAGTACATCGGTCAAAGCGCTCATCGTATCGCGTAGTTTCGGCAAATCGGCCAACGGGGTTTTGGTCACCACCGTCAAAAAGGTCTGCCACGTCGCGGGTCCAAGGTCGCCGTCTTGTGCAATTGAAAGTTCCAGTCTCAGCATCGGCAAATGAATGTCCTCAGGGAAATAGCTTTCGGCAACTTCCAACAATAATGCGACATCTGCTACGCGGATGGGATCCCGTGTTCGAAGGTATGCTCGGGCATGCGGCACAAAAATGCGTGGAATAGCTTCCCCCGGGTTGGTCAGAAGATGCCGTTCGATCAAATCCTGTACCGCGTCCTCATACCAGGCATCCAAGACCAGTCGGCTGAAACCTTCCGTGAAATGTGCAAGACTGCTGCTGTGGTCCTCGATGGCATTGGTTTGCCCAAATTCACGCATAAGATCGCTGGGGTCGTAGACATGGGCGCCAATGCGTGACGCCGCCATCTTCACTGTTTCAATACAGGTGCGACGGGTTCGCAGGGGCGAGCCGTCTGGTAGGACAGCATCGACATGGGTGGTAAACAGCACCTCTGGCAACGTACCTCGCAGCGTTTCCATGTCGGCCATCATGCTATCCACTGAGGCAAACTTCAGGCGCAAATTCCGCAGTAGTTTGCTATCTTCGATCTGGTCAGGTGTAGAAGACCAATTGGCATCTAGCCAAGCACCAATATCTTCCGGGGTCTCTTTCTGGGCGAGCTGAAACAGTGTCCGAACCCTGTCGACATCCTGATAAAAATCAGAAAAGATCCGCTTGAAGTAGTTCAACTGCACCTTCAAAGGCCCGATCGACAACTCCTTCAGCGATGAGATTTCCACTACGTATAGATCACTGATGTCGTGCTTTTCGGCAGTGCGTAGAGTGTAGCTTTCTTCGCGCAGCCCGGCCACAAGAGGCCACATGTGTTCGGGAATATCCAATTCACCTTGCAAGAATTTCATTTGCTGCGTGGCTTCGCCTGCAGAGTGCGAAAATCCGTAGACCCTGTTGTTGTTGATCGCGAAACCATGCGTTTCGCGACATAGTCGCAGCGGGGTCGCTATCCTGCAGGATCCTATGGCTGTTAATGTCAACATCTGTTACTTCGGTTCTTCGAATGTGTAGAACGATTTCAGCCGCGCTATCATCGCCGACAAATCGAACCGTTCGTCAACGAACTTGACAGCGGCTTTTTGCATGCGTGCCATCCTCTTGTGGTCTGTCAGAACTGTCAGGATTTGAGTAGCCAATGCGTCGGGTGTGTTCTCTTCAAGCGCGATGCCTGAAACGCCCACCGACATGGCTTCTGGAGCACCCCCGACATTCATGGTTGCCACCGGTACGCCGAGCGCTTGCGCCTCGATCAGTACATTGGGAAGACCTTCTGTCACAGATGACAGAAACAGCATGTCCATCGAACGCATCCATGGCTCGACCGGGGACTGGCGGCCAGCGAAGTGAACCCGGTCGGTCAGGCCGGCTACTTCGATCTGCGCTATCAGGTCGGCGCGCATCGGACCATCGCCGACGATTAGTCCATACACATCAGCGTTTTGACCAACGGCCTGCATCATTGTCTGCACCCAAAGATCGGGACGCTTTTCGGCGGAGAAGCGCATGACACCACCGACCACAGACGCATTGGCTGGAATTTGGAATTGCGCGCGAATCCGTGCACGATCAGCTTTGGTGGCACGCCCGCGCAGGGATTTAAAATCATAACCATTGTAAAAGACGCCGATGCTGTCCTTGGACCAACCTAGCCAGTCTTCGTAGTCGCGCGCGCCATTGGCTGAGTTGTTCACCACGGCGACGCCACCTTTGTACCTCATCAGCGATTGGTAGCCGCTGTGTAGGTAGCGGCGATAACGCCTGATTTCGACAGGTCGTGTTGATCGGGTGCACAGGACGATTTGCGGGACACCGGCAGCCACTGCGGCCATGCCACCCGCAATGTTCACGGCATCTTGCCATAGATGCACCACCTTTGGACGTTGCTCGACAAGGTGGGCATAGAAAGGGATGGCTGTTCTGCTAAGTTCGGCTGGCAGCGCAGCAAGGCTACGGACGACCGGGGCCAAGTGCGGGTGCTTGACCAAAACGTGACGAATGGCCGACGCTTCACGCTCGGCGTCAAGATCGACAATTTTTAGACCGCTGCGTTGCACTTCGGGCAAAAAGAAATCATTGGCGCCATTGGGATCAAGTGAATTGATTACAAAAGTTGCAGGACGTTCGGGGACTGGTTGTTCCGCTAGGCCTTGCGCCACATAGGCTACCTGCCGTTCCGCACCACCTGAACCTAGGTTAGAGCTAAGGTGCACGATCCCGTGGCGGTCACACGGATCTGGGCGAGCAATGGCCACGATAGCATCGAAAAGTTGTTCCGGGAACAAACCTTTTGCTGGCGATATGTTGGTTCTGCTTTCGATTGGGTCATCGCGCGTTTCAGAATCAGGTATGGTCTTTGCCTGTGCCATTGCGCGGAACGCGGCCATACATTGCGCTGCGGCATGTGCAATCTTCGCGTTGCGCCGCGGAAACTGCATGGCATCAATCTGTTGAATATTCTCCCAAGCATACGCGTATTGCCCAGAGACCATTTGCAACTCGACGGCCATCTCCCGTGCTTTCAACGAGTTGGGGTCAAGCGCGACGGCCTCGGTCACATAGGTCAGGGCGTCGTCGGTTAAATTGGCGGCTTGCACGATCCATGCCGCATTGGCCAAGTCTTCCGCACTTTCGGTGCCCAAAAAGGCTACGGCACGCCGAGCCTGTGTTTCGGCCTCTTCAAGGCGGTTGTCCATCATCGTGTGATACACACCGTTGCGCCACAAGACTGCGGCATGCGGCACATTCTGAACAGCCGTTCTATAGTGCCGGATCGCATCGGTACGCCTTCCACAGCGCGCCAAAAGGCCACCAACTGTGTTGAGAAGGGTCACGTTGAGCGCGTCATGTTCCAACATGCGCTGGGCATGATCCAACTGGCTTTCGAATCCGGCATTGGTGGCCTGCAAGAACCGAAGGCGTAGTCGTAATGCCTCGATACTGTCGGGCGCGATGTCCAGACATGTCTGAATTTCGGCTTCGGCGATGTCAAAGTGCCCAAGATCCATAAGGAAGTCGCAGTGACTCAGCCTCAGGGCGAAGCTGTCGCGTACGGTGTTCAATTCCACCTGATAGATACTGCGCGCCGCATCAGGATCAGTCATTGCTATGGCACGGGCCTTGAATTGAACGCGGCGTACTGGGTGCAGGGTAGTCCAGTTGCTTTTCAGCAGTTCAAGCGCCGTTTCAGGATCCTGATCAACGATGGCCGCACGTATGAAAAATGTCGTGGCTTCTTCATGTCCAGGGGTGTCGTCGAGGACCCGTTGGAACCGGTTCTCTGCCAGCGTCGTGTCGCCCTTGTTGGCGGCAATACGCGCAAGAAAAAGCCGCGCCTGCTGCGCCTGTTTTGTATCGCTGCTTTCGGCAAGCACACCGAATGCCTCTTCCGCCTTTTCCCATTTTTTCTGCACGTAGTACAAGCGCGCGCGCAGCATCGGGACATGCGCGGCTTCTTTGCTATCGGGGGGAATTCGGTCCACCCATTGTTCGACGACGCCGTAGTGTTTCTGTTCAAAAAACCCGCGAGCGCACTCCAGGCTGAGTCGGGGGGTAGGGGCGTGGGCATAGCTTTGATCCGCAAGCGACTGTGCCAGTAGAAGGCGACCCTGTGCTAAATAGTTTCGCACCAGTAAACTGTCACGGATTCCCGCCTGGGCTGGCGTTTGCAGTAGTTTGTCGGTCATGCAATAGGCTTCGGCGGCCTCGAACTCCTTGGCACGGATAAGCGCGTTGACATGTTGCTGAATAGGTCCAGGCCGGCGCGGGTTGATCTTTGAGACTTCCAACCAGTGCTTGGCAGCTTCCTTCCACTTTTCTGCACGGCTCGCTGTATAGGCTGCCGCCTCGCGGACATGGCTATCGTCCGCTTCAAAGCGCAGATATTTCTCGAATTTTTTGAGCGCTTTTGGATAGTCTGCGTTTTGATAGGCGTTTAGCCCTTGCGTCATCAGCAATTCGGTTCGCGAAAGTTGCGATTTGGAGCGCTCCTTTTCCAGTGTGCGTGGTTTCGTTGCTGAAGGCATCCTGAACCTGATTCTTCGCGGGCCTAGCTGGCCATCTTGGTTTGGCTGTTGATCGACAAAGGCATCGGACCAGGCCCGCGACGTTCAAAGAAGGTCTGATGCCAAAGTTCTAAGCAAAGCAAACACCAGATACGCGTGCCGTGATCTTCCCGTTCAGAGAAATGACGGTCCAACATCCAATATACAAACTCTGGCCGCAGATAGCCACGTTCTAGGAAAGCTTTCGACGTTAGAAGATCCCCGGTCAATTCACGGATTTCATTGCGAATCCAGTGTTTCACCGGCACAGAGAACCCTTGCTTTTTCCTGTACAGGATATTGTGACTTAGCTGCGGTTCCATAGCGTATTTCAACAGCGCTTTCATTTCTAGCTGGCCGTTGCGTTCGAAAACGCGCAAGTGTTGTGGCAAGGAGGCGCACCAGTCAGCCAATTCATGATCCAGGAAAGGGCTGCGCCCTTCGAGGCTGGCGGTCATTGTCGCTATGTCTGCCTTGATAAGCAAATCATCAGGCAGATAAGTTTCAACCTCTGCGCGGGCAGCATGGTCAGCCGCAACGCCCGGAGTGACGTTTTCCAGAAGCGCAGGCAGCCTGTCCGCCGACGGTGTCAGATAGCAATCCATCAGTGCATGGCCATAGCCCCATTGCTTATGCAAATCCCGGAAGGTGGCAATGTACTTGAGGTATCGATCACGCACCGTTGGCGGGCCAAAGGCCAGATCATGGTGATTGTGCGGGTCGTTTACGGCCGATCCGGCCTGCAGCTGCGTCACTTCGTTGGTGAAGCGGTTATAGCGGGAATACCCGAGCAGGATTTCATCCCCACCATCCCCCGAAAGCGCTACGGTGACATGTTCCCGGATCTTGTGGGACAGGGCCGTGCTGACGAGAGCGGAGCTGTCAGAGTAGGGTTCGCCATAGTGCCAGATCGTTTTTGGCAGCGTTTCGATCAAGCTGTAATCCATCTTGAACGAGTGATGATCAGTTTTGTACTGCGTCGCGACTTCGTTGGCATACTCTGTCTCGTCGAAGCCGCCGATGTCGAAGCCGACAGAGAAAGTCTTGATTGGTTCATTCAAGAGGCCTGACATGCGTGCTACGACAGCCGAACTGTCTACTCCGCCAGAAAGGAAGGCGCCAAGCGGTACGTCCGATACAAGTCGCAAACGCAGCGCTTCGTCGAAGCGTTCGAGGAACTCCCCCGCCGCCGCTTCTTTCGTCATGTCCGCCTTGCCTTCGTCGATCTGGGCGAGTTCCCAGTAGCGCAGAGGCACCGGCGGATTTTCGGGTCCATGCGTCGGCGTGAGCAGCATCATATGCGCTGGCGGAAGGCGATTGAGGCCGGCAAAGGCTGTACGCGCGCCCAGCGTGTACCCGTAGGAGAGGTAATCGTGAATGACAGCCAAATCGACATGGCGCTCGAAGCCGGGCCATTCCAGCAACGACTTCGCCTCGGAGCCGAATACAAAGGTTTGACCTGACCAGGCATAGACAAACGGCTTTTTGCCGAACCGGTCGCGGACCATGAACAACTCTTGCTTGGCTTCGTCCCAGATCGCAAAGGCAAACATGCCCCTTAGACGGCTGGGCAAATCCATGCCCCACTGCCGATATCCGTGCAAGAGAACCTCTGTGTCGCTTTCGGTGCGGAACACGTGCCCTTGACTTTCCAACTCTCGCCGAAGGTCTTTGAAATTGTAGATTTCGCCGTTGAATGTGACAGTCAAAGCACCGTCTGCTGTGTGCATCGGCTGGGCTGCGCGTTCATTCAGGTCAATGATGGCTAAACGTCGGTGACCGAAACCGATCTTGCCATTAACCCATGTGCCTGATCCATCAGGGCCACGATGCACGATTTGATCTGTCATCTGCCGAAGGGCCGCTTCCATCTTACGATGCGGCTCGGAACCGTCCCGAGAATACACGCCAACAATGCCACACATTTAGACAGTCTCCTTGCGTCTGGTGTGTCCGTGACGGCACGATCCATAGCCACCTTCGATCTGGTTACGGATAACGAGCCTGGTCAACGAGAGCACGGTTTGCCCAGCGGATGTGTCTTGCCTATTCATGCTTGCTCAAGCGCCATAAGAATTTGGTTACCTTCAGCATGTTCAGGATCCAATTCCAGCAAGGCGCGTGCCTCGGTGACGGCGTTACCTTTGTCGTGCAGGCGGTGGAAGCAGCGTGTTACGTTCAGTTGAAATTCGATGGAGCTTGGGTCCTTTGCGACCAACGCCCTCCAAAACCCAATAGCGTCCTTGTAGTTGCGGGCGCGCATCAAAAGGCGGCCGGATACGCGGAATGCATAGGTATTGTCAGGCGCAAATACCGTAAGCGCCTTGGCCATGGGCAAAACGCTCATGTCGTTGGAGTCATAGGCCTTGCGTAGTTCGCGCTGTGCAAGCGACGCGATGCGCTGTCGCAAGGTTTCCATCTTGTCGCTTGTCAGCATGCCGTCTGCTTCCAGCCTGCTCGCCATGTCGATGGCCTGATCAAAGTCGCCCGCCGCAGCGGCATCCTGCGCCTCCCGCACCAGACGTTGGGGTAACCGGGCCAAAGAACGCTCTGCCTCTGGGTGGTATTTTTTTGCTTTCGCCCCTTCAGTCGCGGCAACTGCCTGGAACGCATCATACGCAAGACGTGCTTTGCCAAGGCGTTCGGCGGAGCGTGCGTAGTTGACTTTCAACCAGACATCAAAGTCACAATTCACAATGCCGCGTTGGAAATATTTAAAAGCTGTGGCTTCGTCCCCTAGCCGAGACGCCGCACGGCCTGCGATCAGGTAAGGTTCTGTTTCAGTAGGCTCAATCTTAATGCAGTCGGTGGCATGTTCGATTGCCTTTGTATCATTGTCGTTCTTGTAGGCCTGCCGGGCACGTTCTAGAAACGGTTTTCGCAGCCGGGCGAGGCTGGTGCTGGCATAGCTGCTTCCGGAATCCAGAATGCGCATATTGTGGTAGTTCTGCGCTGCCGCAAAAGCGTTCCGCTGTATTTCGTATCCAATTGCCGCATTCCGTTCAGATCTGCTGAGAGTTGCGCATAATGCAATTGCATCCTCGTCTCCTGCGTCCGCCATTTTGCGCAAACTCTCGGAGATCTCGGACACGAGGCCCAAGTTGGCCGCTTGACGGGCAACGGCCACAATTCCTTGTGGTTGCGCGGCACAAAGCTTTGCGAATGACGCGCCGATTTTGTCAACGGCGCTAAGTTCAAGGTGGCATTGCACCTGAATGGACAGCGCTTCTTCATGTGCGGGCTGAAGCCGCAGGAAGTTGTCGATGTGCATCAGAGCTGACCGCCAGTTGTGTTTCTTGCGCTCGATGCGGGCGAGTTGAAGGTAGGGCTCAGGGCTGTCCGGGGTCAATTTGGTCAATCGAGCCCATAGATCAAACGCTTCTTCAACGTTCTTTTGGTTGCTGTGAAAACGTACAAGGCAGCGCAGCGCATCATGGTGCGACGTGTCCTGTTCAAGAATCACTTCGGCCAGCTTGGCAGCCTGTTCGAGATCGCCGGCCTTGTAAGCCTCGGCCATCTGTGTGCTCAATGTCGCAACATCTGACATTCGTAGTCCCCGCGAAAATATCCAAATGCCGCAACTATGGAGAGCATGGCCAACCAACGGCATTTGATATTGCTCGTTTACTGCGCTCGCGTGATGTTGACCAGTTGCTTTATTTTTTCCGCAGAGATTGGGCGCTTCACTGTGAATTGGGTCTAGTCGCCCGTCTGATGCAGGTGCTTGAGACCAACGATACGTCGGCGATAAATCCACATGATACGGAAAACGGAACAGAACCGCTGTTCAACAGCGCAAATATGATGCAAAGGTTAGCCAATTTCGGGTGGGGCCCGAGAGACTGTGGTCGCTATTCGGAGCTATCTTAATGTTCGCAAGACACGCTTTAGGTATTCTGTGCCTGTCTGTGATGTCGGGATGCGGCGTGATCTATGTTTCGCCGACGGTGAGTGATGACCAGAGCGCGCAGTTGGACGTCGTTGTGGTTCCTCTGACATCCACCGTGGTCGAAGAGGCGAACCAGAACAATTACGTCCCGAAAAGCCTGCCAAGGGAGTTCTTTGAGCTTGCAGGTGTACAAGGGGCGCAACCATTGGGTGGTGGCAGCATACCGGAACCCGTTTTCGATGCCGAAAGCCGCCCTGTTACACTTCCGGTGCGTTTACCGCCCGCGGCCAGTCCGGGTCCGTACACTATTGGGGTTGGTGACGTGATTTTGTTGCGACGCGCGGGCCTTGGCGGTACTGCGCCGACACCAACCACGCCGGAACAAGCTGGTGCGGCATCGCAAACCTACGCTGTGCAGGACAACGGTGCGATCGCCCTGCCGGATGTCGGGTTGATTAACCTGTCTGGCTTGACCATTGAACAAGCCCGCGAACGCGTGTTCGAAACCTTAATCCGCAACCAGATTGACCCGTCTTTCAGCCTTGAGGTGGTCGAGTTCAATTCGCGCCGAGTGACCGTCGGAGGTGAAGTAAAAATGCCAGGCGTGGTGCCCGTCACCATGTCGCCGTTGTATCTGGACGAAGCTTTGGCGCAAGCTGGAGGCGTGACGTCGCGCGACGATGAAACGGTGAGTGTACGTATTTATCGAGATGGCGCGCTCTATGAGATTCCCTTGAAGGACGTTTATGCAACCGGCGCTGTGGCGAACCGCATTCAGCTGGTTGGCGGCGATAGCCTTTTCGTTGACAGCGCTTTCGATATCGATCTGGCGCAGGCTTATTTCGAGCAACAGATACAGATCTCTCAGTTCCGTCAGGCTGAGCGGGCGCATGCCATTGCAATACTCCAATCCGAGATCGATCTGCGTCGGGCTGCGCTTGGCGAGGCGCGTGCCGTGTTCAGGGAGCGTCTTGAGTTGGGTACTGTCAAACGAGACTACATTTATATTACTGGTGAGGTGGCCGTTCAGCGCCGCTTTCCACTACCTTTTGAAATACAAGCTACACTTGCTGACGCGCTGTATTCCGAAGGTGGAATTCTGACCGAGACTGGCAATGTGGGACAAGTCTATTTGCTGCGTTCCACGGGTGCGTCCGGTGGCGTTACTGCATACCACCTCAACGCCCGCAACATGGTCAATATGATCTTGGCCACGCGGCTCGAGATGCGGCCCAACGACATTGTTTTTGTGAGCGAACAGCCGGTGACGAAATGGAATCGTGTTGTACAATCTTTGGTGCCAAGCCTGATCACCGCCGCAGTAAATTAAGCCTGTTTGGTGAAAGCGCGTTAGAAACCGATCGATGTTTTTTTTCGTGGATGCGGATGAGTGAAGCGATTAATTCCCCGACAGACTGCTTTTGACTGTTACAGCTAAAAGTCGTGGATATTTGGCAAATTTTTCAACGGTTGCATCTCACGCAACCATTTGCCCGGAGCACGTATTCAGATATCTCCAAAAGTCTTTGACTTTCGGGCGCTTGGGCCAAGTTTCGGGTCGAAAAAGCGAGATGGTGCGCCAAGAGGGAAAAGGATTGAACCCCCAGTTCAATTCCCTCAGCGCAGAAGAGCTAAAAACTCTTTTCGATGCCCTTGACCGGTATGCGTGCGATGAGCGCGCGTCAGATGCGCGAACTGATCGACGAAGGTGATGACGATCTCGCCGTGCCTGACGATGTGGTACGCAGACGCCGGACCGAGCTTGGGCTTACTCAAGAGGAACTTGCACACAGGGCTGGTGTTTCGATGCGTTACATCTCTCTTCTAGAGACGCAAAAGCACCAACCGACGCTTGATACGATAAATGGGCTCAGCGAAGGTCTTGAGACCACGATGACTACGCTTGTCTCCGAGATCGAAGATCTGCTTCGAGAAAGCTAATCCTTTGAATTAAAGTTGTTCAATTAAGTCGCCGCGACTAATGGAGCTTGAAACAGAGGCCGTTTCATGACCCAAATGGCCATGTCAGTTGACGCATTTCATCCACAGCCCCAACTCACCCCCTACCCGCATTTCGAATACCCGCATGACCCGCAGGTCATGCAGCCTTCGATCATTCGCATTTCGTAGGACCCGCAGGATGAACATGCCTTGCCGCGTGGTGCGCCGTTGATGGCTACGACGTCTGCTGTTGGATCAGCCTTCAAACCCATCCCTTCGCCGGCCAAAAACCCGATCGAAATCATGTGTTTCTCGATCACACCACCAATCGCGGCCAGAATCGACGGCACATATTTCCCCTGCATCCAGGCCCCACCACGCGGGTCAAATACGGCCTTCAACTCCTCGACCACAAAAGACACGTCCCCACCGCGCCGGAACACGGCCGAGATCATGCGGGTCAGCGCCACGGTCCAGGCGAAATGCTCCATGTTCTTGGAGTTGATGAACACCTCGAATGGACGCCGATGCCCGGCAATCACCAGATCATTGACCGTGATATAGATCGCATGCTCGCTATCAGGCCATTTCAGTTTGTAGGTCGCCCCCTCCAATTCCTGCGGGCGGTCCAGCGGCTCGGACATGTAGACGACCTCGGCCCCCTCATCCCCGTCCCGGACCTGATCCGGGACCTCTGACGGCGACGCCTCTTCCGAAACGCTCAACACTGACCCAGTCACATCATTTGGTCGGTAAGTTGTGCAGCCCTTACAGCCCTGATCCCAGGCGGCCATATAGACCTCTTTGAAATCATCAAAGCTGATATCCTCGGGGCAGTTGATCGTCTTGGAAATTGATGAATCAACCCATTTCTGTGCCGCGGCCTGCATGCGCACATGGTCCAGCGGTGCCAGCGTCTGTGCATTCACGAAATAGTCGGGCAAGGGCGCATCCCCTTTCAGATCGCGCCAGAGCTGCACGGCGTAATCAACCACCTCTTCCTCGGTCCGCGATCCGTCTTTCTGTAGAACCTTCCGCGTATAGGCATAGGCAAAAACCGGCTCGATTCCGGACGATACATTTCCCGCGTAAAGGCTAATCGTGCCGGTTGGCGCAATTGACGTCAAAAGCGCATTTCGTATGCCATTTTGACGGATTGCGTCGCGCACATCGTCATCCATGTGCTCCATTGCGCCGGATGCAAGAAATCTCTCCGCATCGAAAAGCGGAAACGCCCCTTTTTCTTTCGCCAATTCCACTGATGCGAGATAAGCCGCTCGCGCAATCGCATGCATCCATTGATCCGTCTGCGCCGCCGCCTCCTCAGAGCCATAGCGCAGCCCGACCATCAGTAACGCATCCGCCAGCCCGGTCACCCCAAGACCGATCCGACGCTTGGCATGTGCTTCCTGCGCCTGCGCCTCCAACGGAAAGCGCGAGGCATCGACCACATTATCCATCATCCGGACGGCAGTCGCCACCAACGCGACCAGAGCGTCCTGATCCAGGGCAGCCGCAGCATCAAATGGGTCGTTCACCAGCCGGGCCATGTTGATCGACCCCAACAGGCACGCGCCATAGGGCGGCAAGGGTTGTTCGCCACAGGGGTTGGTCGCCGCAATCGTCTCGCAATAGTTCAGATTGTTCATCTGGTTGATCCGGTCGATGAAGATCACGCCCGGTTCGGCGTAATCATAGGTCGACCGCATGATCGCGTCCCACAGATCGCGGGCTGGCACGGTTTTATAAACCTTATCCCCAAACATCAGGTCCCAGGACGCATCCGCTTTCACCGCCTCCATGAACGGATCGGTCACCAGCACGGACATGTTGAACATGCGCAGCCGGGCGGGATCAGATTTGGCGGTGACGAAATCCTCGATATCCGGATGGTCGCAACGCATTGTCGCCATCATCGCCCCCCGGCGCGACCCGGCGGACATAATCGTCCGGCACATCGCGTCCCAGACATCCATGAACGACAGCGGGCCAGAGGCATCGGCCGCGACCCCCATGACCACAGCCCCCTTGGGCCGGATGGTCGAAAAATCATACCCGATCCCGCCACCCTGTTGCATGGTCAAGGCAGCCTCTTTCAACCCGTCGAAAATACCGCTCATCGTGTCGGGGATCGTGCCCATCACAAAGCAGTTGAACAGTGTAACAGACCGGGCCGTGCCGGCGCCCGCGGTGATCCGACCCGCAGGCAGATATTTGAAATCCGCCAAAGCGTCATAGAACCGGCCTTCCCACGCCGCCGGGTCCTTTTCGACCGCCGCCAGCGCCGATGCGATCCGCCGCCACGTATCCTCGACCGTCTCGTCAATCGGTGTGCCATCGGCCTGTTTGAACCGGTACTTCATGTCCCAGATCTGTTCGGCAATCGGGGCGGCAAAGACGGTCATTGGGGGATTCTCCTCTGGCGGCAGGCAAGGCCTGCATCTTACGGGGTTAGGATGGACTTGAAAACGGGGAATTAATGAAACTCAATACCACATATAGTGGTTGATCTCAACCATAACACTACATAAACCAGTTCTTGTCTTATCATTGAAGTAGAACCCAAACGCCTTATCTGTTCACTACCATCCCGGGGGGGATTGATGTCAAAGACTGTTCATCTGCTGAAACTATCCGTCGGCACCGAAGACGTCGCGGGTCTTTCGGCATGGCAAGCCACCAAGCGCGCGCAAACAGATGACGGTCTGCCGCGCCACGTCACCCGCATGTGGCCGAAACGGGGCGATGAAATCCTCAATGGCGGCTCGATCTTCTGGGTGATCAAAGGTGTGATCCTCTGCCGCCAGCCGGTCTTGCGGCTTGACGAATATATCGGCGCGGACGGCATCCGTCGTTGTGCCATCGTCTGCAAACCAGGTCTCATAAGGGTCGAAGCAACCCCGAAACGCGCCTTTCAGGGCTGGCGTTATCTTCCTGTCGCCGACGCCCCGCGCGATCTTCCGCAAAGCCGCCAATCCGAAGAGGCCCTGCCGCCTGAACTGACGAGGGCGCTTGCTGATATCGGGGTGCGCTGAACAGAATTTTGGCCAAAATTCTGCCTTCGCCAGAAATTTCGTCACGAAATTTCTGAAAGAACCTGCGCCACCATCATCACATCGTCCCGCGTGCAGTCGAACTGCCCCACCTGCACCCGGATCACGAATTGCCCGTCATGCCGGGTCTGGGTCAGATACACGCGACCATCGTCATTGATCCGGGCCAGCAATGACTCAGTCTGCACATCGTCACGATACCGGAAGGTGAATAATGACAAGGCCGGAGGCGTAAAAATCTCGAACCCTTCCATTCCACCGATCACCGCCGCTAGCTCCTCGGCCCAGGTCACGTGGTTGCGAATGCGTGTCCGCAACCCGTCCAACCCATAGGCCCGCAGCACGAACCAGATCTTCAACGCGCGGAAACGGCGGCCCAGCGGCACCGTCCATTCGTTGAAATTGACGATCTCGTCCTGTCCCAGCGTCTGCAGATAATCCGGCCGCAGGCCCAGCGACCTGATCTGCGGCGCTGGATCAGCCAGGAACTGCACGGCACAGTCAAACTGTATACCCAGCCATTTGTGCGGGTTGAAGACAACACTATCGGCCGCGTCAACGCCTGCCCATAAACCCCGAAATTCTGAACAAATCATTGCCGACCCGGCCCAGGCAGCATCCACATGGGTGTAAAGATCATGAGCGCGCGCCACCGCCACACATTCCGCAACCGGATCAAAGGCGCCAATCGACGTGCCGCCGCAACAAATCACCACGCCTGCAGGCCGGTACCCCGCTGCAAGATCCGCCCGGATTGCCGCGTCAAGCGCGGCAGGATCCATCCCAAAATCATCCCGCACCGGCACCTTCACCAGATTGGCCTGCCCAATTCCGGCCAGCCGCACCGCCTTGTCGACCGAAGAATGGGTCTGGGCCGAGGCGTAGATGCGCAAACGCGGCCCGCCACATAACCCCTCTTCAACCGACCGCCAGCCCATCGCCCTGTCGCGCATTGTCAACACGGCAGACAGGGTTGCGGTTGTTGCACTGTCATGGATTGTCCCGGTGAAGTGATCCGCCAAACCCAACGCCTCACGCAGCCAGGTCATCATCACCTGCTCGATCTCTGTTGCTGCGGGCGAGGTCTGCCAGAGCATCGCCTGTGCGGCGATCGCATTCGCCAGTTGCTCGGCCAACATTGAGGCCGGGGATGCGTTTGCAGGGAAATAGGCAAAGAAGCGGGGATGCTGCCAATGGGTCATGGCATCAGGCACAACCGCCTGAAAATCATCGAAAATCTGTTCCACCGGCTCTGGTGCGTCCGGTGCGATGGCAGGCAACCGCGCCGCTGTCGCCCCATAAGCGACCTGCGCCCGCACCGGCCTGTCGCGCAGGCCGTTGTGATAGTCCAGCGCCCACTCTGCCGCGCGTCGCGACCATTCCAGTAACTCATCATGTGTCATGGCCGCACTAAGGCACGGGCACCGCAAAACGACAAGACACTCGCCCGGCGCAAATCACTGTGCCATGATCGCAAGACGGAGGACCCCATGACAGAATACCATAACCCATTCGCCGATGTTGCCATCACCGATCAATCCATTACGGAACGTGTTTTCGCAGGACTCGACACCCGTCCGGATGAGGTTGTGCTGACCGATGGCCCCAGCGGGCGCAGCCTAACGGCGGGTGATTTCATGGATCAGGTCAAACGGCTGGCGGGCGGGCTGACATCAGCCGGGCTGGGTCAAGGGCATACCGTGGCCCTGATGGCCCCCAATATCCCGGAATACTGCGTGATCTTTCATGCCGTTGCATGGGCCGGGGGGACGATCACGACGCTGAACCCGACCTATACCGCCAATGAAGTACGCCACCAACTTGATGATTCCAAAGCGGAAATTCTGATCACCATCCCGGATTTCATGGATACGGCGCGGGGTGGCGCGGGCGTCATTCCCGTCGTGGCCATCGGCACGCCGGAATTTGCGACACTTTTCGGTGATCCGATTGATGCGCAGGTTACAGTTGACCTCGACCATCATACTGTCGTGCTGCCCTATTCCTCTGGCACAACGGGTCTGCCCAAAGGGGTGATGCTGTCGCATCGCAACCTTGTGGTGAACGTGGATCAGATCATCCGAGCTGCCGATTTTCAGGCAGGTGAGGTCGCTGCGGGCTTCCTGCCGTTCTTTCATATTTACGGGATGACCGTGCTGATGAATGTGCATCTGGCCGGTGGCGGTGCTGTTGTGACCATGCCCCGGTTTGACCTGCCGCTGTTTCTGCAAATCTGCCAGGATCACAAATCGCGGCGTATGTGGATCGTGCCGCCCGTGGCGCTCGCGCTGGCCAAACACCCGCTGGTGGATGAGTATGATCTGGGTTCTGTCGAACAGGTGTTTTCAGGGGCCGCGCCGATGGGGGCGGAACTGTCCAATGTGGTGGGTGAACGCCTGAATTGTGTGTCTTTACAAGGCTATGGCATGACGGAGCTGAGCCCGGTTTCCCACATCACCCCCGGCACGGGCAACCGGCCCGGCGCATCCGGTCAGGCAGTCCCGAACACCACTTGCCGGATTGTCGATATCGACACCGGCGCCGACCTGCAGGCTGGCGAAGAAGGTGAGCTGTGGATCAAAGGCCCGCAAGTCATGCAGGGTTATCTCAACAACCCCAAAGCCACGGCTGAGACGATCACGGATGATGGCTGGCTGCGCACCGGCGACATCGCCCTGATTGATGCCGATGGCTATATGTTCATCGTGGATCGGCTGAAAGAACTAATCAAATTCAAGGGCTTCCAGGTCGCCCCGGCAGAGTTGGAGGCGACATTGGTCGCCATGGATGGCATCACCGATGCCGCCGTCATTGGCCTGCCCGACCCGGAGGCGGGCGAGTTGCCGATTGCCTTTGTCGTGACAGGCGAAAACGCCCCGGATGCTGCGGCCATCACTGCGCATCTGGATGATCAACTGGCGCATTACAAACAGGTGCACCAGATCCATTTCGTTGATGAGATCCCAAAATCGGCCTCTGGAAAGATCCTGCGGCGCCTGTTGCGCGATCAGGTTGCCAAAACGGCTTAGCAACGTTCGGTGGTGTTGCGCGAGGGGGTACCGCACGGTGGCCGGCGATTTTTGGCGAATCAGCCGTTAACGCTAGGTTTTCCGCCATAATCGCCGGTCGGCATCGCGTCGGCAAAACGTCGGACTTACGTCGGACCCTTTTGCCCCCACTGGTCAGGTTAAACAAACGCACGGTTAGTTTGTTAACGGAGTATTTCCGTTTGGGGCGGTGCTTCAGATCCGATAGGGTGTGCCATTTCAAAGATGGATGGTTCTGAATAGGTTAAGTCCATGACAAATCGATGCCATCGCTGGGATTTTCGGACGCAGGCGCCACGACAGGCCACGATTTACCCTGATGGTTGCCGCGATCTGTTGATCATGACGGACCCCAATGGCAGGCAGGCGTTGCAGCTGACCGATTGGGACCTGCGCCCGCGCAAGACTCTGCTGGCGGCCGGGACATCTATCACGGGCTATCGCCTGAGACCGGGTACGACGATCCGGCCTGAGACGATGCAGGAATGCATCGCCAGCGGCGGCCGATTGGAGGAGCTGTGGCCCGAGACAACCAGCGATTTTGGCGATCTTGTCAGCGCCCTCGCCGCGCCGGGCGGGACCGTCGCCAGCGTCGCCAGATCCGCAGGTGTCACGCCACGCAGCTTGCAACGCTGGTTCCGGGCGCATGATTATCCGCCGCCGGTATTCTGGCAGCTGTTGGGTCGGGCCCGACGCGCGGCTTTGGCCTTGCGCAATGGGGATACGCTTGCGGGTATCGCCAGTGATGCCGGCTATAGCGATCAGCCGCATATGACCCGTGCCTTTCGATACTGGTTTGGTCTGACACCTGCCCGTATCGCCCGCGACCCCGCCCTGATGGCGGAGTTTCGTCAGCCTGCGCTGGGGATCTGGACCGGCGAGCAGATTTCGATCAGGTAGCCGTCAGGATCGCTGACATAGGATGTGACCTGCCGCCATGGTTCATCTTTTGCGTCTTGAACCAGCTTAGCACCCGCCTTTACCGCCCGTGCCAATGCCTTGGGTACATCGGCCGTTTCAAAGGCAATTTCAAAGGTGGGAGCTGCCGGATCCGCCTTGGCTGGAGTCTTTTCCAACTGCTGCATCAGTGCTTGTGAGGAAAAGGCCAGCTTGGTCTGGCCGGTGGCCAGTTCGCCGTAGTCCCCGCTTTCATGCAGAAACAAGCGCTCCAACCCAAAGGCGCATTCGAAAAAATCAAGCGAGGCCGCGACATCGGCTACGTACAGGATGGTGTATCTGAAAATCATGAGGATGCTCCGGGTTTGGGGTGACCGGACCAAATATGCAGGCGCCGGTTACTTTGTCTTGAAGCATCGCGACAGGCATCGCCTATCGCAGTTTCGGCGGTTTTTTGGGGTCCATGCCCGGCGCACCGGGCGGTTGCGCCACGATCGGTTCCGGCAGGTCGAACCGTAAACCAACCTTGGCCAGATGCGCCGCCATCGGATCGGACGCGCGAACAAACAGCACATCCATCACCCCGGCCTCGATCCCGGAAAATGTCAGCGCTTCACTGGCGGCTGACGCCAGTGCCGTTTCCGCGCCCGGGGTTGCGTCGATGAACGCCAGCACATGCCCGCGTGTGCCATTCTCGTATGTCGCAGCTGCCAGATAGGCAAAGCGCGCCAGCCCCGCGGCAATGGCAAGCTTGCGGTCAAGGCCGGTCACGACCGCCTCTGGCACATGCGGGGCTGACACTTCGGTCAGCCGCGCCTCGGTCTCATCGGGGGTGTTGGCAAGGGTGGCCACCAGCCAGTCCACCGCCTCTGCAGGGATCAGCATGGATGATGGTGCGACCTCAAGGTTGAGGGCAAGGCCGATGCCCTGCCCGGCCAGCATTTCGGCGAGCGCGCGACCAGGCAGGCCCGCATAAGGGGCGACGCGGCCTACAAATTGCGACAGCCGTTCCTCGCGGTCGAAGACAAGGGTAAAGCGTTGATCTTCAATCTCAAAAAGCTCTGGTATGATCTGATCACCTGCTGCTTCGGCCCCCAGAAGCATAAAAAGTTCAGTATCGGCAAGCCGTTCATAAAACCGCAGCCGCGCAGTATCGTCATCGGGGGCTGCTTCCATGGCGGCATGGGCTATATCAAGATCGGTCATGTTCCGTGACCTATGGTGGCGGCATGGGCAAGGCAAGTGAAACGAACTATGGGACCGAAACTGACGGATGAATTCCGGCAAACCGTCGCTTGACCGCAGCCTAAGGCCTGTAGCGCAAAATCCAACGTGTCTGTCACATCGCCCGCCTTTATCCTCGTGCAGGGTCCACGCAATGATGTAACGGCTGCAACCAAATAAACCCCACGACCGGAGAGACCGATATGAAAACCTGTACCATTGTTCTCAGTTGAATTCAGAGAATTTGCTTAACGCGTTTCTGCAATACAGGAATCACGTCATCCTCAAACCACCGGTTCGATTTCAGCCATCTGTTATTTCGGGGACTTGGATGCGGCAGGATCAGTTTTTCGGGCCAGACTTTAGTCCAATTCTGAACTGCACTGGTAACTGTGTGGCCGGAGTAATCGGGCAAGTGCCAATCAATAGCGTAACGACCAATAATCAACGTTAGCTCGACGGATTGTAGCGTTTCCAAAATGCTGTCCCGCCACGCCGGGGCACATTCGACACGCGGAGGAAGGTCCCCTCCTTTTCCTGTTCCCGGAAAACAAAACCCCATCGGAAGGATGGCCATCTTCGAAGCGTCATAGAACGTATCCCGATCGACGCCGAGCCAATCCCTAAGCCTGTTCCCGGATGGATCATCAAATGGAATGCCTTTTCGGTGCGTTATTTGTCCCGGCGCTTGGCCAACGATCAACAATTTGGCGGTCGGACTGACTTGGAGTATGGGGCGCGGCCCAAGAGGCAAATCGGTGCAGATCGTGCATGCGCGAACGTCTTCTAGCAAAGTACTGGCAGTCGATTTACGTGGCATGTTGGCCCTATAAATGAGATTTGGCGCATTAAGCTACAGCAGCGTTGTCTTCTGGCTTTTGCTGGCCCACGACGGCCAGAACTGTCAGACTAGGGACCAAATAATACCAGAAGTCCACGCCGGCGAAGCCCAGAATGGTTAGGGCGGCGATAAAGACAATTCCGACCAGACCATCAACCGCCAGGTGGGCTGTAGGGAAGGACGCGAATAGTACCCTAGTGGTGGTCGGTCAGAACGGTCAGCGCAAAGGCAGCAAATGGGCACTTTACCATTCGCCGCTCCTTTTTGCGAACGAGCGAAGAAGCGCTGATTCTTTTCAGCCATCACTCCGGGATACTAAGGTAGATCATCTACGCCGGCATGTTCTCTTTCAAATAGATGTCGATACGAATGCGTTCTTGTGCCGGGTTATGCGGCACATTATCGACGGTCGAACGCAGCAGTCGGGCACAAGAACGCACAAGGTGACCCCCATCCTGACTGATGACCGCATCGAAGTAACCGTCGTTCAGCGCATCCCTACTAAGACTGGTCAATTCGTGACCAATCACGACAAGATCGCTGGCACCGCCCTGCTCTCTCAGAAAGCACATCAGGCCTTCATTTCCGGCGGCGCTGGAATAGATGCCGCGGACATCTTCATGGTTCTCGAACAACTCCGGAAGCAATGAATACATGATTTCCGGGTCGTCTTTGCCCTCGACCGACGCGATGACCTCGAGGTTCTCGAATTCCTCCGCCATGACCAAATCGAAACCCTGCCGACGCTCCAAGTGATCACGGGCAAAGCGCGAGCCGGTTATGAAAAGGATCTTCCCCGGCTTCTTAATGAAACGCCCCATTAACTGAGCAGCGGTGCGCCCTGCGGATACGTTGTCGATGCCCACGAAGTGGTCGCGTTTAGAAGAAGGCAAGTCAGAAACCAGTGTGACGACCGCGATACCCTTGTCGCGCAGGTGGTTGATGGCATCACGGACCGAGGGTGTTTCCGGGCCGAAGATCGCAACGCCGTCCGTCTCACGCGGGTCGATTTCGTCAAGGACATTTACGAAATCCTGCGGGTCGAAAGCAGCGGCGAGTGCCAAAGTCAGCTTGGTGCGGTCATTGGCGATTTTTTCCGTCAGTTCGCGGATTTGGGTGCGCAGGTCCAGAACAAATTCATTCTGCGTATCTGGTAGGACAAACAGAAAGTTATACACCCGCCTTCGGGCCAGGTTGGCCGCTGCCGTATCACGGATGTAACCCAGGTCTTCGATAGCCTTGCGGACTTTCTTGATCGTGACCGAGCGCACGCCCGGACGTTCATTCAGCACACGGTCGACCGTCGCGAGGCTGACCCCGGCGACGCGGGCAATATCATTGACCGTTGGTTTCGCGATGGCGCTGGGGCGATGTTTGTTCAGTTTAGTCCACCATTTCCTTTGCAAGGGCATCAAACAAGAGCGCCACGGCCTCGGCGCCCGGATCGTTGTGCCCTTTCAGATTTTCCTCTGGCACATAAGCCGCCCGTCCTGCCCGTGCACGATGAATCAGCGCGGTACTGTCTGCACCTTTGCGGGCCGCCGCCGCCGCCATCTGGATGCCGTTCGGCAGGGCCTCCAGTGCTGGGGCAAGCGCATCGATCATGGTCCGGTCACCAACCTTTGCGCCACCAACCTGACTAACGCGGTTCAGACCATCGACGAGTGCCTTTCGCACCGATGTACCATTGGCACAGGCGTCACCAGCCGCATTAAAGAATATTGCAAGGATCACGCCGGACGACCCACCCATTGTCTGACTCAACTCGTTACCAAGCGCCGGGAAAAACTGCGTCAGGTCGGCCAGAGGCATCTTGTCGAGGCGGGCTTTCAAGGCCCTTGCCGCTGTCGCCAAGGTGCTGCCGGTATCCCCGTCACCAGATTTGGCATCTAGCTGGTTCAACTGCGCCTCGGCCGAAATCAGCAAGTCCGTTACCTTGTCGATAACCTCCCGGACCTTGGCGTTCTTTGACGGGATCGGCTCAATAGGTGTCAGGCCGTCTGGCAACCCGACGACAACGGGCGCGGCGACGTTGGCCATTCCCGGCCAAGCTGACATTTCGACCGGTGCTGCGAGTGCGTCGTGTTCGGCTTTCGTTGCGTTCATGATCGAGACGGAGAAGCCGTGCATGTTCAGTGATGTCATCAGTGGCGCTGGCCCGATCACACTCTTTACGATGCCCGATTGTGTCAATGCATGGGTCAGGACCGACATCTCCAACGGTGTGGTCGAGCCCAGATTGTTGATCAAGGCGATATTGTCCGTGCCCGGCGCGTGGTCCTTCAGCTTTTCAACAACGGTATTCATCGCGGCGGATGCATCACTGAACACGACCTGTTCGGCGCCCGGTTCACCATGGATGCCAAGGCCAAGTTCAGCCTTGCCCGGCGCTATGCGGGCCTCCTTGGTGGAGCCCGGTATAGTGCAGGTATCCAGACTCATCCCGATCGAGACCACTTTGCCAATCACCGACTTGGCGGCTTTGGTCACGTCTTCGAGGCTTGCGCCGTCCTCGGCCAGAGCGCCTGCGATCTTATGGACAAACAAGGTCCCGGCCACACCGCGAGGCTGGGGAAGGTCAGGCAACGCGATGTCGTCGTCAACCACGACCATCTCCACCTTGCGCCCCAGCGCGCGCGCGCGTTCGGCGGCAAGGCCGAAATTAAGCCGGTCGCCGGTGTAGTTCTTTACGATCAAAAGGCACCCGGCCTCGCCTGTCACGGCCAGGATGCCAGCCAGCACCGCTTCAACAGAGGGTGATGCGAAGACTTCGCCACAAACAGCTGCGGTCAGCATCCCTTTTCCAACGAACCCGGCATGGGCTGGTTCATGCCCCGATCCGCCACCGGACACCAACGCAACTTTTGATTTGTCCCAATCAGACCGGAACACAACCTTGATATGCGGATAACCGTCCAGGCGGGACAAGGTGCCGCCGGACGCGGCAAGCAGCCCGTCGATGGCCTCTGCAACCAGGTTTTCCTTGGCGTTTATGAATTGTGCCATTGTCTTCCTCCCTTAAACGACCCGCGCGCCCGACGCGTCGAAATACAGCGGGTTCTGCGGGCTGATATTGATGATTGAGTTGGCGGCGTAATCGTCATACGGGTCGATCAGCGTGGTGATGGCATGGCCGCTGACCTCTAGATGAAGCCGGGTCTGGTCGCCCAGATGTTCTGAACGCACCACCGTCGCCTCAACCCCGTCGCCGTGCCGTATGGCTTCCGGCCGCAAACCGATCTGCGGGCCCCTGTGATCGCCAGGAAAGATCGAAGATGGAAGGATGTTGATGCGCGGCGAACCAAGGCGGCTGGCGACATAAACACTTGTCGGATCCTCATAGATTTCCTTTGGCGTGCCATATTGCACCAATCGCCCCTCTTCGAGCACGCCAACATGGGTCGCCATGGTCATCGCTTCGATCTGGTCATGCGTCACATAGAGCAGGGTTGAGCCGAGTTCGGCATGGATGCGTTTGAGTTCCACTCGAAGGTCAGCCCGCAGTTTGGCGTCAAGCGAGCTGAGCGGTTCGTCCATCAGATAAATTGAAGGATCCCTTACAAGCGCCCGACCAATCGAAACACGCTGCATTTCGCCGCCCGAAAGCTCGGTTGCCTTGTTGTTGAGCTTGTGCGGGATCTGAAGAGTTTCCGCGATTTGTTCGACCCGTCTGGCGATCTCGTCCTCGGGCGTTTTCAAGACCGGAGAGCGCAGCGGAAACGCCAGATTGTCGCGCACAGTCAAGTGCGGATAAAGCGAGTATTGCTGGAACACCATTGCCACATCACGCTGCGCGGGCGTTTCCGAACCGACGTTGCGGCCACCAATATGGACGCTGCCTGCATCCAGCTTCTCCAGCCCCGAAATCAGGCGCAAGGTCGTTGTTTTCCCGGCACCCGTTGGCCCCAATAGAACGACAAATGCGCCGTTCTCAATAGTCATTGATACATCATCAACGGCAACGGTCTTACCGAAGGATTTGGAAACATTCTTGAGCACAACTTCAGCCATGGAGCACGCCCTCATTCAGTTCGGATCGCAAGGCGCGGCCAGATTGGCGGTCGAACAGGGTAACGGTTGCGGGGTTGAACTCGAGCCCCACCGTGTCGCCTGCCCTGGCTGGTTTTTGGGCTGATATGCGAGCCTTGACGCTGCCCGCAGCCGTTTGCAGCGTTACGATCTGGGTTGTGCCAAGGTATTCGGTCGCCAAAATCTCGGCCCGGAACGGCGCCGCGTCAGAGATTTTGATGTGTTCAGGCCGCACGCCAAAGGCAAGGTCCCCTTCGAACGGCTCCCGCGTCTGGGGGATGGCAAAGTCTGCATTTTGCATCGCGACATTGGTTGCACCATCGCCCACCTTGCCATGGAAGGGGAGGAAATTCATCGGCGGAGAGCCGATGAAATCCGCCACGAACATCGTCGCCGGTTTGTCGTAGATTTCCTGCGGCGTACCGAACTGTTCTACCACGGCGTTGTTCATCACCACGATCTTGTCGCCCATCTGCATGGCTTCCAACTGATCATGGGTTACGTAAACCGTGGTCGCACCCATCCGATCATGCAATGCGCGCAATTCCTCGGCCATATGTTCACGGAACTCAGCATCCAGCGCGCCCAGCGGTTCATCCATCATGAATGCCTTGGGTTCACGCACAATCGCTCGACCAAGCGCCACGCGCTGTCGGTCGCCACCGGACAGCCCACCGACGGGACGCTTCAGGATATCTTCGATACCAAGGATTTTCGCTACTTCATTCACCTTATCCCGCACTGCAGCGCGTGACATACCCTGAGAAACCAGCGGGTAGCTGATATTCTTGTAGACGTTCATATGCGGGTAAAGCGCGAACATCTGGAAGACGAAGGCGATGTCCCGTTCGGACGGTGGTCGCTGTGAAATCTCTTCACCATCGAGGTAGATCTCGCCCGAGGTCGGAAGCTCCAAACCCGCGATCATCCGTAAAGTCGTTGTCTTGCCACAACCCGACGGACCGAGCAGCATGAAGAATTCACCGTCTTCAATCGTAAAGCTGCTTTCGCGAACGGCGGTGAAATCGCCGAACTGCTTCTTCAGGTTCTTGATGACGATCTGGGCCATGCTTACTCCGGGAAGTGGCTGACGATGATGAACATCACCGTACCGACAAGTGTGACGATGAACGAATAGGTGAACGCCCAGATCACAAAGGGCTGCATCAGCATAAAGACCCCGACCGCGATGATGATGGTCGCCAGCATCTCCCATGGGCCGCGGCGCAGGCGAAGAAGGCCGTTGAAAAAGTTGCTCATTTGCGAACCGCTCCGAATGTGATCCCGCGCAGCAGGTGTTTGCGCAGAAGGATGGTGAAGATCATGACCGGCAAGACGAAGATCGTGACACCAGCGGCAATAGCAGGCCAGTCGAGACCGCCGATGCCGATGATTGTTGGAATGAACGGGGGCGCCGTCTGGGCGTTGGCCGTGGTCAGGAGTACGGCGAAAGCATATTCGTTCCAGGCAAAGATCAGACAAAAGATGGCGGTTGATGCGATGCCGGTGGCCGCCTGGGGCAGGACAACCTTGTAAAAGGCCTGAAAGCGGGTGTAGCCGTCAATCAGTGCTGCCTCTTCATACTCGCGCGGGATTTCGTCAATGAACCCTTTCAGAAGCCACACCGCCAGCGAGATATTGACCGCCGTATAAAGCAGGATCATCCCAACATGGGTGTCTGATAGACCCAGGTTCCGGTACATAAGGAAGATCGGGATCGCGACGGCGATAGGTGGCATCATGCGCGTCGACAGAATGAAAAACAGCAGATCATCGGCCAGCGGAATTTTGAACCGGCTAAAGGCATAAGCGGCAAGCGTTCCCAGAAAGACGGACAGAAACGTCGAACCGAAACCGATAATCACTGAGTTCAGGAACCGTTCCCCAAACTTTGAAGGCCCAACGATGACCATGTCGTACTGGCGCACAATCTCGTCGGCCCAGTTCTCGGGTGGGTTATTGGCAAGAAATTCCTCGGTCTGCCGCGTGCGTGTTGTGAACAGGTTCACATAACCTTCGAGCGTTGGCTGAAACCCGGCTTCACTGTCACTGCCGATGATGTATTTCGGCGGATAGCTGATCGCATCCGCCGGGCTCTTGAAACCGGTCAGACCGATCCAGACGAGCGGGATCATCGTGATCAGCGCATAGGCGATGACCAGCGTACCTGCGAACCATTTGGTCCGATTGGATGGCTCGGTGATGGAAAAGCTGCTCATCTCTCTTTCACCTTGTTCAGGGCTTTCACGTAGATACTGGCGAGGCCGAAGACGGTAACAAACAGGATGATCGCGTAGGCTGACGCGTAGCCGGTGCGCCATTTTTCAAAGGCTTCGCGTTTGAGGTTGATTGACGTCAGTTCCGTCGTCGATCCGGGGCCACCCCCCGTAAGCTGCACAACAAGATCAAACATCTTGAAGTTCTCGATCCCGCGAAACAGGACCGCCAGCATCAAGAAGGGCAACACCATAGGGATCGTAATCGTAAAGAACTGCCGGAATTTGGAGGCGCGGTCGATCTCTGCCGCCTCATAGATGTAATCGGGAATGCTGCGCAGCCCGGCCAGACAGATCAGCATCACGAAAGGTGTCCACATCCACGTATCCACGATGACGATGGACCAAGGCGCGAGGTCAACCGACCCCAGCATCTCAAAGCTTGATGGATCCTTCCCGGTGAAAAAGGCGATGATGTAGTTGAATAGCCCGATTTGCGGCTGATAGAGGAACTTCCAGAAATTGCCGACAACGGCGGGCGACAGCATCATCGGCAGCACGATAATCGTGGTCCACAGGTCATTGCCCTTGAATTTCTTGTTGATGAGCCAGGCCAGCGTGAAGCCGATCAACACCTGAAAGAAGATCGTCCAAAACAGGAAATGCGCCGTGGCCTGCATGTTCAGCCAAATATCGCTATCCGTCAGAATCCGCTCATAATTGCGAAGGCCGATCCATTCCGGCTCGCGGTTGATCCGGTTGGCCTTGTAGTCTGTAAAACTCAGCCGAACGGTCCAGATCAGTGGAAAAATGTTGACGGCGAGCAGCAGGAAAATCGTCGGAGCAACAAAGATCCAGGCGATGGCCCGATCGGATAAACCCCTGATTTTGCGCGCAACATGAGTTGGCGTTGCGGCGGCAACGCGATCTGCTGTCTTGTCGGACATTTGTCTGGCCTGTCGGTTGGGTGATGCGCCGGGACCGAAGTCCCGACGCCCATTGGTGGATTGGCTTACAGCTTGCCTTCGTCTTCAAAGACTTCGGTCCAGTCCTCGATCAGTTTATCAAGGGCTTCCTGTGCCGTGCCTTGATCGGCCACGACATAATCGTGAACGCGCTTTTGCATGGCCAGAAGAAGTTCCGCATAAGCTGGCTCCTGCCAGAAATCCTGAACACCCTCCATGGCGACCAGAAAATCCCCGGCGAAAGGCTGGCTTTCGACGAAGCCCGGGTCGTTCAACACGGCGTTATGGGCAGAGTAACCGCCAAGCTCCCACCATTTGGCCTGAACAGCAGGGTCAGCGAACCACTTGATATACTCAAGCGCTGCGTCCTGCTTTTCCGAATAGCTGACGACCGAGATCCCCTGCCCTCCCAACGTGGACGCCGCAATATTCTGGGGCGGGTTCACGAAAAAGTCGATCTTGTCACCACCCGTCGTCGGGTCGGCATACAAGCCCGGGAAGAAGGCAAACCAGTTCATTGCCAAGGCGACCTGACCGGATTTGAACGCATCCAGCGATTCACCCATATACGCGTTGGTATAGCCCGGAGGTGTCGCTGTCTCGTAGAACTCCTTGTAAAACTCCAAGGCTTCAACGGCTTCAGCAGAGTTTACAGCGCCTTCCATGTCGTATGACCCAGGCTCGTTCTCATACTTGAAGCCCCACGTATACAACGCGCCGGTCGCACCCATCGTGATCCCTTCAGAGCCGCGCTCGGTAAAGATCGCGGCGCCATAAACGGTCTTGCCATCAATCTCGCGCCCTTGGAAAAACTGGGCAATCTGCAGCAACTCGCGCTGCGACTGCGGCTCGCGAAGTTCCTCACCGGTCGCTTCCATATAGGCGGCTTGGATATCTTCACGTTCGAACCAGTCCTTGCGGTAAAACCAGCCATTTGCGTCGCCCATCGCCGGCAATGCATAGTAATTCGGCGTGCCCTTTGGCCAGGTTGAGTAGGCATAAACAGTCGCCGGGGCGAAATCGTCCATCGAGATGCCTTCAGTATCAAAGAAGTCGTTCAGCTTGACGTAATGTCCGTTTTCGGCCCCGCCGCCAATCCACTGGCTGTCGCCGATGAGAAGGTCGCAGAGCTTACCGCCAGAGTTCAATTCGTTCAGCATCCGGTCCGCGAAATTGGGCCATGGCACGAATTCGAAGTTCATGGTGTGGCCGGACTGCGCCTCAAAATCCTTCGAAAGCTCGACAAGTGCGTTTGCCGGATCCCATGCCGCCCAGCACAGTGTCAGATCTTCGGCCTGCACCGCTGAAGCGGCTCCCGAAACGGCAATCGCGAATGCGCTGGCTCCCGCCAGTTTTGAATAGGTCATTAAATCCTCCCATGTTTCTGCCGCAGACCCGTGTACGAATCGCGACATGCACTCACGATATTTGAGGTACGCACCTCAGGTCCAGAACTTTCTGAGGTACGCACCTCATGAACTGGCAACGCGCTGATTTAAATCATATTTTTGCCCAACTTCCGCGCCAATAGGATAGTTTAAGGTGATTTGATAAGAGAAAGTTTCTGGCTTCAATCGACGGCGAACAGCCCTTGCACGTCAGCAATCCCAACACATCTCATAGGTCGGCGTCGGGTGTCTCTAGCAGGGCTGCGATCGAAAATCGCAGGATGTGCTCCATGCGAGCCCCCCGGCGTCTGGCCATTGCATCTTCAGCGTTTCGATGACGCCTGATGTCACCAATGGTCGGTGGATGGCGAACCCCTTGGCCAAGGAGTTGTATCCCAGCGGATACGTCGGAACTGATACATCCCAATAAAGATGTGGCACGAGCAGATCACGGTGCAATGCCTCGGCTAGGTCGCCACGTGGATCGATCAGACAAAACCCGGTGCCCTTGTCGGGACCTTAGTGGGTGAGGCTCAAAAGCAGGGTCGATTTGCCAGTTCCGGTTTGGCCAACGATTTAGAGATGCTGCGGCCGGTCGATCCTCCCAATGCCAAAGGGTGCTGGGGGGGTGATAGCGACGATAGGCCAGAGCTAGGGTCAGGATTCATAACCAATAGATTATGGTTGCTGCGAATGCGATTGCTGAGAGGAAGACTTTGGGGCATCGATCATATCGTGTTGCAACCCTTCGCCAGTCTTTCAGTCCGCCGAACATGATTTCGATACGATTGCGTCGCTTGTACCTGCGTTTGTCGTAGCGCACAGCTTTGGCGCGGGACTTCCGACTGGGGATGCATGGCCGTATGCCCTTGTCTTGCAGGGCTTCTCGGAAACAATCGGCATCGTAGCGGTAATCCCCCCGTAATTTAGAGGTGTTTCGAAGTAGAATTTTCTCGACAATGAACGAGGAGATTCTGATGAAATAATCGAAGTACAGCGAAGCCCAAATCATGGGTATTTTGAACCAGGCCGAGAGCGGTGTGCCTGTTGCGGATCTGTGCCGTTACCATGGGATGAGCACGGCCAGTTTTTACAAGCGGCGGGCAAAGTATGGCGGCATGGATGCGTCGCTGATCTCGCAAGGCGCTAGGGTCAGGACTTCGGTAACGGGGTCGCCCCAGTCAAGCTTTTTTGCGCAGAATGATTGATCCGCCAGAGCGGTTGAGTTGTAACTTTTTGTGTCCACCTTGCGTGCTGTCGCGGCTTTCGGCTGAGATCCTTGGGGTACAT